>NZ_PHUE01000001.1:2486758-2797602 GCF_002813295.1 Flavobacterium sp. 5
TTACACTATCTAATAAAGTCTTTTGATATTGTGTTGTAACAATTTGTTTTAGTGTGTCAATTCTTGATTTTAAGGAATCGGTTTCAATAAGATAACTTTTAAAATCTTTTTGAGAATTCGTTTGAATCGTTTTTCGTGCTAAACTTTCTGTTTTATAAATATTGGAAAAAAGTTTACTGACTTTTAAAATCTTAGTTTTTTCGAAAGCAATTTTATCTTCCAGTTTGTTATAAACTACATTTTCAGAATATAAAATCCAACCTACAGTAACGACCAATGCTAACAATGCAACGTAACTTAAAAGTACTTTAATAGGTGTATAACTTTTTTTACTCTCCATAAATTATATAACGTTGTTTTGTAAATTTTAGTCCTTGATAGTTGTGCAATTTATTTTTAGACCTGAGCTTAATCGCAATCGTAAATCCTAATAAAGAAATACTGTCTTTCTTTTTACTTCTAAATAAGAAATAATAAAGTTAAGGGTTTTTAGTTTTTCTTAATATAAAAAAATAAGCCGTCTCAGGTTGAGACGGCTTATTCAGTATTGTGGATTTAATTTTTATTAAGCTCCGATTTTCTTAACTATATCAGTTGGAACTCCTCCTTTATTTACCATAAATGAAGTTGTTTTGTATTTTACAAAATTCTTACTCACATACAAATAGCCTTTGTAATCATTTGTAGCTCCCCAAGAATTTTTTACAATATAATATTCTTTGCCCATTTGATCTTTGGCAATACCAACGATATGCATAGCGTGATCATCTGTAGTTTGGTAATTGTCGAAGGCTTTTTGACGAATTTCTTCGGTGATTTCCAATTCTTGTTTTGGACCGTTGAACATATTCTCTTTCTCATCAGCAGTCATGTCGTCAAATTTTTTGATTGGAACATAAGCAACACCATTTTTCCAGCTAAAACTTTTTTCACTTACATCTGACGCCCAGGCTACAGTATAACCATTTTTCAAAGCGTTGTCAATGATGTTAGTCATATCGTTCATTTTGATATTATAAACCAAATCAAATGACCAGTTGTCAGGAACCATCATCATTGTTTTAGAATAATATGGCTGATTAGCATAAGATGCAAATTCAACATATTCGTCTGGATTAATTCCTACTACTTCTTTAGCAAAACTTTGAGGGGTATAGTTTTTTCCTTTGTATGTAAAATTTTCCGGAACCTGACCTAAATAAGAATCAATTACAGCAGCATACGCTTTTTCCCAGTTTGGAGTTAATTCTCCATTTGGATTTTTTACAACTGCAGCCAGCATTGCTTCTGTTAATGAAGCCATTTCTGCAAATTTATTTTTGGATGTACCGTAGTTTAAACCTGTGTACACTGATTGAGGCACCGCTCCGTATTTTTTGTACATATTTATTACATCATGTAATTCTCCTCCGTCACCCAAAGTTACAGCTCCATGCATACGTACGTAGTTTTTTCCTTTTTCTACATAAGCATTTCGAGCCGAGAATACTTGAGATAATTCTACTGGTTGTTTTCCTAATCTAATCATTTCAGATTCTAAAAAGGAATTAGTAGAATAACTCCAACAAGTTCCTGAAGAACCTTGATTTTTGATAGAAGTATTTTCTAAGTTAATTACATCGGTAAACTGAAAACTTTCAACACTTTTTGCACTAGCATTTACTTTCAATGAGTTGACTAGCCCGTCTTGAGCAGTCATAGTATTCATCCCAACTAGTAAGGTTGTTGCAATGAAAAACGATTTAATGGGCAATTTATACATTTTAAAATAGGTTAAGGTTTTGTAATATGTAACAAAAAGATAAATATTGTTACAAAAATATCAATCAATTTAAGAATTACAAGGTTTCCTTAAGCCATTTGTAAAACTCTTTTTGCCAAACTTGAGCATTTTGAGGATGTAAAACCCAGTGATTTTCTTCTGGGAAATATAACAATCTGCTTTTTATTCCTCTCATCTGAGCCGCTTGAAAAGCTTCTTGTCCTTGTCCTATTGGTACTCTAAAATCAATTCCACCTTGAATAATCAAAATAGGTGTATTCCAGTTTTGCACGTGATTGATTGGGTTAAACTCATTGTACGCTTTTTGTGCTACAGCATTGCCTTTTTCCCAGTAAGGACCACCAAAATCCCAATTATTAAAGAAAACTTCTTCGGTGGTTCCAAACATACTTTGTGTATTGAAAACTCCGTCATGAGCAATAAATGTTTTGAATCTATTATTATGAATACCCGCTAAATAAAATACTGAATATCCTCCATAGCTAGCGCCAATGCATCCTAAACGAGTTTTATCTACATAGCTTTCTTTGGCCACATCATCAATTGCCGAAAGATAATCGTTCATTACTTGTCCACCCCAATCTTTACTAATTTGCTCATTCCATTCTACACCATGACCTTGCATTCCACGACGATTTGGTGCAACAACAATATATCCGTTAGCAGCCATTAACTGAAAATTCCATCTAAAAGAGTACGATTGAGTCAATGGAGATTGTGGTCCACCTTGACAAAACAATAATGTTGGGTATTTTTTGGAAGCATCAAAATTAGGAGGTAAAGCTACCCAAACCATCATTTTTTTACCATCGGTAGTAGTAACGTAACGTCTTTCAACTTTCCCCATTTGTAATGAAGCATAAGTTATTGTATTCACGTTAGATAATTGTTTCCAAGTGTTTTTCTTCAAATTATAAGAGAAAATTTCTGCTGCATGATTCATATCGGTTCTTGTAACGATGAAATCATCACCCGAAATACCAATCATATCACTCACATCAAAATCACCATTTGATACTTGGCGAACTTGAACAGCTATTTTGGTCATTCCTGGAAAATTCACTTCAAACAATTGTCTTGTTCCATCAATTGGAGCTATAAAATAAATTTTTCGCCCGTCTTTAGCCCACATAAATTGTTCTACAGTTCCATCCCAATTGGCTGTTAGATTCATTGTCATTCCTTTGAAACTAACCACTAAATCATTTTTATCTGATTCATATCCGTCACGTTTCATTTGCAACCAAGTCAAATCTCCAGATGGTGAAAATTGAGGAGCAGTATCATAACCCAAATTTCCTTCAGATCTATTTACCGTTTTTCCAGATTCCAGATTGTATTCAAATATATTAGTGTCTGTAGAAAGAGCGTATTGTGTTCCAGCTTTTTTCTTGGATACATATACAATACTTTTGCTGTCTGGTGACCAAATATAATCTTCATCACCACCAAAAGGTTTTTGCGGACTATCAAAATTTTCTCCTTTTAGGATATCAATTCCTTTAGCTCCTTCTTTATTCTCTTTGTAAAAAACGTGATTGAATTTACCCTCGTTCCAAGTGTCCCAATGGCGATAATCCAAACCATTATAAATTTGAACATTGGATTTGTCCAAATCAGGGTAATAGTCTTTTCCTAATACCTTATCGATTTTTACTTCTTCATTATAAACCAAATATTTTCCATCTGCAGAGACATTTTTATCTGCTAGAATTTCTTTTGTATCCGTAATTTCAACTGCTGTACCACCAGTAATTGCAACCGTATAATATTTAGAACTGGATTTGTTTTCTTCGATTGAAGGAGTTGATACTTTATAGACAATATTTTTGCCATCTTTAGAAATTCCTAAGGGAGAAATTCGTCCTAATTTCCAAAGTAATTCTGGAGTCATTACATTTTGAGCACTTGCCGTTAAACCCATCATTGTTAGCATTAAAAAGAGTGTTTTTTTCATAATTATTGAAAATATATGTTCAGTTTTCAAATATAGCAATATAATTATCAATTCGAACAAGTAGTTGCACTTAAAAAAAACTTAAAAGAACTGATGCTTTTTATTGCTGAAAAAGAATGTAAATAATTTATTATTTATGGAATATTTCAATTGTAATTAAGGTTACAAAAAAGCATAATACCACTATAATTATGCTGGCAATCATTATTTTTTTCATAAATGATTGTTTTGTTTTTTTTGCTTCAGAATTGATTGTAACCGTTGTATTGACTTTTGAAAAAGGTTCAACGGTTCGCATATACTTTAACCATCCTCCATTCGCATAAATTTGTCTGCCTAAATCTGTTAAATCACATCGAAATCCTTGATCACATTCCAATATAACAAGTCCTTTTTTAACTAATACATCAGCAAAAGCTTTGGAATTTTTCAGATTAAAACCGTATTCGTCCTTGAAATTTATACGCATCATATATTGGGATTTTGATGCATACAATAGCTTCATATTTACTTCTATGAGCTCATCAATATTTTCAAACATAACAAAATATTTTAATTCAATTTTTATATTTAGGCTTCAGATTTCGTCTAACGAAAGAAAAATCTTTTACATAAAACCTTCATTTACTTCACAATTATGATGCCAAATCATATTCCATTGGAAATAATAATATATTTTAAAAGTTAGCAATCTTGGTCATATATTAAATTGATAACATTTGAAAACTGAAAAATTTATTTAATTTTATAAAAAAAAGCAGATGCAACTAAGCTATTGGGAATTGAAAAATTGGTTCAGCCAGATAGATTACACTATTATTGGCAGTGGTATTGTTGGGTTACATACAGCGTTGCGCTTGCGCGAAAAATATCCAGATAGTAAAATATTAATTCTTGAAAAAGGTATGTTGCCACAGGGAGCCAGTACTAAAAACGCTGGATTTGCTTGTTTTGGTAGTATTTCTGAGATCATAGATGATTTAAAATCTCATACAGAAGAAGAGGTTATTCAACTCATCCAAAAAAGATGGAGTGGACTCCAATTATTAAGAAAACGCCTTGGTGATTCCACAATAGATTTCAAACCTTACGGAGGTTATGAATTGTTTTTGAAAGAGGATGAAAGCAGTTTTTCAGAGTGTTCCAATAAATTGCCTTTTATTAATTCCATTTTAAAGCCTCTTTTTAAAACTGATGTATTTGCTAAAGAAGTAGACCGTTTTGGTTTTGGAGGTATCAACGAATATTTAATTTTCAATCCTTTTGAAGCTCAAATAGACACTGGAAATATGATGCAGGCCTTATTGAAGGAAGCCATTGCACAAGATATTTTAATTCTGAACCAACAAACGCTTACTTCCTATATAGATAACGAAAACAGTGTTGAAGTTGCTTTGGGAGATTTTAGTTTCACTACCAAAAAATTATTGTTTGCTACTAATGGTTTTGCCAACAAACTAACCGAAGGAGCTGTAAAACCAGCAAGAGCTCAGGTTATTATCACAGAACCCATTCCAAATCTTGACATTAAAGGAACATTTCATTTAGACAAAGGCTATTATTATTTTAGAAACATAGGCAACCGAATATTGCTTGGTGGTGGACGAAACCTAGATTTTGAAGCTGAAAATACAACTGAATTTGGTCAAACAGAAATTGTGCAAAAAAAATTGGAAGACTTATTAAAAAAAGTAATTTTGCCCAACCAAGAAGTTCAAATTGAACACCGCTGGAGCGGAATCATGGGCATTGGTAACAGCAAAAAACCTATTGTGGAGCAACTGTCTGAAAACGTGTATTGTGGCGTTCGTCTTGGCGGTATGGGAGTAGCAATAGGCAGTATAATAGGAACAGAATTAGCAGATTTAGTATAAAAAAATGGCAACCAAAATAACACCAAAAAAAACAACAACTAAGAAGCCCGTGAAAAAAAAATCGGGAAGTTTTATGACCAAAGTAAAATGGTTTTTATTAAAAGTGTTGTTGTGGTTTTTTGGACTTTCAATAGCCTCTGTAGTCCTTTTTAAATTTGTACCCGTTCCATTCACACCTTTAATGGTAATGCGTTATTTTGAAAACAACGGAGCGAATAAGGAAAATCATTTTAGTCACAATTGGGAACCAATCGAAAAAATTTCTATGAATTTACAAAAAGCCGTAATCGCTAGTGAAGACGGAACTTTTTTAACTCATAATGGTTTTGATTTTATCGCCATGCAAAAAGCCTATAAAAGCAATGAAAGAGGGCGAAAAATAAAAGGAGGAAGTACTATTTCACAACAAACGGCCAAAAATGTTTTTCTTTGGCAAGGACGTAGTTACCTTCGTAAAGGTCTCGAAGCTTATTTTACTGTTTTAATAGAGCTCATTTGGGGCAAAGAACGCATCATGGAGGTCTATCTCAATAGTATCGAAATGGGCGATGGTGTTTACGGAGCTTATGCCGCAACAGAACATTGGTATCGTAAAGATGCATCTAGTTTAACGATGCAACAAGCGGCTGGAATCGCAGCTATTTTACCAAATCCAAGAAGATTTAAAGCAACTAGTTCCTCATCCTACATCAACAATAGAAAAGCAAAAATTGTTCGAATTATGAGGCAAATTGGAAAAATTGAATATTAAAAATAAACCCCAATAGCAAAATGGTATTGGGGTTTTCTTTTTTTAAATATTTCAATTTAGAATTTAAAAGCAATTCCTAAAACACCATTGATTCCTATATTGGGAATCCCTGCCGTTGCCAAACGTGACAAATGTGGAACATAGGTTTTGTTTAGTAAATTATTTCCGTTCAAGTTGATATCAAAAGCGGTTTTTCCAAATTTTACTTTTCCACCAAAACCCATATTTAGTAATGTATAACCATCTGAAGAAATATCATAACCACTTACATTATTTTGGCTAAAAGTGGTTGAAACATTCAAAGTTGCGAATCCATCTTCAAGCCATTTGCCAAGGATAAAATCTGTTTTTAAAGTATTATTCCAATTGTTTGCTGGAATTTGAGGCAAAAAGCCTCCACTTTGTAATTTTCCAGTTACTGTAGAAAAGCTTGTTTCAAAATGCAACCAATCCAAAGGATGCGGATGAATATGCAAGGCAACTTCTCCACCATATAAATTTGCATTGTTTTGAATGTAATCATATACTTTCACTCCATCAAGTTCTTCTCCAGAAGGAGCAGCATAAATATAATCGTTGATATGATTGTAAAAACCACTTACGCTAAACTCAAAATGACTGATTTTATATTCTAAATCTAAATCAGTTTGTAGGTTTTGCTCCGTTTTCAAATTAGGATTCCCAACTTCATATCGAAAAGTACCTTCATGAATACCATTAGACGATAACTCAGCTAAGTTTGGTGCTCTGAAACCAGTTGCAGCATTCAAACGAAAAGTTAAATCAGTTGCTAAATCGGTTTTATAACCCAATGAAGCATTGAAACTATCGTATTTTTTATCAAGAGCTTCAAAATAACCTTCTTCATCAATAATTCCATGCTCATCAGAAACTAAATGTCTGTTATCAAAACGAATTCCTGCTTGTAATGAATTAGAACCCCAACTATAAATTCCTGTTCCAAATATTCCAAAATCATTGGTTACAGCATTTGGAATTAAATATTCTTCACCAAGATTTTTATTTTGTTGAGACATTCCTTGAACACCAACAATAGTTTCAAACTTCCCTAAAGTAGGCAAATAATATTTGACGTTATAATCGAAAGTATTCAAAATCATGTGTAAAACGGCAACATTACTGTCTTCAAACTCATTACGATCATTTCTGATGTAACCCAAATTTACATCCATTTTAGAATTACTAAAAAACAAAGTATTATTCAAAGAGAATAAATTATTATAAACCCCTTGTTTTGGAAAAGCCGTTTTCTTGGAAGTCGTTTGATCTGCAATACCTTCTTCTGGAATTCCAAGATCTAAATTGTTGTAATTATATCTCAAAACACTGGAGAATTTGGCATTACTATACCCAATTCCAGCTTTGAAATCCATTTCTTGATAACGAGTATTAGTAACACGATCTCCGTCTGGAATTTTATAATCAGATTGAGTTGTGTATGCTCCACGAATTAAATATTTCCAATTATCGGTAGATGCTTTTAAACCCAAAGTAGTATTACTTCCAAGAGTATTCGAAAATAATCTTTGTCCAAAATCTCCTTGAAAAGTATTGGCAGCAGCAAATTTTTCGGGATTAAAAAATAAAACACCACCTAACGCATCAGAACCGTACAATAAAGAAGCAGGTCCTTTGATTACTTCGACATTTTCTACACCAGCATCATTTAAGCCCAAACCATGTTCATCACCAAACTGCTGATTTTCTATTCGAACACCTTGGCTGTAGACCAAAACTCGGTTACCGCTTAGCCCTCGAATTACTGGTTTACCAATAGAAGTTCCTGTAGAAACTTGAGAGACTCCAGGAATAGTAGCTAATCCTTCTATTAAAGTTGCACTTCCTTTTTCGTGCATCGATTTGATACTTTGTCTATCAACTTTCATTACATTTTGTGATTGTAATTTTGAGAAAGGGGTAGACACTATAACTTCATCCATTTGAAAAGCCATTTCTTCTAAAACCACATCAAGTATTGGTGTATTTTGAACTTTTACTACTCGTTGGTTTTGAGATGCAAATCCCACGAATGAAAACGCAAGAGTTACATCGCCATTAGGCAATTGAGTCAAAGTATACAACCCATTTTCATCTGTTTTTGTGGATTTATGTAGTTCTGGAGCATCAACTATAACTCCCGCTAAAGGGTTATTTTGAGAATTAGTTACTTTTCCAGAGATTGAATTTTGTGCTTGTAAAAAACTGCTAAGCCCTAGTAATAGAGCTACTATATATTTTTTCATTTAAATAATTGTATTATCTCTGATCAAAGCTCTTTATAGAAAAGTAGCAAATGACAGAAAGTGATTTTGTAAATAATAAAGCATCCGACAATTTTTCAACAAAGAAAATTGTCAGTACATAAGTGCTTAAATTTAAAAATGGAATAACCCAAAAAATGGTTATTTAAATACAATTTGGGGGACCACGATGGGAATACAAACTGCCCGAAAATGAAAAAATAGATTCGGCGTATGTAGAGAAATAGGGGATATTATAATTCCCAGCTAAAAATGCGTAGGAATATTTTATTGGAGTTATAAAACTGCTGAAACCAAATTGACAAACATAACAATGATCAAAACTGTGATGTTGATGGGTAAATTCAGAACTGGAATTATAGGCGTGATGACATTGTTTCTCAGAAAACTTCTCTTGAAGATGCCCAATACTATCAAAAGATTGAAACAGTATCGAGAACAATACTGCAACGACTAAAGAGAGATTTATTATGAGTTGTTTCCTTTTCATCATCGCAAAGGTAGTAAAACAAAAAAACTACAACTGTTTAAAGTTGTAGTTTTTGTAGTTATTAAATTGTAAAAAAGGATTAAACCAATTTTGAAGCTATTAAGTATTCAGCAATTTGAATCGTATTTGTTGCAGCACCTTTTCTTAAGTTATCAGCAACAATCCACATATTCAATGTGTTATCCTGGCTTTCGTCACGACGAATTCTACCTACGAAAACATCATTTTTGCCTTCAGCATATCTTGGCATTGGGTATGTAAAAGTGTCTAAATTATCTTGAACTACAATACCAGCAGTTTGACTCAAAATAGTTCTTACATCGTTTACATCAAAATCATTACTGAATTCAACATTTACTGCTTCACTATGTCCACCAACAACAGGTACACGAACAGCAGTAGCAGTAACTTTGATACTATCATCGCTTAAGATTTTTTTGGTTTCTTTAACCAATTTCATCTCTTCTTTAGTGTATCCATTATCTTCAAAGCTATCACATTGTGGAATACAGTTTCTGTTGATTTTGTATTTGTAAACCATGTCGCCTTCTATTCCAGCCACTTCATTTTCGAATTGCTGAACCGCTTTTACACCAGTCCCAGTGATAGATTGGTAAGTTGAAACAATTACACGTTTTACATTGTATTTTTTGTGTAACGGAGCCAAAGCCAATACCATTTGAATAGTCGAACAGTTTGGATTAGCAATAATTTTATCTTCTTTTGTTAATTGGTCAGCATTGATTTCTGGAACCACTAATTTTTTGGTTGGATCCATTCTCCAAGCAGATGAATTGTCAATAACTGTAGTTCCTGCTTCAGCAAATTTTGGAGCCCATAGTAATGAGGTTTCTCCTCCAGCAGAGAACAAAGCAATATCTGCTTTCATATCCACAGCAGTTTGTAATCCTACTACAGTATGTTTTTGCCCTTTGAATTCAATTACTTTTCCCACTGATCTTTCAGAAGCAACTAATATTAATTCTGTGTATGGAAAATTTCTTTCTTCTAATACTTTCAACATGATTTCGCCAACCATTCCGGTAGCACCTACAACTGCTATTTTCATTCTATATATTTTTATTGTGTATTTCTATTTTGAAGGACAAAAGTAAGTAATCTTCAAAAGATAACAAGGGGGTTAACAAAAATTAACAAAATGTTATAAATCAAACAAAATAGAAAAACCACTCTTTTAGAGAGTGGTTTGGTTAGAATATATAATGTAGCGGTATTTTTTAGAGTTGCTAAGTTTCAAAGTTTATACTGCTCTTTAAAGAATATTTCGAGAACTCTTTATTTTTTAAATCAAAAGCTTAGTCAGTTAGATACTTTTATTGCTTTTCAATAAATCACGAATCTGTATAAGTAATTCTTCCTGTGTAGGTCCTGCTGGCGGAGCTTCAACAACTGCTTCTTTCTTTTTAGCTGCGTTAATTCCTTTGATAATAAGGAATAATACAAAAGCAATGATGATAAAATTAATCACGGCTGAAATAAACATTCCGTATTTTACACCACCAAAAACAGTAAGCTCTTCTATTTTTGACAAATTAGCGGCTGACAATGCTGGCTTTAATAAAAGAGGAGTAATTACATCTTCAATTAATGAGCTTATGATTTTTCCGAAAGCACCACCGATGATAACCCCTATAGCAAGATCAACTACGTTGCCTTTCATTGCAAAGGCTTTAAATTCTGAAAGCATTCCCATATAATTAAAATTTAAGATTAATAACTCCTACGAATATAGTTAATTTTTGAAAGCAAAATCGTGTTTGTATTGCTACTTCTCAATATGATTTTGTCATTTTATTATTAGAAAAATTCGTTTATTTATTCCGCGTGAGGGATTGTAGTGGAGCTCTTTTTATATTTGGCGATTTTTCTTCGCCAAATATAAAAAAGCGGGAACGGAAAGCCCGACCCGACCTTTTCGGGAGGGTCACGCCCAAATAATTGAAATGATTTTATTCTCTATAAAAAACGCGTTTCACTCTTTGCGAAATACTAGTAAGGATTTCATAAGGAATCGTTTTCAGTTGCTCTGCCATATAAGTTACGGTTGGGCTTTCGCCAAAAATAATTACAGCATCGCCTTCTCTGCAATCAATTTCTGTAACATCGACCATTAGCATATCCATACAAACGCTTCCGAGAATGCTGGCTTTTTTATTCTTTATGGTTACAAATCCCACGCCATTCCCCCAACTTCGGGCAATACCATCGGCGTAACCAATAGGAATAGTTGCAATTTTTGATTCTCTACCCGCAATAAATCGTCTGCCGTAACCAACGCTTTCATCTTTTTGAATCGTTCTGATTTGTGATATAATCGATTTTAAAGTACCTACATTTTCAAGATATTTTTGTTCCTCCGGATCATTGGAAACTCCATAAAGGCCAATACCTAAGCGAACCATATCGTATTGTGCCTGTGGAAAATTACTAATTCCCGAAGTGTTCAAAATATGACGAATAGGGGTAATTTGCAATTCGTTCATTAATTGCGAAGATAATTTCTCGAATAAGGCAATTTGATACTGAACAAAATCTTTGTGATTCAAATCATCACTTGTGGCCAAATGAGACAAAATACTTTTTACTTTAACCGCTTGATTCCCTTTTAAAGTAGTTATCAAATCATCAATTGTGTTCGCTTCAAATCCCAATCGATGCATTCCGGTATCTAATTTTATATGTATCGGAAAGTCTTTTAATTTCTTTTGCTCGGCAATTTTCAAAAAGGCATTTAGTCCTTTTATACTATAAATTTCGGGTTCAAGCTGATGCTGAATTATAGCCGAAAAGCTGGTGCTTTCGGGATTCAAAACCATAATTGGTAAATTGATTCCTGCTGTTTTTAGCGATATTCCTTCATCGGCGAAAGCCACACCCAAATAATCTACTTTGTGATGTTCTAATAATTTTGCAACTTCAAATCCTCCGCTTCCATAACCAAATGCTTTTACCATCGCCATCATTTTCGTGCTGGGTTTCAGTTTTGATTTAAAGAAATTGAAATTATGACTTATCGCATTGAGATTAATCTCCAACATCGTTTCATGTGTTTTCTCTGCCAATGCCGACACGATTTCTTCAAATTGAAAAGACCTTGCTCCTTTAACTAAAATGGTTTCATTTTCAAAAGACAAGGATTCTAGTTGCTCTAAAAATTCATTAGTATCTTTATAGAAAAAGGCGTTAGGAAGCTTTGTTTTCAAAGTTGAAATCGTTTCTCCAATTCCGATAAAACGACTGATTTTATTAGAAATAATTAACTCAGCTACTTTAGAATATAATGCTTCATTGGACAATCCACTTTGAAAAATATCCGATAGAATCACCGTTTTTTTCTGATGTTGTTTTTGATTTTCTAAGAAATCCAAAGCGATTTTCAATGACTGAAAATCGGAACTATAACTATCATCAATCAGACTGCAATTATTGATTCCGTTTTTTACTTTCAAACGCATTTCAATTGGATACAATAATTCGATTCGGTTTTGAATCGTTTTGGCATCGTATTCCAAATACAGTAAAACCGAAAGACATGAAATCACATTTTCTAATGAAGCATCATCTACAAAAGGAATTTGCAAAGTCGAAACGGTTCGGTTATAGGTATATTCAATAGTTGTATGTTCGTGAGTATGTTCTTTTTTGGATACAAAAACAGTGGCTGTTTCGTCTGTAAAAGACCAAGAAAAAGGGTTAGTTTCAGGGAGAATAGATTGCTCTACACTATTATTTTTTTGATAAATGACTACTTCCGAATGTTGAAAAAGTAACATTTTTTCTTTAATTTTTGACTCTAAATTTTCAAATCCTTCATCATGCGCCGAACCGATACTGGTTAGAATTCCAATGGTTGGATGAATGATTTTTTCTAATTTCTCCATTTCAGAAGTTGTCGAAATTCCAGCTTCGAAAATACCAAGATTATGTTGTTCATTGATGGCAAGCACCGACAACGGAACCCCAACTTGAGAATTGTAACTTTTTGGACTTCGGATAATGTTAAAATCAGGACTCAAAAGAAAATTGAGCCATTCTTTTACGATGGTTTTACCGTTGCTTCCAGTCAATCCGATAATTGGAAAGGTGAAAAGACTGCGGTAATGGGAAGCAATTTGCTGTAAAGCTGTTAAAGTATTTTCTACAATTAAAAAATTAGCTTTACCTTGAAGATTTTCGGGAATATAAGCAACTACAAAATTCCTAACACCTTTTTCAATTAAATCCTGGATGTATAAATGCGCATCATTATTAACTCCGATTAACGCAAAAAAAATGGTTTTATCGTTGTTTTGTAATGAGCGACTGTCGATAGAAATGGTTTCAATTATTGCGTTACTGTCTCCAAGTCTTTTGGCTTGGAGGATTTTTTCGATTTTTGGGATAGATAAAGTCAAGGGTTTAACTTTTTGGTATTGAAATTAAAAATGAGTGGTTGTCATTATTTGAATATAGTGTTTTTATAATAAAAAAGCAATAACCCATTATGACTTAATTTGTATGTATAAAAGTATAAAATAAATGCTTTGTAGAAATAAATATTCTTGTTAATTATTTATTCCCCTTTTAATGTTCATTTTGGATAAGTATGAATTAATTGGTGATTAATTTAAATTTCACTGGTTGAAAAAATAGTTGCGAATCTTTCTCAAAATAAATTCCGTTTTCCTTTTCCTCTAATTTTACTTGGTAGTTATGAATCATAGTGGTTTGTGCAATCACATTTACTTGGTAAGTAGTACCAATTTTGTTTTCTTTTGTAATATTTTGAACAATACCATTTATCACAATCGATTTTGGAATAATAGCAGTGTTGTTCAGCTCAAAACTAACTACATACCCTTTTTCACTATTTCTGTTATAACTTTTATAGGTTTGGTTCTTAATGTCTAATAGTTGTCTAGAACATGAAAAAAGAAAGAAGCATCCTAAAGAAAGCAGTAAAAAGATGGTTTTTGATGTACTATTTTTCATAATTTTAGAGTTTTAAAGTTTACAAATTTAATTTAAAATAATATTGAATAATAATGAAATTAAAATATGTCATTTTAACGTTGCTTGTAGGGTTGGTTTTTACTTCTTGCAGCAAGGATTCTGATTCTAATGAGACCAAAACTACTACACCAGACGAGATTAACAATTTTGTATGGAAAGCAATGAATTCTTGGTATTATTGGCAGCCCAATGTTGCCGATTTGTCTGATAACAAAATAGCTTCTACCACGACCTATGCTAATTTTATTAACGGAAAAACCCCCGATGCTCTTTTTTATTCGCTCCTATATCAAAGAGGAACTGTTGACCGATTTTCTTGGATTGAAAACAGTAATGAGGTCGTGTATGCTTCCAAAATTGCCGAAGTCGAAAAAAGTGGCGGTTTTAGTTATGGAATTTACCCTAAAGACGCTTCAAATATTAATATGGTAGCCTTGATTAATTATATTGTGCCAGGTTCACCTGCAGCTTTGGCGGGATTGAAAAGAGGTGATGTTATTACAAAATTAAATGGTAGTCCCCTTACTTCAAGCAATTATGATCAATTAAACAATACACAACTAACACTTACTTTGGCAGCAAGCGTGCAATTTATAAGCACTGGTTTGGTAACCACAGATAAAGCAGGAACAGTAACTGTAACCAAAACCGAAATTGATGAAAACCCAGTTGCTTATTACGAAAAGAAAGTATATGATAGCAAAAACATTGGTTATTTGGTTTATAATGGTTTCAAGTCAGATTACAATGACGAACTGAATGCGGCTTTTGCCAAAATGAAAACGGACGGAATTAACGAATTGGTTTTAGATTTAAGATACAACGGAGGCGGATCATTAGAAACTGCAGTTGCTTTGGCACAAATGATTAACGGAAGTTTTACCAATAAACCTTATATTTATTTAGACTTCAATAACAAACACAATAGCGAAGATGGCTTTGAAAACCTTTCCGATAAAGTAAATATTTTCAACTTGGTTGACAACGAACCCACTTTACAGAGGAACGAAAGTATCAACAGCCTTGCTTTGACAAAAATATATGTCTTGGTAAGTTTTCAAACGGCTTCTGCCAGTGAACTCACTATTCAATGTTTAAAAAAATACATTAACGTGACCACAATAGGCGAAGAAACAGTAGGTAAATTTGTAGGATCTAATACGCTATATGATTCCCCTGCTTATAATTACGCTTCATATGCTCATAGAAGCACTAAACACAAATGGCAATTGCAACCTATTACTTTTTCATATTATAATAAAGACAAAGACGTAAATCCAACAAAAATTACGCCTGATTACGAAGTTAATCCTTATCTTGTTTTCTTAAATCTGGTTGAGTTTGGAAACGTAAATGACCCATGTTTGAAGAAGGCTCTCGAACTAATTACTGGGCAAACTATGCGAACTACAGGGAAAAATACCGACACCTCATTATCTTTTAGAATCGACAATCTTGCTGCATTCAATCCTACTAACACTGCCAAAGGATTGTATATCGAGGATTTCAAAAGTTTAAAAAATAAGAATCAGTAACTGCCTAAATTGGATTGTTAAAAATTACAGACAGCAAGGATTTACTAATTTCTATTTAAAAAAAAAGTCTAAAAAAATAAAAGAAACCCTTTCAAAAATTTAAATTCTGAAAGGGTTTCTTTTATTTTTTAGAAAATTTTCTAGACGAACTACAATTTCTTCATTCTGAATAGAAAGCAACTCTTAAACAAATGATATTTCTCTAGTTTGTAAATCTATTGCAGTTAATTTTATATTTTATTGAAACTAAAAAATAGTATTAATTGCTTCCAGACAAACTATTTCTCTTCCTCTTTCCTCATAGCATGATAATAAGCAGCTCGACTCAAAGGTTCATATTCTTCAGTTTCACCAAGCATTACGAGTTTATCATTATCGGTTTTTCTAAAGCTGTAATGCGCCAAATTTCCTGTTCGCGTACAAACAGCATGCACTTTGGTAACATACTCGGCGGTAGCCATTAGAGCTGGCATAGGACCAAAAGGGTTTCCTTTGAAATCCATATCCAAACCAGCAACAATAACGCGAATTCCCTGATTAGCAAGATCATTACAAACCGTAACAATTTCGTCATCAAAAAACTGTGCTTCATCAATCCCAACTACATCACAGCCCTGTGCTAAAATAGCAATGTTGGCTGCAGCGGGAACTGGTGTAGAACGAATTTCATTACTGTCGTGAGAAACTACCATTTCATCATGATAACGAGTATCAATAGCGGGTTTAAAAATCTCTACTTTTTGTTTGGCAAATTGAGCTCGTTTCAATCTACGAATAAGTTCTTCGGTCTTTCCCGAAAACATGGATCCGCAAATTACTTCAATCCATCCAAACTGCTCTTTATGATTTACTGTGTTTTCGAGAAACATTTTGTATTTTTCTACCTTAAAAAATGAATAGTTTTTATTACTTTGTAACGGGTAATAAATCGAATGGGTAAACTTCTATTTTACCTCGTTTCAAAAGTAGATAATTTTTATCAATTCGAAAATTTGAGAGGTCTTATTTCAATAATAAAAATTGAAATAGAAGTTTAATCCTCCTTAATCATTGCCGCCAAATAATAATTTTATTTAAAGCCACATATTCATTATAATTTCAAAAGTCATGCAAAAGAAACTGGAAGCCGATTTAATCAGCATTGCTCATAGAATTTTACAACTTAAGAATAAATCTGACATCAATCAGCTTTATTTGGAAACACAAAAACTCTATGAAAAACTAGCTGTTTTACGATTTGTTGAAGAGCATTTTGGAGAGCCAAAACCGACTATTGGTCAGGCAGAAGTTGTAGAGAAAATGAAAGAGTTTTTTGAAAACATGGCAGTGCCTGAATTTCAGAAACCTGTTGCAATCAGTGAAACAATTATAGAAGACAGTCCGATAACAGAAGAAATAATTGAAGATACAGTTTTAGATTCTATCGAAATTGAAGAAGTAAAAGAAGATGTCATAGACATTGAAGCAGAAGAAATTTCATCTCCTGAAATTACTGCCGATCCAATTGCTACTGTGGAAGAACCCGAAGTTATTGTTGCTGAAGTTATCGAAAACCCAACGCCAATTGAAGAGCCAATCGTTTCTGAAAAAATAGCATTTGAACCAATTGTTGATGCTATAGAACCAATACAACCTGAAATTCCTAAGAAAAAAGAAGCAGTTCAAATTTCATTTGATGATCTTCTTGGTGGTAATTATTCCGATCCTCAGTTTGTAAAAGTATCTCCATCTGATAAAAAACAGGAATTGGAACCAGTTAAAAATGAATCTTCTTTTGAATTCGAACAAGAGCCTATTCCGACTGCTCCTCAAACCACTTTTGAAAAAGAGGAACCAAAATCCATTACTCTGAATGACAAATTGGTAAAAGAAATTACTATTGGTTTAAATGACCGAATTGCATTTGTTAAACATTTATTTGGCGGAAGCAATGAGGATTACAATCGTGTTCTTAACCAATTGATAACTTTTGACACTTTTATAGAAACTAAAAGTTTTATCGATGAAATGGTAAAACCAGATTATAATAATTGGGAAGGAAAGGAAGATTATGAAAACCGTTTTATGGAAATCATAGAGAAAAAATTCTTGTCGTTTTAAGAATTAAATCATTTATTATATTTTATCAAATACTATCTTTAAGTAAGAAAAATGTCAAAATTATATATCGTCCCTACTCCAATTGGCAATCTCGAAGACATGACTTTTCGAGCCATTAGGATTCTTAAAGAAGTAGATTTAATTCTTGCTGAAGATACCAGAACGAGTGGAAAATTACTCAAGCATTTTGAGATTGGCACACATATGTACAGCCATCACATGCATAATGAGCACAAAACAACCGAGAATTTAATCTCAAGATTAAAAGCTGGAGAAACCATCGCTTTAATTTCGGATGCAGGTACGCCAGCGATTTCAGATCCTGGTTTTTTATTAACCCGCGCTTGTATCGAAAACGGAATTGCCGTAGAATGTTTGCCAGGAGCAACAGCTTTTGTTCCCGCTCTTGTCAATAGTGGATTACCCAATGATAAATTTGTTTTTGAAGGTTTTCTGCCAGAAAAAAAAGGAAGGCAAACAAGATATCTGGAATTAGCAGAAGAAACCCGTACAATGATTTTGTATGTTTCACCTCATAAATTACTCAAAACATTAGCTGAATTTATAACCTATTTTGGCGAAGAACGAGTTATTTGTGTGTGTAGAGAATTATCAAAACTGCATGAAGAAAATGTTAGAGGCACTACTCGTGAAGTCTTAACTCACTTTGAAAAAATAGCACCACGTGGTGAAATTGTTGTGGTCGTATCTGGAAAACCAATTGTAAAAGAAGCTAAGAAAAATAAATTCCAAAAAGAAGAAGAATAAATACATATATCATGACCATTACTGAATTTTTAGACAAACTAAAACAAACACCAAACACAATAACATTTCCAGAAACAATCGCAGTGATTGAGGAAAATTACGATTTTACTCCAACGACTTTCGATAATGGAACTCAACATAATGAAGCAGGACAAAACTCAGGTTCTTGCAAATTATTTGCTTTTGCACAATTGCACAATTTATCTCAAGCTGAAACATTGGCTTGTTTTGGAGCTTATTATTTTGAAGAAGTTTTGGGAGATCCAGAAGGAACAAACCACCAAAATATCCGTAATTTTATAAAATTAGGTTGGGATGGAATTCAATTTGAAGGAGTTGCATTAAGTCGTAAGTAATTAATACCTTATATATTCTCAACAAAACTACGATTCTTTTATAGTAAGAATCGGTTAAATCTACACAAAATGCGCTGGACACTTAAGCCAAAACCCGCTGAAGAAAAAATAAAACATTTAGCCCAAGCTTTGAATGTAGAAGAATTTGTTGCAACACTATTGATACAAAGAGGCATTGAAACTTTCGAACAGGCCAAACATTTTTTCCGCCCTACTTTAGACGATTTACATGATCCTTTCTTAATGAAGGATATGGACAAAGCTGTAGAGCGTATTGAATCAGCTATTGAAAAAGGTGAAAACATTCTCGTTTTTGGTGATTATGATGTTGATGGAACTACGGCAGTATCTCTTGTTTCATCGTATCTAAAGAGTTTTTATCCCAATGTTGCTACTTATATCCCTGATCGGTACGCTGAAGGTTATGGGATTTCCTATGCAGGAATTGATTTTGCCGATGACAATGAATTTTCGTTAATAATTGCATTGGATTGTGGCATAAAATCCATTGATCATGTCGCTTACGCAAAAGCACGAAACATTGATTTTATCATCTGTGATCACCACAGACCTGGTGCTTCTTTACCTGATGCCGTTGCTGTTCTCGATCCAAAGCGGGAAGATTGCCAGTATCCCTATGACGAATTGTGTGGTTGTGGTGTAGGTTTCAAACTCATTCAGGCGCTTGGAAGTAACAGAGATCAAACTATTGAAGATCTAGTTTCATACCTTGACTTGGTTGCTACAGCGATAGCAGCTGATATTGTACCAATGACTGGTGAGAACAGAGTTTTGGCTTATTTCGGATTACAGGTTATAAATGTAGAACCAAGACCTGGAATCAAGGCATTAATACATCAGCTGAAAAAGAAAACACTCGACATTACTGATGTTGTATTTATAATTGCCCCTAGAATCAATGCTGCCGGACGTATTAAACACGGGAATCATGCTGTAGAATTATTATCCGAATTTAATTTTGAACAAGCACAACAATTTGCTTCCGAAATTGAACAATACAATTCTGATCGAAAAGATTTAGACAAACTCATTACCAAAGAAGCACTTCAACAAATAAACCAAAATCAAGAAGAAAAAAACTTCACTACTGTGGTTTTTCAAGAAGATTGGCACAAAGGAGTTATTGGAATTGTAGCGTCCCGATTGATAGAAACATATTATCGTCCCACTTTAGTTTTTACTAAAAGCGGTGATAAATATGCAGCTTCAGCACGATCTGTAAAAGGATTTGATGTGTACAATGCTCTCGAAGCCTGCTCAGAACATTTGGAACAATTTGGAGGACACATGTATGCTGCTGGAATGACTTTGGCAGCAGAGAATTATCATAATTTTAAAAATGCATTTGAAAAAATTGTTCAGGAAACTATTCATCCAGATCATTTAACGCCTGAAATAGCCATCGATGCTGAAATTAATTTTGAAGATATCAGCCCAAAACTAATTCGAATTCTAAAACAATTTGAACCTTTTGGGCCATTAAATATGACTCCAGTTTTTTTAACCAAAAAAATTAAAGACACAGGTTATGCCAAAACTTTAGGTTCTGAAGATGAGCATTTAAAGTTATTTGTAAAGCAAAATAATCCGGAAGGCTTTACGGCTATTGGCTTTGGGCTAGGAAACAAAAAAGAATTTACAACCAATCAAAAAGAATTTGAAGCCATATATTGCATCGATGAAAACGAATGGAATGATAAAGTGAGCATTCAATTACGATTAAAAGATATTAAATAATTTAGAATTTATGAAGAAGAAAAATGACCCTTACGCAGCCTTGAGATTTAAAGAATTCAACACCTTTTTATTAATCCGTTTTGCAATGGTTTTTGCTTGGTCAATGCAATTTGTTATCATCGAATGGGAAGTTTATCGAATTACAAAAAGCGCATTATCATTAGGAATTATTGGATTAATGGAAATCATACCTGCCATTGCCATATCCCTTTTTGCTGGTCATATTGTCGATCAAAACGAAAAAAAAGGACTTTTACTCAAATGTATTTTGGGATTCTCCGTAATTAGTTTTGGCTTGTTTTTAATTACTTGGCCAACAGTCACCAATGGATTACCAACCACAACTATATTATATGTTATATATTCCTTAGTATTTTTAGGAGGAATTGTTCGTTCCTTTTTAGGTCCTACTATATTCTCGCTTTTGGCTTTGATTGTTCCTAAAAAAGCATATTCAAACGCTGCCACTTGGAGTAGCTCTGTTTGGCAAGTAGGGTCTGTTGTAGGTCCTGCAGTAGCTGGTTTTTCTATTAATTTAATTGGCGTTCACTGGGCTATGTGCTCTGTATTTGCTTGCTCAATTTTTGCTTTATTAATGTTAACTCAAATTGAAAAGAAACCTATTTTGAATCCAAAAATCGGAGAACCAGTTTTAGAAAGTTTAAAAGAAGGAGTCAAATTTGTTTTCACCAATAAAACCATTTTGGGAGCTTTAACTCTCGATATGGCAGCGGTATTGTTTGGAGGAGCTGTAGCTTTATTGCCTATTTTTGCTTTGGATATTTTGAAAGTTGGTTCGGAAGGATTTGGTGTTTTAAGAGCTGCACCCGCTATTGGAGCCATAATTACAATGTTTTTTGCAGCCTACGTTCCTTTGAACAAAAATGCTGGTATGAAACTATTAACCGCTATCTTTTTGTTTGGACTATGTATCATTATATTTGGCCTTTCTACTAGTTTTTGGATCTCATTAGCTGCTCTATTTTTTAGTGGAGTTGTCGATGGAATCTCGATGGTCATCAGACAAACTATTTTACAAATTAAAACTCCAGATCACATGCGAGGTCGTGTAGCTTCAGTAAATTCGATATTTGTAGGATCTTCTAATGAACTTGGTGCTTTTGAAAGTGGATTGACTGCAAAGCTTATGGGAACTGTTACTGCAGTTGTATTTGGTGGTAGTATGACACTTATTATTGTACTTTTTACCGGATTTGTATCTCCAGAATTTAGAAAATTAGATTTACAAAAAGATTTAGAAGAACACGAAAATCACAAATAATTTTTCGAAATGCTAAGTTGATTTTTTTAAATTGTTATGAATCTAGTAGATTGATTATTAATAATTTACCATATTTCTATTGAATTTACTTAGTATTACTTTTGTTTTTGAAAGGTATGAGGCTCGTGAATTACTTTAGAGCTAAAACAAAAGCTCTGTGTAAATGATTTACTTTGCTATTGGTTTTTAACAATATTCCAAACACTTATTTTAGTTCTAATTTGAAAACCTAATTTTTCATACAGCTTAATAGCTCCGATATTGGATTCAGCAACATGTAAAAAGGGTATTTTGTCTTTAGAAAAAATAGTATTAACAGTATGGGCAACTAATTGTTTGGCGTAGCCTCTACCTGTGTGTTCAGGATGTGTAATTACAGCACTCACTTCAGTAAATTGATCCATTTGCATTCTTTCTCCTGTTACAGCAACGAGTTGATTGTCTTTGTAAATCCCATAATAATTACCCAATGAATAAGTTTTCTTTTTAAAATACTCTGGGTAAACCATCTTTACTAACTCTAACAAATCATTCAGGTGTTCATCTCCCAATTTCACGATTTGATCGTCAACAGTACTATCAATTTGATTATGAATAATCATTTGTAAACAAATCAATTCATTCTTTAATTTTAGATTTTCTGGAATAATAGGTTTTTGGCCAATAATAAAAAAGGTATTGGCTAACACAGCATATTCAGAAATAGCATCTTTAATAGTCTCAAAAGAGGTAAACCCTCCGAAAGGGCAATAGTCAGGGTGATAAAATTTTGTAGTTCCTGAATCGATTCCAAAATTTTTATGCGTTTCAGATAATGAATACCAAACCGGATTGTCTAATTTATATTCAGGAATTGCCATTTTTATTTATTTATGAATCTCGAAAAGAAGTTATCTAAAGTTTTAAATCTATTTTCTTTGTCTATCCAGTTGTAGTATAAGAACAAGTTACGATAAAGATCTAAACAAAGAAATATTCTAAACTATTTAACAATTATTTTTAATTATAAAAATATATTTTAGATTTACGCTGAAAAAAGTATATTTACCCCAATGAAAAAAATAAGGATTCTTTTTGCTATTACTATTTTAGCCCTTTTGTTGACAAACTGCACCAACAAGTCAGATGAATATATTGACCCTCGTGGAACCGATTATGCAGGTTCTGAAAGTTGCATTCAATGTCATCAAGTACAATATGAATCTGCTACTCACACCTCACATTTCAAAGCTACATTGCCTGGTCTTAAAGAAAATATTTTAGGCCATTTTAAAACTGGTCATAATACCTTCATCTATGACAAAAACACTAAAGTAGTCATGGAAGAACGTAATGATACTCTTTATCAAGTATTGTACAAAAATGAAAAAGAAATTGAGGCTTACCCTTTTAATATTATTTTTGGAATTAAACATGCACAAACTAGTGGTTACTGGAAAAATCATTATGCCTATGAATTACCTATTTCTTACTATAAATCTATAAACAATTGGGCAACAAGCCCTACATATTCAGCTGCAACAGCCGATTTTGGAAGAAAAATAATGAAAGAATGTTTTGGATGCCATAGCTCTAATATTTCAAGTAGATACATTACTACAAATAGTTCGGATAGTTACAATAATACTTTTATGGGAATGGATGTTGAAGACTTTATGAGTACAAAAACTTTGATTTATGGAATAGATTGTGAGCGTTGCCATGGGCCAGCAAAAAAACATGTTCAAACGCATTTAAAATTTCCAGATTTAAAGAAGGCTCAATATATGGTAGCTTTTAGTAATCTAAACAGACAACAAAAAATAGATGCCTGTGCTGTATGTCATTCAGGAAATGATCAGACAAAAGTAAAATCTCGATTTCAATATAAACCTGGAGAAAGTCTTTCAGATTATTTTATTCAAAACCAAAAATCAAAAGACACATTGAATTATGATGTTCATGGTAATCAATTAGGCCTACTTTCACAAAGTAAATGTTTTAAGAAAAGTCAAATTATGGATTGTATCACCTGTCATAATTCTCATAAGGATATACCACAAAATCAAATTACTTATTCTAAAATTTGTATGAGTTGTCATCAAGATGCAAAACACAATGCTATAACCTTAAAAACAATTTCAAAATCGATGTTAACAAATAATTGTGTGGAATGCCATATGCCAAAACAGGATTCGAGAGCAATACGTTTTCAAGAATCAAACTCTGCACCAATTATCAGTTATTCTTTAAGAACACATAAAATTGGAATTTATCAAGCGGCGAAAAAATAATTATTTTTCAAACTTTTTTACTTCGAATGTTTCACCATCAAAAACACCGTAGGTAAAATAACCAATCCAATCACCGAGATTGACATATTCTGAGTTTTCGCCTACTGATTTAATCATTGGTAGGTGACGGTGTCCAAACACGAAATAATTATAGTGTTTGGTTTCTAATTTACGTTTGGCATAAAGTATGAGCCATTCGTTTTCATCTCCTAGGAATTTCACATCTTCAGAACCCGAAATAAGTTTGTTTTTAACGGAAAGATATTGTGCTAGTTTAACTCCAATATCTGGATGAAGCCATCTGAAAAGCCACTTTGAAAATGGATTTGTAAATACTTTTTTCATTCTCTTATAACCCAAGTCTCCAGGTCCTTTGCCGTCACCATGACCAATTAAAAAGGTTTTATTGGCAAAAGTAAATTCTTTATTATCGTGATAAACTGGAATATTTAATTCAGTTTCAAAATAATCGGCCATCCATAAATCATGGTTTCCTACAAAAAAATAAATTGGAATTCCGCTGTCACGAATTTCGGCGAGTTTGCCCAAAATACGAACAAATCCTTTAGGGACTACCGTTTTATATTCGAACCAAAAATCAAATAAATCGCCAAGTAAAAAAATAGCTTCTGCATCTTTTTTTACTTCGTCAAGCCAGGCAACGAATTTTTGTTCTCTAGGAAAACTCAATTCTGGAGTTGGTGCACCAAAATGCTGATCGGAAGCGAAATAAATTTTTTTATTATTTGATAATTGCATGAACTACGTTATAGATTATTGATTGTCACTTGCAAACCATTCGGCAAATGATGACTCGGTTTCCTGAAGTTTCAAAGAAAAAAGTTTAATATTAGAAGGTAATCTGCGGATAATTCTTTGAGAAAAATCGACTACCATATTTTCGCTTGTAGGTTGATAATCTACTAATATTACATGATGACCTCTGTTTTTCAATTCGTTTGCCAATTCGATATGTGGTGTAGTCTCGTTGAAAACAGTAGCGTGATCAAATTGATCAACGATTTCTTCTTTTACGATCTTTTTTAAATCTGAAAAATCGATTACCATACCAAACTTTACGTTATTGCGATCGGTAATTGGTTTTCCAATAACTGTAACAGATAATTTATAACTATGGCCGTGCACATTTTTACACTTCCCATCATAGCCATATAAGGCGTGACCTGTTTCAAAATTAAATTGTTTAGTAATTCTAATATTGCTCATCGAAAATCTATTTTGAGTGCAAATTTAATGAATTTGCACGAGAAAAGGGTATTAAAAAGAGGGTTTCCATAGTTAGCCACTTCTAAGCGACCTAATTAATTCTGTTTGTTTTAATGATTTTTAAAGAAATAATTTTGAAATTTTAAAACTATATATAGCTAAGGAATTAGATAATTTAAAGAGTATAATACATTTTTAGTTTTGTAATATTTTCAAAAATGCGACACCTCTCTTGATCCCTGATGGAAACGGCATCTTTTTTATCTCGATTTTTTCGGTATAAAAGATATAGTGAACAGCAGGAACTTTATTTACTAAAAAAAGCTCCATTTTTTGCGCTTTAAAATAATAGAATGCATATAAAAACTTCAGGAGTTTATTACTTTGTAAGGTTGTCTCTCAAAAAAATAGTATTTTTGCACTATGGAAACAAATAGACAGAAAAAAATAGGTGGAGTTATCCAAAAAGATTTGGTTGATATTCTACAAGGTGAAGTGAGAAAAAATGGAATTACAAATTTGATAATTTCAGTATCCAAGGTTGTTGTAACTACAGATTTGTCTGTGGCTACGGTGCATTTAAGTATTTTTCCTCAGGAAAAAGCAGCGGAAACGTTGGTGGGGATTAAAGCTAATTCGACTTTAATTAAGCATGATTTATCTCAAAGAGTGCGTTTGCAATTGCGTAAAGTGCCAAATTTGGTTTTCTTTATCGATGATTCATTGGATTATATTGAAAAGATTGATAATGCTTTGGCAAGTAAAGAAAATCCGATTGAGAATAGAGAGCTTTTGGACAAACGCAGATTTCAATAAAATTTGAATTTTCCTCTTTACATAGCCAAGCGATATATTTTTAGCAAAAGTTCCAATAATGCTATTAATATTATTAATCGTATTGCGAGTATGGGAGTTATTGTGGGTGCAATGGCATTGTTTGTCGTTCTCTCGGTTTTTACTGGATTGAGAGATTTTAGTCTTTCGTTTACTAGTGATATTGATCCTGATCTTAAAGTAAGCAGTACGCTTGGGAAATCTTTTTTTGTTGTACCTGAACAGGAAAAAGAAATCACGAAAATTGAAGGCATTGCATCCTATTCTAAAGTTATCGAGGAAAGGGTGTTGTTTACTTTTAATGGGAAACAAGAAGTTACCTATCTTAAAGGTGTTGACTCTATTTTTAACACCGTCAGCTCATTTGATAAAAAGCTGTATAATGGGCAATGGTTAAAGCCTGATACGTATCAGGTAGTTGTAGGGTATGGTATTGCTCAAAAGTTCTCGATGGGTTTGTTGGACTATAAAAATCCCTTTGAGGTTTTTGTTCCGAAACCGGGTAAAGGAACTATCGATACACCTGAACAGGCATTTAATTCAGTAGATATTTTCCCTGTTGGAATTTATGCTATTAGCGAAGATTTAGATTCCAAATATGTATTTGCTGATTTGGGTTTGGCTCAGGAATTATTGGAATACAAAACCAATCAGATTTCTAATCTTGAAATAAAATTAAAGAAAGATGCTGATGAGAGTGCTGTTATCCAAAAACTTCAATCGGTTTTTAAAAATAAAATTACTGTAAAAAATAAAGAGCAACTCAATGAATCTTTATATAAAATGTTGAACACCGAGAATATTGCGGTGTATTTGATATTTACGTTGGTAATTATTGTGGCGCTTTTTAATTTAATTGGCGCACTTATTATGATGATTTTAGATAAAAAGGGAAACTTAAAAACTCTTTTTAATTTAGGAACAGATATCAAAGATCTGCGTAATATCTTCTTGCTTCAAGGAACTTTATTGAGTTTCTTTGGCGGAATAATTGGATTGTTATTGGGAGTTGTAATTGTTTTATTGCAACAACAATATGAATTGATTATGATTACTCCTACTTTGGCTTATCCTGTAGTTTTTTCTATGGAAAATGTTCTAATTGTTATGGCTACTATTAGTATACTTGGTTTTGTTGCGTCATTAATTGCAAGTAGTAGAGTGAGTAAAAAGCTGTTGGATTAAAAATCGTATCCAATTCTTGCTTGAAGATCTACCGTTGTATTGTTATGATCACAATCGCACCCTTTATTAGTACTAAAAATATTATATTGATAACCAAAACCTCCTGAAAATTCATAATTAAAATGCTTTCCAAATGCCCTTCTAATACCAAATTTAGGAATAACAGTAATTGCCGAAACAACATCAAAATCAGAATTATTTATTAGTGGAGTTTTATTAGAAATATACGATGTTTCTAATGAAACATAATTTGAAGAATTATTAAAGGTTTTTTTTCCAAGTCTTTTGCGTCTATCTAAACCATAATACCAACGTGGTTCCAAGCTTAAATAAGGACTAATCAATGTTGCCGTTTCATCTTCAATTTCAGGATCTTCATAATCCTTAGTAGATGTAATTAAATCTAAACCTGCTTCTGCACGAAGTACAATTTTTCTTTGCAATTGAACTTCATAATAAAAACTAGCACTTATTAAACCTAATTGCACTCCAAAAAGACTTTTCTCTACAGAAACTTTTTCTACTTCTTGTGCATTTGCTAAAAAACTTATTAAAACGAAACCTAGAACTAAATAATTTCTCATTATAATTTTTTCCGCAAAAGTAAATTTTATTTTACAAAAACAAAGAAAAGTAATGATTATTATACCACCTGATAGTCAGAATAAGCTTCTTCAATTTTATTTAAAACGGCATATAATTCTTCAGGACGATCTAGGGTTACTAACTGTTGTTTGAAAGCTTTGAAAGAATGAATTCCTTTGAAATAATTGGTATAATGCGGACGAGTTTCTACAATTCCTAATCGTTCGCCTTTCCATTCCATTGCCCAAGTTAGGTGATTGCGGACAGCTTCGACTCTGTCGGAAACAGTAGGTTTTGCTAAATGTCCTCCTGTTTTGAAAAAATGTTTGATTTCATCAAAAATCCAAGGGTAACCAATAGCGGCGCGACCAATCATGATTCCGTCAATACCGTATTCGTTTTTATAATGTAAAGCTTTTTCTGGGCTATCAATATCTCCGTTTCCAAAGATTGGCATCGTGATTCTTGGGTTGTTTTTTACACGTGCAATATGTGACCAATCGGAATGGCCTTTATACATTTGGGCGCGTGTACGAGCATGAATACTCAAAGCGGCTACGCCAATGTCTTGCAAACGTTCGGCTACTTCATCAATATTAATTGAATTATCATCCCAACCTAAACGGGTTTTTACGGTTACAGGCAAATGCGTACTATCAATAACGGCTTGTGTTAAACGAATCATTAAATCAACATCTTTTAAAACTCCAGCTCCAGCTCCTTTGCAAACTACTTTTTTTACAGGGCAACCAAAATTGATGTCTATAATATCTGGATTTACGGTAGAAACTATTTTTGAAGACAAAGCCATTGCTTCTTCGTCTCCGCCAAAAATTTGAATTCCAACAGGGCGTTCGTAATCGAAAATATCTAATTTCATTCGGCTTTTGATGGCGTCACGAATTAATCCTTCGGAAGAAATAAATTCAGAGTACATCATATCGGCTCCGTGTTGTTTGCACAATCTACGGAACGGCGGATCGCTCACGTCCTCCATAGGTGCTAGTAAAAGTGGGAAATCCGGTAATTCTATGTTGCCAATCTTAATCATCTTCCTGAAATTTTTTGCAAAATTACTGTTTTTAAGTGGAAAGACAAAAGATGGTAAGGAAAGCCTTAATTATAAACTATTTAGTGCTTAAATATGTAACTGAAAAATAGGTTACAGATGAGGCTGATAAAATAGATAAACACAGATTTAGTTTTTGAAAATTTGTAAAAAACCAGTAAATAATTGACTGATAGCTTCCTAAAATAAAAATGTTTGTTCGGAGTTTGTAGTTGTGAAGCTTTGAAACTATTGAATTTAGCGTATATTTGCAGATTAATTGTAGTAATGACGGGATTGCGTGAGGGATAGCAGTGGAAAGCCCACAGCAAAGTGTAGCGTTAGCGGAACTTTGTGAGGACTTCTAACGGATAGCCCGACCCTTGTGGTAACGCCCAAATGATTATGACATATAATATTGATATTTAGATAAAATGAAACATATTAGAAATTTTTGCATTATTGCACATATTGATCACGGGAAAAGTACATTGGCTGACCGTTTACTTGGGGCAACTCAGACGGTTACGGCTCGTGAAGAAAAGGCGCAATTGCTTGATAATATGGACTTGGAGCGTGAACGTGGAATTACAATTAAGAGTCACGCGATACAAATGGAATATACTTACCAAGGTCAGGAATATGTCCTGAACTTGATTGATACTCCTGGACATGTTGATTTTTCTTACGAGGTTTCTCGTTCGATTGCAGCTTGTGAAGGAGCACTTTTAATTGTAGATGCGGCGCAGAGTATTCAGGCACAAACGATTTCAAATTTGTATTTGGCATTGGAAAATGACTTGGAAATTATTCCGGTTTTGAATAAAGTGGATTTACCAAGTGCCAATCCTGAGGAAGTTAGTGACGATATTATTGATTTACTTGGGTGTAAATTGGAGGATATTATTCATGCTTCTGGTAAAACTGGTTTTGGTGTTGAAAATATATTGGCAGCGATTATTGAAAAAATTCCGCCTCCATCTGGGAATAAGGACGAGCCACTTCAGGCTTTGATTTTTGATTCACATTACAATCCTTTTAGAGGAATTGAAGTTATTTTCCGTGTGAAAAATGGAGAAATTAAGAAAGGGCAAAAAATTAAATTCATGGCTACCGGCAATGAATATTTTGCTGATGAAATTGGTACGTTGAAACTGAATCAAGTTCCGAAACAAGTAATTTCAGCAGGTGATGTTGGTTATTTGATTTCGGGTATTAAAGAGGCGAAAGAAGTAAAAGTAGGTGATACTTTAACAGATGCCAAAACGCCAACTACCAATGTAATTACTGGTTTTGAAGATGTAAAACCAATGGTATTTGCTGGAATTTATCCTGTAGATACCGAAGATTATGAAGAGTTGAGAAACTCTATGGAGAAATTACAGTTGAATGATGCTTCATTGGTGTTTTTGCCAGAAAGTTCGGCAGCATTAGGATTTGGTTTCCGTTGTGGGTTCTTAGGAATGTTACACATGGAAATCATTCAAGAGCGTTTGGAGAGAGAGTTTAATATGACGGTTATTACTACGGTTCCCAACGTTTCGTATCATGCGTTTACCAAAAAGGATCCAACTACTGTTTTAATTGTAAACAACCCTTCGGACTTGCCCGAACCGTCTCGTTTAGATCACGTTGAAGAACCTTTTATAAAAGCAACAATCATTACAAAAGCTGATTATGTTGGGAATGTAATGAGTTTATGTATTGAAAAACGTGGTTTGATTACCAACCAAACATATTTGACCACAGAACGTGTAGAATTGACTTTTGACATGCCGTTGGCAGAGATTGTATTTGACTTTTACGACCGTTTGAAAACTGTTTCTAAAGGATATGCTTCTTTTGATTATACACCAATTGGAATGAAAACTTCTAATTTGGTTAAAGTAGATATTTTGTTGAATGCTACAATCGTAGATGCTTTGTCTTCTTTAATGCACGTTGATAATGCTTATTCGATTGGTAAAAAGATGTGTGAGAAATTGAAAGAATTGATTCCACGTCAGCAATTTGACATTCCGGTTCAAGCTGCAATTGGTGTGAAAGTTATCTCTCGTGAAACGATAAAAGCTTTAAGAAAAGACGTTACCGCTAAATGTTATGGTGGGGATATTTCTCGTAAACGTAAATTACTTGAAAAACAGAAAAAAGGTAAAAAGAGAATGCGTTTAGTTGGAAACGTTGAGATTCCTCAAGAGGCATTTATGGCTGTTTTGAAATTGAATGATTAATCTTTTATCTAGAGAATAGAATAAAGAGAATAGAATAAAGAGAAACCTGATGATGTAAAAATTGTCAGGTTTTTTTGTTTTAATTCTATTTTTAAACTTAGTAACTTAGCCTCTTTCAAACTTAGAAACTTTAAAAAAATGCTCGACGAAACTCCTAAGCGATTTGACCGCATTGTTGCTATTCTTATTCAATTGCAATCTAAAAAGATTGTAAAAGCACAGGAATTGGCTGATCGTTTTGAGGTAAGTTTACGAACCATTTATCGTGATATAAGAACATTAGAAGCTTCGGGAGTTCCTATTTACAGTGAAGCTGGAGTTGGTTATGCTCTAATGGATGGTTACCGATTGCCACCAGTGATGTTTACCCGTGAAGAAGCCAGCAGTTTTATTGCAGCTGAAAAATTAATGCAGAAATTTACAGATACAATTCTGGGGAATCATTATGCTTCGGCGATGTACAAGCTAAAAGCAGTGCTTCGAAGTGATGATAAAGATTGGGTTTCTAGCATTGAATCGAGTATTTTGATGCAATCTTCGGAAAAGCTTTTTAATGATAAATCTCCAAATACTTTAGCAACTCTTTTTGAAAGTATTGCCGAGAAAACACAAATTTGCCTTTCTTACGAGGCGTTAAATTCTGATAAAATTACAGAACGAAAAATCGAACCCGTTGGTGTATTTCATGATAACAACAATTGGTACTTTCTAGGTTATTGTCATTTACGCAAAGATTACAGACAATTTCGGGCAGATCGTATTCACGAAATCAAAAAAACTGAAATCCCTTTTTCGTTAGAACATAATTCCTTAGAGACTTATTTGGATAAAGAAAAAACCATTTCGACGATTAAAATCCGAATTCTTGTTGAGAAAAAAATAGCACATTATTTGACATCCGAACGGAAATACCACGGCTTTATTTCTGAACAGAAAATCGATGATAAAATCGAAATGACTTTTATGTCTTGTGATTCTCTGGAAGGATTTTCACGTTGGTATGTCATGTTTGGTGATTATGCTACGGTATTGGAACCAGAAAGTTTAAAAACAAAAATTCTCGATTTACTGGAACGAAACAAACAGCGGCTTTTATAAAAAAAGCTCCAAAAATGAATATTTCATTTTTGGAGCTTTAAATTTTTATCTTTCCCAGAAAAAAGGAGGGTCAATTCCTAAGGCTCTTAAATACACATAACCTTGTCCGCGGTGGTGTATTTCGTTGTCAATTAAATACATGATATTCTGAATTACGGGAAAATTATAAAGGCCAAACAAATTGAAAGTTTCATTAAAATCTTCAATAGTCAATTGGTGCCAGTATTTATTAATTTCTAAAGTTGCTTCATCCCATTTTTCAAGATATTGCGCTTTAAAAATCAAATTTTCAGATGACTCAGTATAAGGGTCCGTACTTTTGTTAATAATTCCTTTCATGGCTGGGGCTCCCATTGCCAAAAATTCATCAACTAATTTTGCAAATGGTCTCATTCCTCCTAGCGAGAATTCGAAAAAATCTTTATCTGGAAAAGCCTCGATGATACGTCTTGTAAGAGCGCGATGTCCTTGCCAGTGTTTCAATAAATCTTCAGGAGTAATAACTTGTGTTGCTAACGTTTTCATAATTTTAAAGTATTTGATTTTTTACTTCTTCAAAATTAGAGAGGGTTGGTGACAACAGTTTGTCAGTAGGTTTTTATTTTTTCAAAAAAAGTTATTTATCCTTTAACCAATCAAATAATCGCTGTGCATCTGAACCTTTAAATAATTGGGTTCCTTCGTTCATTGTTGCGGCAGAACCGCAGGCAACTCCCCAACGAATTACTTCTTTCAAGCTTTTATTTTGCGAAAGTGCCCAAACCATTCCTCCAACCATACTGTCACCAGCACCAACGGTACTCTTTTTGGCTACATTGGGAGCAGGAACAAATTCATAAGTATCTTTAGTTACCAAAACTGCACCTTGTGGTCCAAGAGAAACTACCACAATTTCGGCTCCACCTTTGGCAATGATTTGTTTAGCAGCATCGTTTACTTCTTCCATTTCTAATCGCTCAACACCTACTAATTTAGCTAGTTCTCCAACGTTGGGTTTAATTAAATAAGCACCTGTTTCGAGTACTTTTGCTAAGGCTTCTCCCGAAGTATCGACAATTAATTTTGCTCCAGTTTGTTTGGCAATTTTAGCTATTTTTTGATAAAAATCAGAGGATAAACCTTCGTTCAGGCTTCCACTCGCAACCAAAAAATTTGACTTTGAATTGGCAACTGCATCCAGTACAGCTTGTTCTTCTTCATTGGTGATTTCTCCTCCGGTAAAGCCAAAACGATATTGTGAATTGGTATTCTCATCAACGGCTACAAAACTTTCTCTTGTCCAAGTTTGAATAGGAATAGCTTGAAATGGAATAGATTCTTTAGAAACTAATTCTTCTAGCATTTTACCCATAGGACCTCCAGATGTGAAAATTGCTAAAGAGGCACCGCCCAAACGAGAAATAGCTTTAGAAACATTGATTCCGCCTCCTCCAGCATCAAATCTTGGTTGTGCACAACGGATTTTTTGTTCAGCAACCAAACCTTTAAAATGAGTGCTTTTGTCTAAGGCAGGATTTACTGTTAAAGTAATTATATCGTATGAATTCATTTTTTGATGTTTTGAATACTAAAGATGCAAAAAAAATCATGAAAAGCCATCCAAAAGAACGCGAATATTTCTTTGTATATTTGCAACCACAAAATTTTGTAAAATCAATAATACTGAATGAAGTAATTGCTTCGTTCCTCTCATAATCATGATTGAAGATAAAAACCCACAACGCACTAGCATAGCACAATTAGGAGAATTTGGTTTGATAGACCATTTAACTAATAAATTTGAAATAACTCAGCCTTCTACACTAAAAGGAATTGGTGACGACGCTGCAGTGCTGGATTTCAAAGAAAAGAAAGTAGTTGTTTCTACTGATTTGTTGATTGAAGGCGTGCATTTTGATTTAGCTTACGTGCCATTAAAACATTTAGGATACAAAGCCGTAGTTGTAAATGTATCGGATATTTGCGCAATGAATGCAAGAGCAACGCAAATTACAGTTTCTATTGCAGTTTCTAATCGTTTTCCATTGGAAGCATTAGAGGAATTGTATGAAGGAATTGCCCATGCAGCACAAGAATATAAAATAGATGTAATTGGTGGAGATACAACTTCTTCTCAAAAAGGATTAATTATTAGCATTACTGCTCTTGGTGAAGCGGATGAAAACGAAATTGTTTATAGAAATGGAGCCAAACAAACTGATTTATTGGTGGTTACTGGTGATATTGGTGCCGCTTACATGGGATTACAAGTATTGGAGAGAGAGAAACAAGTTTTTCAAGTCAATCCAAATTCACAGCCCGATTTAGATGCCTATACGTATTTAATTGAACGACAATTAAAACCTGAAGCCCGTAAAGACGTGCGTACGTTATTACACGCTTTAGAAATAAAACCTACATCGATGATTGATATCTCGGATGGATTGTCTTCAGAGATTATGCATTTGTGTAAACAATCAGGCGTGGGTTGTAATTTATATGAAGATAAGTTGCCAATAGATCCTCAATTTATTTCAACTTGCGAAGAGTTTAATATTGATAGTACAACTGTAGCAATCAACGGAGGTGAGGATTATGAATTACTTTTTACCATTGCTATGGAAGATTTTGATAAAATAAAAGGAAATCCGAACTTCTCTATAATTGGTCACATGACTCAAGAAAGCGAAGGGGTACATTTAGTTACTCGTGCGAATACTAGGATACCTTTAAAAGCTAGAGGTTGGGACGCTATAAGTGAATAAAGCACTTTAAATCACAAATGATATTTAAAAAAAAACGATACTATTTAAGTATCGTTTTTTTATTTATTAAAGGTATTTAAAAAATAATTCCTCTGTTTTTAGCTTCCCTAATTAAATCAACGTCGCTTCCTTCCTCTATTTTAAATAATTCTTTGAGATTATCTTTTCGACGTTCAATAGCATGTAAGGAAATAGGAATGTACTGTGGAATATCTTTGGTTTTAGTTCCTTTAGAAATATGAAATAAAATTAATTTATCAAATTGATCAATTCCGTCAATATCATTATTGTTTTGATTGGCCATTTTAATAACAGAATGACTATAATAAATCTCATCTTTCAATATGATATCAAAACCAAAAAGCAACTCATCAAAGGTTAAATCATTTTTGATTACCAATCCAGCTGGATTTATGGTGTCGATTATATTTTTTATTTTGAGTAATTCGGTGTACATGGTGAGCAAAATTATTTTGCAATTGGGCATGTATTCCATAATTAATTTGGCTAAATCTTCGCCAGAATGTATCCCTTTTTCTTCATAGACAGGCATACTTATATCTAAGAAAGCAACATCAAAAGGAGGTATTTCTGGATTTATAACAATATCATAACCAGTTTTACAGTCTTTACCTTGAGTAAATGAATATTCATAAAGATCAGGTTTATAACGGGTGATAGCGTTTTTATATCCGTCAATTATAAAAGGATGGTCATCTACAATTAAAATGTTCTTTTTAATTAACTTTTCTACATTTGAATCAACTGTCATTATGCTGTAGGTTTTTGTGTTTTCTTGATTGGAATTACTAACGTTATAGAGGTACCTTCTTCTTTTTTTGTTTTTATTTCTAGGGTTCCTTCACATTCTATAGTTCTCGTTTTTATATTTTGGAGACCTATTCCTTTTTTGGCTCGATTAATGTTAAATCCTACGCCATCATCACTAATTTTTAATACTAAACTGTCATTTTGTTTTTTGAATTCTACTTTTATCTTTGTTGCATTAGCATATTTGTTGCAATTTTGAAGCGATTCTTGAAGAATACGATATATATTAATTTTATCAGTATTATCAATAGAATCCCACTTTATAGCAGGATCTATATGGGCTAAAAACTTTGTAGGATATGTTTTTTTCTGTTCTTCAAATAAATTAGTTACTATTGCTACGAAGTTATTAATTAATTCTGATTTTTCTCTATTAAGGTTGTGAGATATTTCACGAATATCTTGCTCTATGTTTTTTAGTTCGGTTAAATAGTTTAATCGCATTTCGATTCCAGAGTCGTCCTTAATTTTGTTTAAACCATCTAGATTGATTCGAACTCCAAATAATCTACCTAGAACTCCATCATGTAGTTCTCTTGCAACTCTCTTTTTTTCTTTAATGCTATTTATTTCTATAGTGTTTTGTTGATTGATTAATAAATTATAAATTTCAGCATTGGCTTGTTGTTGTTGTTGTTTGAATAATAATTCTCTCTGCTTAACTTTTTGATTATTAATTATGTACAACAGTATAGCCAAGATAATAAAAGATCCAAATATTAGCAAAAGTTTTTTATTCTGACCTTCTAAATTGGTATTTTCTACTTTGATTTCATCCGTTTCATATTCTATCCGCGAGAATTTTTCACCCATTTTACGTTCTGCTTTTTGTAAGCGGTCATTAATAAGAATGTATTCTTTCGAATATGTTGCGGCATTTTTAGGATCTACAGTTCCCATTTGCTTGAGAGATTCTAGTATGCTTCTCAGTCGATTGGTACTGCGGGATAGAATAAGTGCTTCTTTTGCGTATTGTGTTGCTTTTAAAATATCATTTTGAGCTGCATAGTATTCGGATAAATGTGTTTTGTTAATAATAATCCCCGATGTAAGGTGTAAACTATCTCTAATTTTAAGGGCTTTGTAAAACAAGGCTGGCAGTTCATTTTTCTCATTAAGTTTAAATTTGGCATAAGCCAAATTATCAAGTAACATGGCATATAGAATTGGTTTTTCTATAAATAGGTTTTCTTGTTTTAGTGCCTCTTCAAAATAATTTTTGGCCTGTTTGTAATTTTTTAAATTTACATATACATAACCCATATTATTTAGAGAAGTTGCTTTCGATTGAAAAATGGATGGTATTGATTTTCCATCGATACTAGTTAAGGCTTTGTTGTGAAATTCAAGTGCCTTACCATATTCCTCACGTTCATTATATAGAATGCCTAAAAGATTATAGGAATCATATAGTAAATCATTGGCTTTTATTTGTTTTAGAACTCTCAGAGCTTTAAAAACGGTAAGTTCACTGTCTGAAAAATCATTTTCATTGTATCGTAGGTTAGCTTTACTAATTCTTGTTTTAGCAATATTATAATTGTCGTTGAGTTTTATATACAATTTCTCCGCTTTATAGTAACAGTAAAATGCGCTGTCTGAAACGGATTTTGTAACATAATAATCTCCAAGATAGGTGTATGCTTTAGCAATATTGACTGTGTCATGACTATTTTTTGAACGCTCTAGAATAAGTTTAGATGTATTAAAGTATCCTTTTGTATCGTTCATATTGTAATAGCGGTTTGCTATTTTGAATAAGTTGACTTTATTAATTGAATCATCTTTTTGATTCAAAATAATTGCTAAAGCTTTTTGATTGTATTTTTTTTTGTAAACATTTGGTAAATGATCGTCATTTGCTAAAGTAAGAAAAATAGAAAGACTGTCTCTGGATGGGATGTTGTTCTTATTACCTATTTTATTTTTGGTACAACCAATCAAAATAGTAAAAAAAATAAATAGTATGTAGTAATTTTTTTTCAATAGTAGTTTCTGAATTATATCAAAAATACTAAAACTTTTCATATAAAAAAAGCTGTCAATTTTTTGACAGCCTCTTTCTATATTTTTGATTTGTTTTTTAGTCTACTTTTTTATTATTTCCTGTTGACTGTCCGCCAGTACCATCAATATTGGTTATTTGAGTTCTAAGAGTGTTATTGTTGTAATCTACTTTTTTGTTATTTCCTGTTGATTGTCCACCGGTTCCATCGATAGATGTTATTATTGTATTATCAGCAATTAAAGAAGTTGAATTTTTTGGAGAGGCAAATGAAGTTGATGCCAATACTAATGTAAATAATCCGATAGTTAAGATAGCTTTTTTCATGATTTCTGGGCTTTATGTTGTTGTTTTTTTTTACGTTTTTGATTCCGTTTGTGTTGGAATTCTTTTGTAAAACTAAACAGTAAGCCACAATAAACAATTTAAAAAGAGGCGTTTATGGTCAATGATGCTCGTTTGATAGTGAATGGATGTCAAATTTGAGCAAATGACTATTTCTTAAGTTTCGATATAATTTTCATTGGCAAATTCATTAATTATAAAATCAATATTCGTTTTGTAAGACTTTGAAAAAGGGAGTTTTATAGTAGTTTTCTTAATGTAGCATAACGAGTTTCCAGTGTGAATTCTAGAAATATAATTACGATTTACAATGTAGCTATTGTGTATTCTTATAAAAGGATTAGACAATACAGATTCAAAATGTTTTAGAGTTTTGAATGCGGTTATCATTTCCCCATTTTTTAAATGGATATCTGTTGAATTATTATCTGCTTGGAAATAGCAAATTTCGTCAGAATCAATGTATCTGTGATCGCCATAGGATTTGACGCATAGTATGAATGATTTTTTACTATTTCTTGATTCAATTTTTTCCAGATTTTGTTTTTCTGTGGAATTAGGATTTTGAACAAGCACTATTTCGTCTTCTGCATTTGTTTTATTCAATTTATGAATCAATTTTACAAAATCAATAACTAGTAATGGTTTTAATAAATAATCAATTACTTCATATTTAATACAGTCGAAGGCAAAATCCTTTTTCTTAGTTGTAATAACAATTTTTGGTAAATCTTTCAAATACATTAATAACCCATTGATTAATTGCAGGGATAAATTACTGTTCTTGTCATTAGGATCAATTTCCAAAAAAATGAGCCTTGGCATATGTTCTAAAATTAGATTTACACCATCTGCATAATTATCAGCAGAACCAAGAAAGTTCAATTCTGAAAATTCATCGGCCATTGCCTTTGTTTTCAAAACACTTTCAGGATCATCATCAATAATAATGTAGGTGTAATTCATTTTTTTGGGACTTAATTTCAATACGGTATCCTATATCTTTTTTATAAATATATGGGTTTTCTACTTAATATATTTGTGTTAAAATAATAATTAGTATTGGGGGAATAAATAATTATTGCAAATAATAAAATAAAAAACACTCAAAGTTATGTTTTTTTATTATAAATAAATCAAAAAGGGTAAAGAATTTTGACGGTATTTAATTGTAAACTAAAGATATACGGAAATTGTAAAGTGTTTTTTTTGGTTTCAAGGCAAAAAAAATGCTTCTCAGATGAGAAGCATTTTTAGATAATTATTGAGAAAATTACATTTTCATTAACCAATTTTTCATTGAAACTTCATCTTCTATAATTGATTTCAAATCGGCAATTGCTACGCGGTCTTGTTTCATCGTATCTCTGTGACGAATCGTTACTGTTTGGTCTTCGATTGTTTGATGATCTACAGTTATACAGAATGGCGTTCCTAAAGCATCTTGTCTTCTGTAACGTCTTCCTACTGCATCTTTTTCATCATAAGCTACATTGAAATCCCATTTTAAATCTTCGATTATTTTTTTAGAAATTTCTGGTAAACCATCTTTTTTAACTAATGGTAAAACCGCTGCTTTTGTTGGAGCTAAAACTGATGGTAATTTTAAAACTGTTCTTGTAGAACCATCTTCTAATGTTTCTTCTTTTAACGAAGTTGCGAAAACAGCTAAGAACATTCTGTCTAAACCAACTGAAGTTTCTACTACATAAGGAACATAGTTTTCATTTAATTCAGGATCAAAATATTGTAATTTTCTTCCAGAGAATTGTTCGTGTGCTTTTAAATCAAAATCTGTACGAGAGTGTATTCCTTCTAATTCTTTGAATCCAAAAGGGAAATTAAACTCAATATCAGCGGCAGCATTTGCATAATGCGCTAATTTTTCGTGATCGTGAAAACGGTAATTTTCTTTTCCTAAACCAAGAGATAAATGCCAGTTTAAACGAGTTGTTTTCCAGTGTTCATACCATTGCATTTCTTCGCCTGGACGTACAAAAAATTGCATCTCCATTTGTTCAAATTCACGCATACGGAAGATGAATTGTCTAGCAACAATTTCGTTTCTAAACGCTTTTCCAGTTTGAGCAATTCCAAAAGGAACTTTCATTCTTCCTGATTTTTGCACATTCAAGAAATTCACAAAAATACCCTGAGCTGTTTCTGGGCGTAAATACAAATCCATTGCAGAATCTGCTGAAGCACCAAGTTTTGTTCCGAACATTAAGTTAAATTGCTTTACATCTGTCCAGTTTCTAGAACCAGTTTCAGGATCAGCGATTTCAAGTTCTTCAATTAATGCTTTTACATCTTGAAGATCTTCGCTCATTCCTTTAGCAAGTCTTTCCAGAATTTCTCTTTCTTTCGCCAAATATTCAACTACACGTGGATTTGTTGTAACAAATTCTTCTTCGTTGAAAGCATCACCAAAACGAGCTTTTGCTTTTTCAATTTCTTTTTTAGCCTTCACATTAAGCTTTTCCGCATAATCTTCAACCAAAACGTCAGCTCTATATCTTTTTTTCGAATCTTTGTTATCTATCAATGGATCATTGAAGGCGTCTACGTGACCTGATGCTTTCCAAGTTGTTGGGTGCATCAAAATTGCCGCATCTAGTCCTACGATGTTCTCGTTCATTTGAACCATCGATTTCCACCAATATTCGCGTATGTTCTTTTTTAATTCTACTCCGTTTTGTGCATAATCATAAACAGCACTCAATCCATCGTATACTTCGCTAGACGGAAAAATAAATCCGTACTCTTTTGCGTGCGAAACCACATTCTTAAATAAATCTTCTTGTTTTGCCATAGTGGTGCAAAAATATAAAAAGTGAAATTAAAAAAAGAAAAAAAATGAAGTTTGAAGTTGTGGATTTCTTATTTTTATGGATAAATCAATTTTTTTATGCTTAATTCCTTGATTAATTTGTTTTTCCCAAAGGTTTGTGCTGGTTGTAAATCATTTATAGGTTCCAATGAATATGTGGTTTGTACCGTTTGCAGACATGAGTTACCTTTGACTAATCATCATTTGAATCCCGAAAATGAAGCTTTTAAAAGGTTTTATGGTAGGATTCCAGTAGAATATGTTTCGGCATTTTTGTATTTTAATAAAAAAGGAATGGTTCAGGAAATGATTCATAACCTAAAATACAAAGGACATGAAGAAATAGGAACTTTTTTGGGAGAGTGGTGTGCTGCCGATTTAGAAAATTGTAGTATTATGAAAAATGTAGATGCTATTATTCCGGTTCCCTTGCATAAAAAGCGATTGAAAGAGCGTGGATACAATCAGGTGACGAATTTTGGTTTGGCATTGTCCAAGAGTTTTGAAATTCCTCTGAATGATACAATTTTAATGCGAAAAGTATATTCTAAAACTCAATCAAAGAAAAATCTTTTGGGACGAATGGATGGTATTCAAACTGTTTTTGATGTAGTTTATGATGAGAATGATAAAGGGAAACACTATTTACTTATTGACGATGTAATTACTACAGGAGCTACTCTCGAAGCTTGTTCGAAAGCTTTGCTGAAAATTCCAGATGTAAAAATTAGTATTATTTGTATGGCGATGGCACATTCCTGATTTTTTAGTTTAGTCTAAAGTTCTTGTGTGTCGCATGAGGGATAGCAGCAAGTTACCTTGTAACGAATATTAACCCTTTTATTGAAATACAGGCATGCCCTAGTGGACTTTAGAATTATTTTTGAACATAGGTTCTGAAATACCCACACTCCTTTATGATTTCTTTATAATATTTGGTTTTTGGATAATTAGCTTTAATGTTTTTGAATCCCTGCCAAGCGATAAAGTTGCTTTTATCGTCCTGAATGTCCCAAGTGGATAAATTAAGCGAATAGTATTTTTTATTATAATAATCGTTGCGCTCGCATTTGGCAATCATGTATTGTGTTTTGGCTTTTTGCTCATCGTTTTTGGCGGCTGTAAACGCTTTTTGATAATAGGCTTTCGACAAAGAACAATTGGTAATCATGTCTCGAATGGGATCTCTAAAAAAATCGGGTGTAGAACCAGATCCAGCAATATTTCCTTCGTAAAATAATCGGCCATTACCAAAGTGTGAGATGTTGTAAAAAGCATTTCCAAGTAAGACACTGTTGTTGTACACGTCAGTTTGTTTGGTGACATTGTCCTGTAATTTTTGAATAATGGTTAGAAAATCAAGTATAGTGTATTTCTTTTTTTGAACGGCTTGATGTTCACAATCGTGACAATCTTTAATGTTTCCTAGAAATGGATTTCCATAGAATGCAGTGTTTTCCTGACCTTCTGCTTGCTTCATAAAGGCTATAGCTTCGGGAATTTTATTTTGAAAAGCGGCTTTCGTTCCTTGAAAATAGTTTATATCAGCTAGTTTTACAGAATAAATTGATGCGCCAATTTTTTCGATTTCGGTTTTGTTTGTTTTGGATAAAAAGGCTTTCATATCGAGAAGTTGTTTTTCGTTATCATAAAAGTTAGATTCATGATTGAAAATCTCGGTCATTACCGTATTTTTTTGTGAACGGTATAATGCAGCCAAATAGTTTTGACTCCAAGCTGTAGCATTTTCATATCGAAAATTATCAATTGGATTTTTAGGCAGTTCCAAATACAACCATGATAAATCGTCCAAAATAGTTTTTTCGTTTTCGGGGTTAAGTTGGTCTATTTTGCTGAGGTTGTTTACAAACTTCAATAGGCGTACTTGACTTATGGCCAAAGGAGTTTTTGGCATTTTGTTTTCGGCTTCATTAAAATCCTTTTCGGCTTGTTTGAAATTTCCGTTCAAGGTTTCTAAATAACCAGCGGCTACATTCCATAAATAGGGTTGCGATGTTTTGTTGGATTGTGCGATTTTGGTAACCAAATTGATAGTCGATTTACGAATGCTGTCTTTGGCTCTTTTTTTGTTTTCAAGAACAGTTTTGTCTTTAAAGGAACGGTCTATTTTGTTCTCTTGATTATTGATTAATCGGGTTAATAAATAATCGATATGTTGATTTTTTGGTTGTATTTTATAGATTTCGGTAATAGCTTTTTCTTCATCATTATAATAACCTTGAATGGCCCAAAGAGCAGTTTTTTCATCATCGGTTTTAGCCATAGCTAAGGATTGTTTCCAATCTTTTTCTTGTTGAGGGTGAAAACAATAGGCAGAAACAACACGCATTGTTGGACATTTGTCAAATACTTTACTGTATAAAAAGTTAGATTTTGCATAATGCTTTTGTTGGTATTCAATTCCAGCTATGTAAGCCAATGCTCTGTAGTAAAGAGTGTTTTTTGGTGTTAATTTTTCGGTTTGATTAAAGAAAGTTACCGTATTTTCTTGTTGAGCACTGTAAAAATTGGCTTTGATTGTTAGAAACCAATACCTGTTTTTAAGAAAAGGATCTTTGGCATCATTATATTTTTGTTCTAGTGACTTGATCAATTTAAGGTCGGAGATAACTTCTCTTTTTACAGTCTCATCGTAATTCCAAGAATCGAATCGCTGGGTAGAATAGGTTTCAATGGTTTGAGCATCATTTAAAAATAGTATAAAGTCTTTGGTTTTAGAATCATCTAATTTTATTTTTTTATTCCATTTTTCAGATGTTTTATTTGCTTTGCTTTTTTTGTAATACATGAATAGATTAGAAACATCGGCACTGCTGGAATCTGCTAAGAAAAAGGTTAAGTCTTTTTCGTTAATTTTACCTTCCAAATAGGCTGACCAGTCTTTTACATTTTCATTGTTGAATCTTGTAAGATGTTCAGTGTCGAAACCAATTCCGTAGAAGATATCATTAGATAAAAATAGAGGCGAATAGGACTTATCCACAAAAGTTTCTGGAGTAAAATTGGAATCAAATGACCAACCCCAATCGCCATCAGCGCAAGCATAAATAGTTCCGTAAACTAAAAGAGTAAGCCCACTAAAAGCAATTAATAACTTCTTTAAAAATGTCTTTTTCATAATTTTTTAAATTGAATTCGTCTAAATCGTAAAAGATAATTTCTTTCGGATTTTGAGTTGTATTTTCTTTGAGATCATTTGCCATTTCTAGCAAATCATTTTGTGATATCGTTTCTAACTTTAATTGGTCATTTTCTTTGTAAAAAACACTATTCATGAAAATAGATTTTTTACAACTAAACCAATTATTTTTTGTAGGAACAAAACTACTGTTATTTTTTAAATTATCAATATCAATTTTGTTTCTTAGTCCAATTATTTTCCCTTCTCTTGTATGAATGCCCCATGAATAAATAGGTAATGCAATGTTTATAGATAGAGGATAGTTTTTTAGGCTTGCTAAATAGCGGTTTGCAATATTGCGATCGTAAATAGAATTCAGTGAATCGGGAGCTATTGTGCCCATGTTGTAGTACATTAAAATGCCTCTGTCTACATTTGGGATCTTTGTTTTTTTAAAATATTTTATTTGATGTAGGCGTATGGTTGCTGAGAGTTTTTTATTTGAAATTTTTTTGAATGCTTCAATAAATCGCAAATAATTGTCTTTGCTTTCAAGAGTCCAATCGCAATCAATTTGAATTTCTTGAATACTGATTTTGTTTTTTAAGTTGATTTGTTGAATGAAATTATTTGTTTTTTGAGCTAAATCCGATACGTTTAATTTTGAGTCCAGCATCACTCTGTTTTTGATATATACTACTGGTATTATTTTAAAATTATAGATTTTATCTTCAAATCGGATTGGGCTTCTTGGATAGGCTTCTTTAGTGTTTGGGTTTAAATCTATATCAAAATACCGAATATAAAGTCTCTGAACTTGATTGGCAGTCAAACAGTCTTTTTCTGTTGGTGAAAGTCTAAAAATAGTTTTCCAATAGTAAAAAGAGATTATAGGCTGTTCTTGTTGTTGACAGGAAACAAAGAAACAGAGAGCAATTCCAAAAAGAAATATTTTTTTCAAAAAGTGATTATTTTATAAGTTACTCTTTTCGTTTTTTGGCACGACTATATGTCCAGTAAGCTAGCACTACTAGTATAACAAACGGAATATAGGAACCAATGAGCACACCAATTTCATAACCATTATTGGGTGCGTTTTTAATTTTTTCTTCAATGTTTACTTTTTGAAGTAATGTTATGAAAAGTGTCATTGTTATTTTATTAAAGCATTTTTTGTAAAATCCGAAAGAACTAATTTTCCAGAAATAGCAGCTCTTTCTTTTAATAATTTGTCCCAATTAGTTGTTCCTTCCCAAAATATTTTTTTCATTTCCAAAAGAGCTTCTGGGTTGTAATGGGCTAGTTTTCTTGTAAAAAGGTCTACTTCTAGATCAAGTTCTTCTTTTGTTTCCAGAACTTTTGCATATAATCCCTTTTGAAAAGCCCATGAAGCTGTTTTCCATTCATGTGCAGCCAAGGTCATTTCGGACATTGCTATTTTACCTATTTTTCTGCTTACGGCTGGTTCTATGACAAAAGGACCAATTCCAATAGCTAATTCTGATAATTTAATACTGCATTCTAGAGTTGCCAAAGCATAATCACAAGCGGCAATGATACCAACACCTCCGCCAACGGCTTTACCCTGAATACGTCCTATAATTATTTTTTTGCACGTACGCATCGCATTGATCAAATTGGCAAAACCAGTAAAAAATCGAGTTCCTTCTTCAAAGGTGCTTACAGCTAATAATTCGTCAAATGAGGCACCCGCACAAAAAGTACCCGTACCTTCACTTTTTAAAATAATTACGGAAACAGCTGCGTTGTCACTCAAATAAATAAGTTCATTAGTCAATCGATCCAGTAATACTCTTGGAAAAGAGTTGCTGGCAGGATGTCCAAACTGCACTGTAGCTATTTTGTTTTCGATTGTTGTTAAGAGTGTTCCAGTTTTATCAGATGTTAACATAAGGCGTATTTTGATGTAAAGTTAAAAAAGTAAAGGAAGCAAAATGGATTATTTTTAGATTAACAGAATAGTCTTTTTGAAATTTGCATATTCCTATAATTAAATGTTATATTTGCCCAATCGTTTTGGGGGATTAGCTCATTTGGCTAGAGCGCTTGCCTGGCAGGCAAGAGGTGGTCGGTTCGAATCCGATATTCTCCACGAAATACAAAAGGTTGTTCTAATTTTAGAGCAACCTTTTTTCTATTTCTGCCAAAAAACAATAATTATTTCAAAGTATTGACTTGTGAAATCAGTGTTCCTTTTTTAACTCTTTTACGAGCACATAACCAATAAACTTTTTCTATTTTTGTTGGAAACTCCAATGAATATCAAAATGAAAAAAACACTATTTCTTATGGCTGTATCTACTTCAATCGCTTCTTTTGGGCAATACTCAAAAGGGAATCCGATAACCTATCCTGAAACAAAAAAAGGAGAGACAGTTGATGTTTATTTCGATACTAAAGTAAGTGATCCTTATCGTTGGCTTGAAGACGATAAATCTGCTGAAACTGCTGCTTGGGTCAAAGAAGAAAACAAAGTTACGTATGATTATTTATCAAAAATCCCTTTTAGAAATGCTTTAAAAACAAGACTCGAAAAGCTTTGGAACTATGAAAAAATAAGTGCTCCGTCCAAAGAAGGGAAATTTATTTATTATTACAAAAACAACGGATTACAAAATCAATCAGTTTTGTATCGAAAAGACGCTAATGGGAAAGAAGAAATTTTCCTAGATCCTAACACTTTTTCAAAATTAGGAACAACATCATTAGGAGGCGTAGATTTCTCTAAAGATGGTTCGAAAGTAGCATATGCAATATCTGAAGGAGGAAGTGATTGGCGAAAAGTAATTTTGATGGATGTCAATAATTTCAAGATTATAGAAGATACTTTGGTAGATATTAAGTTTAGTGGTGTGTCTTGGAAAGAAAACGAAGGATTCTATTACTCCAGTTATGACAAACCCAAAGGAAGCGAACTATCGGCAAAAACCGACCAACATAAATTGTATTACCATAAGTTAGGAACAGCTCAAAAAGAAGATCAGGTTATTTTTGGGGCAGACATAAAACGACGCTATGTAGGTGGAGGTGTTACCGAGGACAATCATTATCTCGTAATTTCGGCATCAAATTCTACTTACGGAAATGAATTGTATATTCAGGATTTAACCAAGCCAAATAGTCCTATTGTGACGATTGTAGATAATTTTAATAGTGATAATCATATCGTTGAAAACGTAGGAGGAAAGTTGTTTATAGTTACCGATTTAAACGCTCCAAATAAGCGCGTCGTAAGTGTAGATGTAAACAATCCGAAGCCAGAAAACTGGAAAGACGTTATTGCCGAAACCGAAAATGTTTTGACAATAGCAACAGGCGGTGGTTGTTTCTTTGCTAATTATATGAAAGATGCTGTGTCTGTTGTTAAGCAATATGATTTGGCGGGCAAATTAGTACTTGATATTAAGTTGCCAGGATTAGGAACTGCGTCTGGTTTTGGAGGTAAATTAGATGAAAAGATATTGTATTATTCATTTACCAATTACATAACGCCAGGGACTATTTATTCTTTTGAGGCGCAAACAGGTAAATCAACGGTGTACGATAAACCAAAAGTAGATTTTGAAAGTGAGAACTACGTTTCTTCGCAAATATTTTATACTTCAAAAGATGGTACTAAAATCCCAATGATTATCACTCATAAAAAAGGAGTAAAACTCAACGGGAAAAACCCGACAATTCTATATGGATATGGCGGATTTAATATCAGTCTAACACCAAGTTTTAGCATTGCCAATGCTGTTTGGATGGAAAATGGTGGTATTTACGCCGTGGCCAACTTACGAGGAGGAGGAGAATACGGTAAAAAATGGCACGATGCAGGAACCAAAATGCAAAAGCAAAATGTTTTTGATGATTTCATCGCTGCAGCCGAATATTTAATTGCCAAAAAATATACTTCATCCAGTTTTCTTGCTATTCGTGGAGGGTCTAATGGGGGATTGCTGGTAGGAGCTACCATGACACAACGTCCCGATTTAATGAAAGTTGCCTTGCCGGCGGTAGGAGTGATGGATATGTTGCGTTATCACACCTTTACTGCGGGTGCGGGTTGGGCTTTCGATTATGGCACTTCGGCAGACAGTAAGGAAATGTTCGAATATATTAAAGGATATTCTCCGGTAGCTAATGTGAAAGCAGGGGTTAAATACCCGGCAACGATGGTTACTACAGGTGATCATGACGATAGAGTAGTTCCGGCACACAGCTTTAAGTTTGCTGCCGAGTTACAGGAAAAACAAACAGGAGATAATCCAGTTTTAATTAGAATCGACATCAATGCAGGTCATGGAGCAGGAAAATCCGTGACAGCAACCATACAAGAAGCCTGCGATATACAAGCGTTTACGCTCTTTAACATGGGATTTACCGAATTGCCAAAATAATAAAAACTGAAAAATTGATCAACAAATAATAAGGAGCAATTTCCTGCTGTACGTTACAAGCTTTTTTATAAAATTGTTTTTTCCAAGGACAAAAAGGAGCTTCCGTTGGTCGCTCTTTTTGTCCAGGAAAAAAATCAATTTTATTACAAAAGGCTTTCCACTTCCATCAGGGCTACAAGAGATACAATAGTTTTCTTTTGTAGTGTTTCCCAAATAAGAAACATAAAACTACAACTAATGAGAAAAATAGAACATATTGGTATAGCAGTAAAAAGCCTCGAAGTGTCCAATTTATTATTTGAAAAACTATTTGGCGCACCATCGTATAAACAAGAAGAAGTAGCGAGCGAAGGTGTAAAAACATCTTTCTTTATGAATGGTCCTAATAAAATTGAACTTCTTGAAGCTACCAATCCAGAAAGTCCAATAGCTAAGTTTCTAGAAAAAAAAGGAGAGGGAATCCATCACATCGCTTTTGATGTAGAAGATATTGTTTCCGAAATCGAGCGCCTCAAATCAGAAGGTTTTATTGTTTTAAATGAAACGCCAAAAAAAGGAGCCGACAATAAATTGGTTGCTTTTTTACATCCAAAAGGTACTAATGGTGTATTAATTGAATTATGTCAGGAAATTAAATAAATAAAATAAAATTTAGTCAATTCATAATCAGTTCTTTTCAAAACAGATTCTATTTATTGGTTAAAATATTCGAAAATCTACTCTAAAAATACTTGTGACAATAAAAAAAATGTAGTAATATTGCAAACTCTTAACCGGTCCTATAGCTCAGCTGGTTAGAGCACCTGACTCATAATCAGGTGGTCCCTGGTTCGAGCCCAGGTGGGACCACAGTTTAAGTTTAAAAAGCCTTGAAAATCATTCGATTTTTGAGGCTTTTTTGTTTTTCTGAATGAATTAGGGTAGGATTAAAATAGATTAATGGGTTAATCTTAAAACGTGGGATTTGAGAAATAATTTAGTTTGTCTAAGAGGAGATAGATTTGTTTTGCAAACCTGCATTTATTGCATAAAAAAAGCCTTTCCATTACGAAAAGGCTTTTAAACAATGTTGCGGTCTGGACGGGACTCGAACCTATCCAGATATTTTGAGTAATTACTACACTTTACAATGGTTGAAAAATAATAGGGGAAGTCCTAGGGGATGTTTGTTGTAAATTTACATTACTAAAATATTCTAATTTATTAATTCAAAAAGTTGCTTAACCTATATTTTGATTGATAAAAACAAAGGATTTTACTTTATCTAAATGTTAAAAGTGTTAAATTTTGTTTTTTTGGTAAACACTCCAAATGCCACTATATCAATTATTTAATTATTATTTGTAAGTTTTTATTTATACTTTAGCCGAAATATTAGAACTTATTAAAACTCTTACTAGAGTTATAACATAAAGTACTAATTCCTAAATTATATAAAAAATGGAAACAAATTACTTTACCGTGAAAGCGGTTTTAAGAATGGACAAGATTAGAAAAGACGAAACTTGTCCTATTTATATTGTATTACAACGTAATAATGTAACTCAAAAATTATCCTTATCTGAATTTATACAAGTTAAGCATTGGGATAAAAATACCGAGCAAGGTATTGGAAAAGGTTATGGTAACCTGAATGCAATAATTAAAAAAAGGAAGCAAAATCTTGAAGATTTTATTAGAGAGAGTAAAAGTTTTGGAAAACCACTTACTAAAGCTGACATTAATAACTTTTGGAATGGAAAATCTGTAAACGAGGACGACGTATTATTTTCTAAATTTTATAAATCGTTTTGTAAACGCCATTTTAAAACTATAAAAGAAAGTACTCAAGTCCATTACGTAACTCTTGAAAAAAAATTGAACCATTTTAAGCCTAATCTAAAAATTTCTGAAATAAATTATTCCTTTATGGTTGAGTTTGACAACTATTTAATAGAGACTAAAAGTGGTAGATACAATATGATTAAATTTCTAAAAACGACTTTAAAAGAAGCTTTGAAATTAGGCGTTGTAAAAAATGAATCTTGGAAAGGTTTTCAAAATGTTTCTCCCAATACTAGTGAAATTTATTTAACTCCTGCTGAAATACATCTAATTGAAATTTGCGATTTATCCTCAAAAAAACAGTATGAACTAACTCGATGTATGTTTCTTTTCAGTTGTTATACTGGAATGCGTTTTAGCGATGTGGTTGCTCTAAAAAAAGAAAATTATAAAAATGGAATTATTACACTAAAACAAGTTAAAACTAACGTTGATTTAAAAGTACCTGTTAATTTACAAGCTAAAAAAATTATATGTAGGTTTTATAGCAAGAGGAAAGAAGACGAAAATATTTTTCCTAAAATTGAAAACCAAACTGTAAATCGATATTTGAAAAAAATTGGTGAAATTGCTAAAATAAAAAAAGAGCTTCATTTTCATATTGGTCGTCATACTTTCGGTACTACTCTTCTAAATAATAATGTAAACGTTTTTTATATTTCTAAAATGATGGGGCATAAAAAATTAAGCCAAACTTATGCTTACACTGGTGTAAATGTTGGTAAAATGAAAGATATAATGACTAACGTAAATTTTAGTTCAAAAAAATGAAAGCAACTAATTTAAAAAATTGCAAGAGCTTTTAAGATTTAAAATACTGACTAGAATTTTACTAATATTTTTTCAAATAATAATAAATGGAAAGGTTTGAAATTATAAAAAAATTCAACTAAACAAAGGCAAGCTAAAATAAATATAAAGCGGAATTAGATAACACGAAGAAAGTTATTTAGTCCGCTTTATTAGTTTAACTTTGAGAAAATTACCTATATTTATCAGTTATAACCTTATATTGTAAAAAAATGAGTAAAGCTGTTAAAACTATATTGATAATTATTAATATCGTAATGATTCTACTTTCTATAAAGTGGTATTTAAAAAATTATGAAGACGAACCTTTAATTTCGGCTTTAGGTCAACTTTCTACCCTAATAGTACTTTTACTAGAAGGCAAAATAAATTCTGCTTTAAAAGTTAATAAAAATGTTAGAACTAAATTAGATATGGATGTATCTAAAGGTGATACAATAAAAGCTAATAAAAATAAAGATTCTGAAATAAAAATTAAAACAAGAGATTAAGTTAATGGATTTGAATTTTTTTAAGAAAATAAGATTACCAAATATTAAAATAATTAATATTAATAGGAACAAAAACTCTAAAATTACTCTTGTAGAAAATCAAACTATAATTGAGAAAAGAATAATTTTGAAAGATGAATTAATTTCTGCTTTGAGAAATCAAAACGAAGCTCAACTTGATGCTCAAATTAATTCTGGTAAATACTTAAAAAATACTTTTTTGGAAGTTGGTAATCAAAAAGATTATTTAAGATATTCCTGTTCCCCAATTTTTTATTTAGATAAAATATTTGACGTAATTGAGGTTTTAGACTTTAGGTATTTGAATTTAATTCTTGAAAAAAAATCTGAGCCTCCTTTTTCATTAGAGATAGAACATTTTTTAAAAGAAAAGGAGAATTTAGAAATAAATAATTCACTTGATTTTTTTAATCGCTTACATCAGCATTTGGAATCGAAAAAAGACTTCATTGGAAACCATCTCAGATTAGGAAATATAAGAAGTCAGTTTGAATCTAAAATAAGAGATTTAGTTGATGATTTAATATATTTTAAATCTAAAGTAATTCTGATAATCGAAATGGCTGGGCAAGGAAAAACTAATTTCTTATGTGATTTTGTAGAGAATTTTCTTTTGAAAAAAAATGTCCTCACTGTCTTTTTAACTGGTATTGAAATTAAATCTGATGATATAAGGCAATCAATCATTAAAAGGATTTTCCCTGATGACGATAATATTACTTTTTTAGATATTTTAGATGTTGCGGAAGAAATTTGTAAAGAAAAGAATGAATATTTTGTAATTATTATTGATGGAATAAATGAAAACTACAACACCAAAATTTTCTCTACTAGTTTAGAATTGTTTATTTCTGATATGCAGAAATATGAATTTGTAAAAATAGTTTTAAGTTGTAGAAGTGAATATTACAAAGATAATTTTATAAACCTCGAAAATTCTAAATTTTCTAATACTTTAACCATTATAGATTCACTTATGGAAAGAAATCTTGATGGCAAAATATTAGATAAATTCTTCAATAATTACATTGACCATTTTAATATTAATTATCAACATATTAATAAAGGTGTAAAAGGGCAATTATTATCAAATTTTTTATTATTTAGAATATTTTGTGAAACATACGAGAATAGTGATTTAGATATTATTGACAATATATACAAAGAAGAACTATTTAATAATTATTATACAAAAAAGACTGCCGAAATTAATAATCGTTTAAATAATTCTAATGGTTCAAGTCTTATAGGTTCGTTTGACATTAGAAACTTTATTAAAAAAGTTGTAAAGAGGATGATTGAAAAAAAACAATATACAAATATTGTTTTAGATGAAATTTTAGACTCTCGAGATGATAAGGAACTATATGTTCGTTTTTTGGATGAAAATATTTTAATTAAACGTGATTTGATTGATTATGGTAATTCCATTTTTGGTTCTAGTGAAGTTGTAAATTTTACTTTTGATGAATTTAGAGATTTTTTAATTTCTGATTTCCTAATCCATGATGTATATGTTAATTCTAAAAAAGAATTTACCGACTTTCTATTAAATGAGGTAAAAAAAGATTCTCCATTAATGGAGGGTTGTAGTACATTTTTATTTTATAAATCAAGAAAAAGTACTAATTCCGATTTAAAAAGTGCCATAAGTGCTCAAATATGGTTTAAAAATGTGTTTGCTAAATGTATTTTCAATGTAAACGATGAGGATATTTCTGTAGAAGATAAAGACACCCTAAAAGAAATGTTATTTGATGCGTCTATTCCAAAAAAGAAAATTATTATGAATCTAATAAATAATGGAAATGTGAAAAATTTAAACATTGATTTTCTATTTGATTCATTATTAGAAATGAATGAAGACGAGTATAGACTAAATTTCTCAGAAAATTTTGGAACATCAAATTATAGATATGATAAAATTGACCAAGATGATATTTTAAGTTTTTTAACGGAGAAATTATATTCAGGATGGGTTAATAATGAAAATAGACATAAGCTATTTGAATTATTAATTTATATGTTTTTAAACGATAGAAGTTATAGTGTAAAAGAACTTTTTGAGAAATATTATTTTAAGAATGTTGAAATAGCTACTCTTAAATTGAGAAAAATAATGAATGCTAAAAATGAAGTCTTAAAAAATGAAATAACTAAATTTATTGAAAGATATGGTATTAGCTTATGATTTTTATAAAGCTTTTTGGTTATTAAATCCAAAATTATCAAAAGAAAAATTCTTAGAAATTGTTGGAGCGAATAAGGGGTATTCTCTTGATATGTTTACAAGAATTCATAATTCTATTTATTCTGAATTAATTGATGTAGAAAATGAATATGAGAAATATTATTCTTTTGAATATAAAACTTTTGAAGTTTATTTATTCAAAAAATATAACTTAGAGTTTAAGGAAATTAAAAAACTTATTAAAAAGAAAAACAAATTTCCTAATTGTAAAATATATAGAAAGGATGACCATTCCTATGGGGATTATTCAATACCTACATTTATCACTTCCGAAACTATGTATAAAAGAATTACTAAAATTTTAAAGCAAGAAATATGAAAATAAGATATGATTTTGTAACTAATAGTTCATCTACTTCATTTGTAATTATTTCTGATGGAGAATTCAATCTTAAAGAATTTATTGAGGCTGTAGGTATTAATAATGATTCTGAATTTGTAGATATATATCGAGAATTATTTTATTCTTTTAAAAATGATATGACCCCAATAAGAGAACTTTATGAAAATCATCATAAAAGTTATGATACTTTTGAAGAATTTGTTAAAGGTTATTTTTGGAAAAATGGAGAGGAAATGCTTCCTTTAATTTTGGAGGCTGAATCTAATGATAAAAAAGTATATTCAGGGCAATTAAGTAGTGACCATAATGATATAGAGAGTTTCTTTTGTACTGATGAATTTATTATTGAAAGCAATAACTTATATATAAATGCACAAGAAGATGGTTGGTAATCCAAATGTAGTTTTTAAAAAATATCCAAAACAAAACTATTCAGTAATTTTTAATAAAAAAACTGGCTATTTTGTTAGAGCTGAAGATAAAGGCTTTCCTGAACCTCTTTGGGCTGAACATGGACCTGAACTTTTAGATATTAGTATTACTAATTGGTGTGATCAGGGATGTAGTTTTTGCTATAGAAATTCTACTCCTAAAGGAAAACATATGCTTTTAGAAGATTATGAATTAATAATGAAGCAAGCTAAAGAACTTGATGTTTTTCAAGTCGCTCTTGGCGGAGGAAATCCAAATCAACATCCTGAATTTATAAAAATATTAGAGACTACTGTAAAATATGGTATTGTTCCTTGCTATACAACTAATGGTAGAGGGTTAACCCCTGAAATTCTTAAAGCAACTAAAGAGTTATGCGGTTCTGTTGCTATAAGTGCTTATGAACCTTATTCAGATTTTAGAAAATATCTTGAAAAATTATTTGAATATGATATTAAAGCTAATGTACATTTCGTAACCGATAGTAAAACTATTGATATAGCAATTTCTTGGTTGGAAGAGACACCTAAATTTCTTGAGGGTATTAATTCACTAATTTTTTTAAACTATAAGCCTATCGGCAGAAAACCTGATTTATCTTTATTGCTGAAAGATACTGATAAGATAAAAAAGTTTTATGGTCTCGTAAAAGAAAATAAGAATGTATTAAAAATAGGTTTTGATAGTTGTAGTATTTCGGGAGTTGTAAAATATTTAGATGTAAACTCTAATTTTTATGAGGGTTGTGATGCTGGAAGATTTTCTGCTTTTATAGATGAAAATTTAAGGATGATGCCTTGTTCGTTTATGACAAATAATAATTGGTTTGGAGATTTAAAAGAACATAGTATGCTAGATATATGGAAAAATAATGAATTTTTTAAAAAGTATAGAAATAATATTCTAGATAATGGATGTAATTCTTGTTCCTTTCAAAAAACTTGTATGGGAGGTTGCCCATTTATAGAAGAACTATCTCAATGTGATTGGAAAGATGAGAGATTAGGATTTGACTTCAAGAATAATAAATAATTACCCCTATAAATAAAAGAATATTTTGATTGAGTTACAACACTAAATTTAAGAATTATTTTTCCTAAAACGCTTGAAAACCCGCTAATAGCGGGTTTTTTATGGATATTATTCGACTTTAATGGTCAATAATAGACACTTAAATTCCTCCTATAATTCTACTTTGTAAATAAAAAAACGTTTATAAGTCATTAAAGAAATCTTTCAAGGATATTTTATGTATTTCTAATATTTTGATTAAAGTTTTTAAAGTTATATTTCTTCCTGATTCTATCCTCCAGTACTGTACTCTATTTAATTCATTTTCGTAGGCAAATGTTTCGTAGCTAGTATAACCCTTTGATAGTCTGATTTCTTTTAGCTTTTGTGAAATCTGATTGATTTTTAATTCGATATTTTTATCTAAATCTTCCATAAGCGGAAAATTGTAAATAATACCGCTTAAAATTTACCGCATATATTATACAATTTTATTATTTTAGCTGTTAACTAACTTATAAATAAATTATAACCCAAATCCTTATGGAATACACCGAAGTAATAGTTAAATGGGGAGCTTTGCTCCTAGTACTTTTTGTAATTATTTTTATGATAATCCCTCTTTTCATTATTGCGGAAATAGCAAGTAAAAAGGGAAGAAATACCACATTATGGATTTTATATTCCCTGATAGTTTCTCCTTTATTAAGCATCTTTTTTCTACATGTACTTGGAGAAACTGACGAAAAAAGAGAAGAACGAATTATTGAAGAAGAAAAATTAAAAAATCTATACCGAAATCCTATTAGTCAAAATCCTGAAAATAAATTAGAAAAATGGCTAATTGAAAATCCTGGAAAAACTGTTAATGATTATTATAGGTAGTTTAAGTATGAAAAGCAAAAATATTGTATCCGTTTTTATTTTTTTAATCCTATTTACGGCTTGTAAAAGGGAAGATGCTACAAAATTTCTCGAATCCATTAAATCAGCAAAATCTACACTTGTTAATAGCGATACGCTTGTTGAAAATAGTTTTAATAAAACTATTTTTAATGATAGAGCTGAAGAATTAATCTATATCAGAGAATATTTAAAATATAAATTACCCTTATTGTTAATAAAAAAAGACCTTGATTTGGTAAAAAAAGCTCAATATACATTAATCGCTAATGGAGAAAATCCAAGTTCAACTGACGCTGCTAAAAGAACTATTGTTTATAGCAATAAATATGAAGGTTATATGTCATTAATTACGTCTGAAAATATGAGTTTTAAAGAAGTAAAGAATCAATTGGAAAGTAAAGGTAAAATTGATTTTAATTTAGAAACTCTACCTACTAATTTCATTAGAGTAAAAAATGAAACTGTGAATGAGGAAGACACTTTAAACGTTGTAAATTCTAAATCTAATTATTCTTTTCCTAATTATTTAATTAACTTAAATCATTATTCTCCTAAAATTAGTGGTATTTGTGAAGACCAAGGTTATTCGGATTGTTTTAGAGACGTCACTAGTTTCGTAAAGGATTTAGTCGATATAAGAAAAACACATCTAAACAATAAATATAATGAAGATTATTTATCATTTTATAAAACGAGCAATGCACTTAAAGATAATCGGAGTTGGGGGAAAGACGCATTAGACATTGATAAATATATTGTTGAAAATATAAAAAGATATGATGATGCAGTAAAAAGTTGCGATTGTGATGATTACGATTGGTTTAAAAAGATGCCAAAAGACCTATACCAGTATTTTAATTTGAATAAAAAAGAACTTCTTAATAGTATTGAATATTGATTAATTAAAAAAATATTTTTTCATACAGCGACCTAGAAATAGGTCGCTTTTTTTGTCTCAACAACTACGTGATTTGCTGATGATTGAAAAAAATTTGACTTTTTCCAATAAAAAAAAATAGCTGGCGCCTATTATGTAAATATGTAACAACTAAAATATAAAAAACATGAATGCTAAAATTATGGTAGAAAGACGAGTTTATAGTAACCTTATAAAATTTGTCATTGAAACAAGAAAAATGTTGGCGGATTATTCTGAGAGACCAGAATTTAAAAAAGAATGGTTATCTATATCTGATATAGAAATTGAATTTGGATTAAGTCGAAAAATTATAGACGGATTTAGAAAAAAAGGTTTAAAGGCAAATCAAAAAATAGCTAATGGAAAAATTCTAATTAGTCGAATCGAATTGGAAAAATATATAATTAAAAAGTAAACCGTCATGGATAACAACACAACATATATTGATAATTATGTTACGAATAGGATTAATGTTGAAGAATGGATTCAATACCATCCTAAACCCAAAGAGGGTAAAAAAGCTTTACCTAAAAACTACCATTACTTTAGAAAAAAATTGTATGCTGAAAAAAGTAGAAGCTTTTTGTTACTATCATTGCGGTATGACGATGAAGAAGATATATTTAGATTAAGAATTAATGGAAGTTTGAAAAAATGGTATTTAAATGGAAATACTCTCGAAGAATTAACTAAGCCACAATATGAGGAATGCTATAAGAAAATAGCTAAAAAAATTGATGTTTTATATGAAGATTTACTTTTAGGACGAAATACTAAAATAGAATCTGGTATAACAATTCGCTTAAAGATTAAATTTAACGATTTATTGAAATGTTTTGTTTGGTACAAAGATTTTGAAAGAGTCGAAGAAAGTGATACTACTCTTTATTTTAGAGGGAAATATTACAGCTTTATTCTTTATGAAAAAGAGATTGAAATTAAATCAAAAAACCGTTATCATAAAGGCAGATTTATTAAAGCTGATAAACCTATCCAAGTGACGAACTCATATTTAAGATTTGAAGTAAAAGTAAATTCTGTTTGCGGTGTTTCTTTTTATAAAGAGAAAGCAAACACTGTTGGGAAAATAATTCAACATTGGGACGAAATTATCATCCAAATTCAGAAATTTTTTGAACGTATTGAATTTATTAATTTTAATGAAGCCAAAGTAGAACTTGAAAATATGACTTTCTCAGAATTAAAAAAATTCTTTATGACTGAAGGCTTTAAAACTTTTGGAATTTATAAAATAATTGACTTGCTAAATAAAATAAAAACTGGAACCAATAAGACAAAGTACCGTAATGAAATTTTTAGTCTATTAAGAAGTCATATATCTACAAATCTCAGTTTGAGAGAAGAACTTTTATATGAATTTGAGAAGAAAATTAATAATTTAATTTATAATAAGCTTAATACTTATTCTAATAGTAATAAACTTTTGATAGAGGATTCCTAAACATAAACAAGGTAAACTATAAGCAATAGAACCCAAATAAGCCAAAGTAAGCTGATAAATAAAGTAAAGCGGAATTAAATAACACAAGGCAAAGTTATTTAGTCCGTTTTATTTGTTTTATAAATGAAGTGTTAGTGATTATTATTGGCTGTATGGTAATTAATAAGCAAAATATTTGATTTAAGAAACTTTACTCGATTATTCTTAAAGTTATGAGTCAACTTAAATTTAAATGCTTTAAAACGCTTTGTTTATTATTATTTATTTTCGATTAAATAAACCAATTCCAATTTATTTTCGATTTGTAAAACCCAAGGTAACGGATTAGGGGATAGAATATGGGCGAATAATGGCAAAAGAAGTAAAAAGAATTTCTCCAAAATTAAAAATTGAAAATTCTATAATACAAAAAGGCTTTATTTATTTTAAGGACATTTTTCATTGTCTAAATGCTAAAAGTGAAATATTTAAAGCTGTACTCTAAACAATACAAAGAATTTAGAAAACTTATATCCATAAAAAAAGCCTTTCCATTACGAAAAGGCTTTCCCAATTTAAGCGGTCTGGACGGGACTCGAACCCGCGACCCCATGCGTGACAGGCATGTATTCTAACCAACTGAACTACCAAACCCTGCTTTATTGCGGTTGCAAATGTACAATTAATTTTTGTTTACGCAACTATTTTATAACATAAGATTTTAAAAAAAATAATCTCTTAAAAATCAAAAAAGCCATCCGTAGATTCCGAATAAATTCAGAAGCATTGGAAAGCTTTTCATTGGTCTAACTACAAACCGATCTCGTTCTAAACGAGAAAACAACACAACTAGCTTTAGATACCGTATTTGGGCAAAAAAGCCTTTCTGTTACGAAAGGCTTTCCCCAATATTGCGGTCTGGACGGGACTCGAACCCGCGACCCCATGCGTGACAGGCATGTATTCTAACCAACTGAACTACCAAACCTCTGCTTTATTGCGGTGGCAAAGATACAATAGATTTCCGTTTACGCAAGCCTTTTAATAGAGAATTTTAAATTTTTTTTAGTTCGTTTATCCAAAGTTTTGTTTTTCAACTAAGTATGCTGTCAAAATTTTGTCAAAACTTTCGTCAACCCCAACAGGAATGTACTTTATTTTGTTTTGAGCGCAGGTTAAAGCAAGCTTTTTGAAGTAATCACCCACTCTTTTTTCGTATTCTTCCTTTACATTATCTGCAAAAAGTACTACTTCATCACCTGTTTCGACATCAATAAACTTCCTTGGTGAGTTGTCAAAATCAAATTTTAGTTCTGTTTCCTTATCAATGACATGAAATAAAACTACTTTATGCTTGTCGTGTTTCAGGTGTTGCAAGGCATTAAACAGCGCTTCTTCATTTTCTGACTGAAACATATCTGTAAACAAAATAATCATCGAACGCCTGTGAATCTTCTCTGCAATTTGATGTAAATAGGTAATAGTATCCGTATTCTTTTTCTCTTTTGGCTGTTCCAGAAGTCCTTCGAGAGTATTCAATATCATTCTGTGGTGACGGTCACTTCCTTTTTCGGGAGCATAATACTCATAACTATCCGAAAACACACTCAAACCAACAGCATCACGTTGTTTCTTCAATAAATTCATTAAAACAGCAGAAGCCAATACCGAAAAGCCAATTTTACTTTCATAAAATTGCTGATTCTCCTTCAGTTTAGGATAATGCATCGATGAAGAATTGTCAATAATAATATGACATCTCAAATTCGTTTCTTCTTCAAAACATTTTGTATACAATCGATCCGTTTTGGCAAACAACTTCCAATCGATATGTTTGGTGCTTTCTCCGGTATTATACACTTTGTGCTCAGCAAACTCAGCCGAAAATCCATGAAACGGACTCTTATGCATGCCCGAAATAAACCCTTCCACCACTTGATTGGCTAATAATTCCAAGTGCTGAAAACTAGCTATTTTTTTTATTTGCGTTTCAATCTTCATCTCCCAAATGTATTAAAAGATTAAATGATTTAAAAATTTAAAAACACACACCATAAGTTCTTATAGTATATTCCATAAAAAAAGGCCCGACTTTCGCCAGACCTTTTTAAACTTATTTCAATTTAGATTACAACAAAGCATCCAAACTATCTGCATACGTTTGTTTTGGAGCAACTCCAACTTGTTTTCCAACAACTTCTCCGTTATGAAAAACCAAGACTGTTGGGATATTTCTAACACCGTATTTTGCAGCAAATTCTTGGTTTGCATCAACATCAACTTTCCCTACAACAACTTTTCCTTCATACTCGCTGCTTAGTTCGTCAATGATTGGTCCTACCATTCTACAAGGTCCACACCATGCTGCCCAAAAATCTACCATTACCGGTTTATCTGATTTCAAAACTACTTCATCAAAAGTAGCATCTGTTATTGCTAATGCCATACTATTTTTATTTTATGTTTAAATGCTTATTTCTTAAAACTAGAGTACAAATTTAGAAATTTAAAACCAACCAAACGTCATTACCAAATTAGTTTTCATTATAAATGTATTACTAATTGTTATTCTCAGTTAATTTGGAAGCTATTCCTGCTGTCATTCCAATCTTTTTATTTTTAAAGGAAAAATAAAAAGGATTTTCCCTTCCATCAGGGCTAGGGCATCTGTCTTCATAAGAGGAATTGGAGTTTTTTTAGTTTTTTAAAAATGGTTTTTAATTTTGTAAACTAGCCGACCTATTTATCTTTTTTTAATTACGTCTATATTGTAAAGTTTAAACATTAACGATGTTAAAATCGATAATTTGATAAAAAGGTACGTTAAAAAATAGGTTTTCATTAAAATTCTAGCGTTTTTTTGTATTTTGTAAGCTGCAAAGTACTCTAAAAGATCATCAAATTAGATCTAAAAATCGCTAAATTAAGCCTTGTTTTTAATTTTTTCTAGTTTAAACAAGAAGCGAAATCGATAGAAATCACTTGTTATTTATTCTCTAAATAAATTATAGGTTTAACTGTCAAATATCAGTCTTTTTGAGGTGCTAATTCGTTAAATTTGAGAGTAAAATTAACAATTACATTTATATGGAAATAGTTGCAAAACCAAACAAATATGAACTGGGAGAAATGCTCCTAGAAATAGGTTCTTTACTGATAGTAGCTGGAGCTAATACCGAACGGGTCAAGGTCACCATTAATAGAATATCTGGAGCCTTTGGATGTTGTTCAGATTTAATGATCACCAATCATGCCTTAATGATTACTTTAACGTATAAAGATCAAATTAAAACGTTTACTAGTGTAAAATGGGTACCCAACATGCATCTTAATTTTAATCTCATCTCTGATATTAGTACCATGAGCTGGAAAATTGTGGAAGAAAAATGGTCAGTAGAGCGAATAAATAATGAACTAACACTACTTGATCGAAAAGCCTTGTACCCAAGATTTGTTGTTTTGTTTTTGGTAGCTTTGGCAGGAGCTTCCTTTTGTAGATTGTTTGGTGGAGGATTAACCGAAATGATTCTTTGTTTCTTGGGGAGTTTCTTAGGGCTTTTTGTGAGACAGGAAACTATGAAACTTAAATTTAATTTTTACCTGTGCATCTTTTTTGCATCCTTAACGTCTTCTTTCTTGGTCGGTTTGTACTCTTTTTTAAATCCTGATAGAGAATTTATACATGCATTATCGACTTCTGTTTTGTTTTTAATTCCTGGAGTGCCTATGATTAATTCTTTCTCCGATTTTATTGACGGAAATATATTAAATGGAACCACCAGAGGTGTAAATGTTTTGGTTATTGCTTTTGCTATTGCACTAGGGTTAATGGTTTCATTATTAATTTTTAAATTACACTAAAATGGATTTTACATTACTAGAAAAAGGAATATGGTTAGGTTGTGCAGGGATTGGTTTTGGGGTATTGTTCAACGTTCCTCGTCGTACTTTAGGAGCTATTTATATCATGGCAGCACTTGGTGGATTGTTGAAGTTTTATATAATTTCGCTTGAATTTGGATTAGTTTTTGCGACTTTGTGTGGTGCAAGTCTTGTTGGGTTTTTAAGTGTTTTTGCGGCTCATTACCGTAAAGCCCCGCCAATAGTTTTTTCAATTCCCGCATTAATCCCTATGATTCCAGGGTTTTTTGCTTACAAAGCAATGGTAGGGGTTGTGAAATTAACCGCTGAAAAGAATCCTGATGTTTATCCTAAGCTTTTTTTCGAAACAGCAAATAATGGACTTTCGGCTTTGTTTATCATTTTGGCGTTATCAGCTGGAGTTGCAATTCCATTATTGATTGCTAGAAAAGAAACCGTTAAAAGAATTAAAACCGATAAAGCTTTAGAAAAACAATTTGAGGGTTTAGAAGAAGAAAGTTAAAATAAACCTTTTCATTTTATAATGTTTTACTAAAAGAGGATGGTATTCGATAATAATTTTTAACTTTGAGATATAGCCAAAACGCTATAAAAAAAATAATGTGAAATGAGCTGTTAGAATGCTGGTTTAATCAAACCATTTATGATAAGCAAGTTCATATGGGACCTCTAATAAATAAATTTTTATAATTATGAAAGTACAAATCAACACAGACAAGAATGTAGAAGGTAGCGATAGATTGGAAACTTATTTTTCTAGTGAAATAGAAAGAGTATTATCCCGTTTTGATGATAAAGTGACTCGTATAGAAGTGCATTTTGGAGATGAAAACAGTGCTAAGACTGGTTTTGGCGACAAACGTTGCCTTATTGAAGCAAGACCAGCAAATATGCAACCAATTGCCGTTACAGAACATGCCGATTCTATCGAAAAAGCCTTTCATGGTGCTTTGGATAAAATCAAGAAAGCATTAAATACGACATTCGATAAACAGAAAGTACACTAAGTAATAAATATAAATCATAACAATATGAGGCTGTCTTTTGGGGCAGCCTCTCTTGTTTTTATTTCTTTTCTAAATATATTTAAATCATTTTGAAAACTGTATAGTATGATAGTTTTATGTTTTACGTTTAGAATAAACATAAAAAATGCCTTAAAGCAATAACTTTAAGGCATTTTTCAGTAATAATAAATTTAGTTATTTTTCTTTAGAATTGAAAAGCAGCTCCTATTTGAAAAACTTGATTTTTACCTGAATCAAAAGTATTATTTAAACCATTCTTTACTTCGAAATTATCGTTTAATGCAGAAATATATCTAGCGTTTATAGATAATCCAAGAGGAAGATTAAGAGATGCTCCAAAAGCCCAAGAAGGCACAAAGTCCTTTACATCAGCAAAGGTTTTATTAATATTATCACTAATTTTAAACCCAAACTGAGGTCCAGTTTCAAAACTTACTATTTTGGCAACATAAATTTTTGCTAAAATAGGCACAGTTAAATAATCTATTTTCGTATCCTCAACCCCCTTAGTTTTAAAACCCTCTTGAGAATATTGTACCTCAGGCTGGATAAATAATAAACTTTTTATTAATGGAATTTCTTTGTAAATACCAACATAAAGTCCTGTTTTACTTGAGGTGTCCAATCCATCTACATTAACATCTGAAATGTTGGCACCAGCTCTAATTCCCCATTTTTGTGCTGAAACTGTATTAGAAACTAACATTATAAAGGCACCTAGTAATACGATTTTTAATGATTTCATATTTTTTCGTTTTAGATTAAAACCTCTTTTTGAGGTTGATTGTTTCAAAAGTACTACAAAATTTTAATTCTTAAATAATCATAATGCAAAAAAACAAGAAACAAATGTTTAAATTTATGTGAAAAATACTGTTTAATTGTTTTGTTTATAATTAAGTAAAGAACTAAAACATTTAATATAACGTCGATTTTTGTAAATATATTATGTTAACTTTGAAAAGAAGGAGATCTATTTGGTTCTCAATTCAGTTTTTTAAATTCATAATGCAAACATTTATTTAGTCATAAAACAATAAATATCTACACATGAATAGACTTATTCAAAGAGTGAATGGATTTTTAAAAACAAAAATCTTCAAACTAATTAAAATTTTCTTTATTTCATTATTAGCATTACTTCTGGCTCTTTTTATTGGCTTACGTATTTATTTTGAAAAGAATAAAGCCGATATAATGACTGATATCAATCAAAAAATTAATGAAAATATTTCCGGACATGCAAATATTGGTAATGTTGGATATAAATTTTTGATTGGTTTTCCCAATTTTACTGTGGTTTTAAATAAAGTAGAATTACAAGATAGTTTATATGCTATTCATAAAAGAAGTGTTCTTAAAGCTGGTGAAATTGAGGTACGCTTGAATGTTCTTAGCTTGTTGCATAAAAAAGTCAAAATCGAAAAAATTGTATTGATTGATACAAAAATTGATTTGTTCAAAGATAAAAATGGAGTTTCCAATTCAAATATTTTAAAGCCAAAACCAAAAACAAATAAACCAAAGTCTAAAACAGATACCGAAATCAATGAGATAGATTTTAAAAACGTGGTATTTATTTCTCAAAATTTGCAAAGAAATAAACTGTTTCATTTTGAAGTTGCTTCTTTAAAAAGTAAAATAAATTATACAGATGATGGTTGGGGTACTAATTTGTTTCTTGATGTTTTTGCCAAGAGTATGGCTTTTAGTACCCTTAAAGGTAGTTTTATAAAAGACAAAAGAATAAAAGGGAAGTTAGCGGTACAATTTTCTAAAGCAAAAAATAAAATTGAAGTACTTACAGAAGGATTAGGAATAGGTGAGGATGATTTTGATATCAAAGCGAGTTTTGGTTTAGAAAAAGAACATCCAATAATGAATATCAATATTACTACTAAAATTTTGTGGTTAAATGCTGCCCGTTTGTTAGATCCACACTTGTTTAAAATACTAAATCATTTTAATCTAACAAAACCATTAGAGGCAAATTGCAGCATCATAGGTGACATGAATGCTGCGGGTGACCCCGAAATCATTGTAGTAGGAAAAATAAAAGACAATGTATTGGTCTCAGGAGAAGGCGAAACCACAGATTGTAGTTTTGTTGGGAAATACACCAATAATTTTAAAAATGGTTTAGGAAACGTTGATGCTAATTCAGCTGTAATCATTAAAGATTTCAAAGGAATTCATGAAGGAATTCCAATAGAAATTCCAGAGGCTGCAATTATTAATTTGGAAAAGCCTATCGCAACTGGAACATTACATTCCAAATTTGAAGTGGAGAAATTAGGGAATGTTTTTGGAGAGGATTTTATTAAATTCAATGGAGGTACTGCCAATGTTGATTTGAAATTTAATGTTGATATTGTTTCTCTACGTATTTCAAAACCTCGTTTTACAGGAAAAGTCAATATAGAAAAAGCGAATATGCTGTTCAAAGCTAAAAACCTAACTTTTCAAACGAATGTTCTTCTTGATTTTACAGAGGAAGCCTTGTTTATCCGAAATATTAAATATCAAAGCAATAAAAACATTGTGTTTGTGGATGGGAAAATAGATAACTTCCTTAATCTCTATTATGATCAGCCCGAAAAAATGGTTGCTGTTGTCAATATAAAAAGTCCTTATATGGATGTTAAGAAGTTTATGGGAGTTTTGGCTTATAAGGAAAAGGGTGCAGAGGTTAAAAAAGCACCGGCTAAAAAAGTTGATACTAAAAAAAGAATGGCTCTAGTCAAAAAATGTCAAGTCGTTTTAAATTTGAATCTTGACAAAATGGTATATTCGAATTTAACGGCCAAAAATGCAAAAATCAATATAGTACTGAGTAATAGACGTGCTTTTATTAAGCAAGGTGTAATTGAAACTTGTGGTGGCAAGATTACATTCAATTCTCAAATGATTCCTGAGGGAGAATCATTTAATGTAAAAACAAATGTAAATATCAGTACGGTCGACATTCCTCAGTTTTTAACTTCTTTTAAGAATTTCGGAATTACATCTTTTCAGCCTAAAAATATTAAAGGAAATCTTTCAGCTAAAGCCGATTTGAATATAAAAATGAATCAGAATGGTGATTTGGTGGATGAATCTGCTAAGGGAAATTTATTTTACGAAATTAAAAATGGATCATTAACTGATTTTAAACCAATTATGAAAGTTGGAAAATTTGCTTTTCCTAATCGCGATGTAAAAAATATTGTTTTCAATGATTTGTCTGGGCAATTAAATATAAGCGGAAGTATTGTGAATGTTGACTATTTTAAAGTGAGTTCGAATGTGTTGAATTTTGATGTAGAAGGAATTTATTCATTTAAAAAAGGTACAAAATTAGGCTTAGTTATTCCATTAAGAAATCCAGAAGATGATTTTAAAATAAAAGATAAAAATGAACGAGAGGCTAAACGTTATAAAGGAATAGTGGTTCGTTTGCTAGTCGTGGATGGAAAAAATGGGGAGATGAAAATAAAATTGGGAAGTTTGAAGGATAAAAAATAAAAAGTATGAAAGTATTTATTCTAAGTTTAGTAGCGTTAATCTTAATTAGTTTTCATCCTTTGCAGTATAAGGAATCTGATGAAAAAGAACAAGTAAATAGAACACTAGATGCCTGGCACAAAGCGGCGGCAGAAGCTAATTTTAATAATTATTTCGGAATGATGACCGAAGATGCGATTTTTATTGGAACAGATCCAACTGAAAACTGGAACAAAAAGGATTTCAAAGCCTATGCAAAGCCGCATTTTGATAAAGGAAAAGCTTGGGATTTTAAAGCAATTGAGCGTCATGTTTATTTTGATAATTCTGGTAAACTTGCTTGGTTTGATGAACTTTTGAATACGCAAATGAAAATTTGTAGAGGTTCTGGTGTCCTTGTAAAAATAGGAAAGGAATGGAAAATAAAACAGTATGTTTTGTCTATGACCATTCCAAATGATAATACTAATGAAGTGATTAAAATCATTGCACCCATAGAAGATGTTTTACTTCAAAAAAGGGATTCTAAATGATAATTTTTGATTTTTTCGATACTTGAGCCATCATTCTTATATAATTCCTTAATTTTGCCGAAATCGTAATCATATCGTGGGAAGTAAAAATAAATTAAAAAGGTTCAAAGAAAACGAAACATTCAATAATGTTTTTCAACCAACAAGAGAAGAAGTCGTTGGAGATTTATTTCCACTAAGAGGGAAATGGAATTCAGATTTTTTTAAAAATAATAACCCATTAGTACTTGAATTGGGTTGTGGAAAAGGAGAATATTCTGTTGGTTTGGCTGATAGATACCCTAATAAAAACTTCGTTGGAATTGATATTAAAGGTGCTCGTTTTTGGCGTGGTGCAAAAACGGCTGTAGAAACAGGACTGCATAACGTGGCATTTATTAGGACTCAAATCGAATTAATCAATCATATTTTTGCCGAAAATGAAGTTGATGAAATTTGGATTACTTTTCCAGATCCTCAAATAAAATACAAGAGAACTAAGCATAGAATGACCAATTCTGAATTTCTACAGTTGTATAAAAAAATCCTCAAAAAAGAAGGTGTTGTTAACCTGAAAACCGACAGTGAATTCATGCATGGTTATACACTTGGGTTGTTACATGGTGAAGGACATGAAGTTTTGTATGCCAATCATAATGTATATGTTAATGAAGGAAGTCCAGAAGAAGTTACTGCTTTTCAGACTTTTTATGAAAAACAATATTTGGAAATTAACAAAGCAATTACGTATATTCGTTTCAAGATAAAATAGTATTTGGATTACATATTTATTTTTATTTGCATTGGTAGATAACATTGGATGAAAATTGAAATCTAAGACTAAAACCGAAGCTTTGTTTAGGGATTGATTAAAAACAAAAGATGGCATTATTATTACCTTTTTTTCTCGGATTTATTGTTGCGGCTATTGGTATTACACCTCCTGGTTTGATCAATATGACGGCTGCAAAAGTAAGTTTGAAAGACGGTAGAATTGAAGCTATTTTTTTTGCAATTGGTGCCACTGTAATTGTTTTTTTTCAAACTTTTTTAGCTTTATTGTTTGCAGATTTTATTAATAGTCATCCTGATGTAATTAATAAATTGCAAGAAATTGGATTGTTTATTTTTATTGCCCTGACTATTTATTTTTTCTGGAAAGCCAAAAGGCCAAAGTTACCCAAAGAGGAAATTAAAATACGTAGTAAGACGAACCGATTTTTTTTAGGAATGTTACTATCGGCTTTGAATTTATTTCCTGTTCCGTACTATGTTTTTGTATCTATCACACTTTCTACTTATGGCTATTTTTATTTTATAGATTCTTTTATTTACGCATTTGTATTTGGTGTAGTAACGGGTTCTTTTTTAGTTTTTTATCTTTACATCGTATATTTCAAAAAAAGAGAAGCCAAATCTTCTTTTTTGATGAACAATGGAAATTATATTATTGGAGCCATTACCGGACTCGTCTCTATAGTTACACTCTTTAAACTTGTTAAAGGATATTTTTGAATAAGAGACAATGGAGGCAAATGAAAATTTTTTTGAAAAAGTCTATGCTGTCGTTAAGCAAATTCCATATGGAAAAGTTACTTCATATGGAGCTATTGCCAAAGTTTTAGGTGCTGCAAGGTCTGCCAGAATGGTTGGTTGGGCTATGAATGCTGCTCATAATTTAGAAGATGTTCCAGCTCATCGAGTGGTAAATAGAAAAGGATTACTCACAGGTAAACATCATTTTGATGGAACCAATCTCATGCAACAATTACTGGAAAGCGAAGGGGTTGTTGTTGTAAACAATCAAATTATGAATTTTGAGACTGTATTCTGGGAGCCAGAAATTAAAAAGGAACCCTGAATTAGAGGGTTCCTTTTTTAATTTTAGTCTAAATGTAATGTTTTTGCAAGGCGTTCGTCTCGGCTGTAAATATCGTTGTAAAAACTTATTTGTCCGTCGTCATGTACCCAAGCGGTATAATAGCCAATGTAAATTGGGATTTTATTTTTAAGAACACAAGGTGTTTCTACTTTCCCGCTCATAGCTTTATTAATTTTGTCTACTGGCCAATCTGGATCATCTTCTAAAAGGACAATGGCTAATTCTTTTGCCTTTTGTACATTTATACATCCGTGACTAAAGGTTCTGGATTCAGAATCGAACAAGCTTTTGTCAGGAGTATCATGCATGTAAATATCGTTAGGGTTTGGAAACATAAATTTTACTAAACCTAATGAGTTATTCGGACCTGGTTTCTGTCTGTAATGACCATTATTATTTTCTAAATTATTTTCGGCAAGGTAATTTGGGTCTTGTGAGGCTTTAAATTTTAAAACATTATTTACGATGCTTGAAGGGACATTCCAGTATGGACTAAACACGATTCGTTCAATTTTACCACTAAAAATAACTGTTTCAGTCATTCGCGTACCGACAAAGACATTTGATTCAAACCTATATTTACCATCTTTAACATAAATCAGATGGAAAGATGGAATATTAATCATTACATACTTTTTGTCTTTCTCTAAAATTGGAGGAATCCAGCGACAGCGTTCCATATTGACTAAAAGGGTACGGATTAGGTCGCTTATTGGAGTGTTCATTAGGCTGATATGTTGTGGTTCAATGGTACTGTTCATTGTTAAGCCATTACGTTTTTTGAAATTTAAGACTCCAGCCATTAATTCATTATCATATATCGGTTTTTTCGAGTCTTCTTTTAAATCACCATATATAAATAAACGATTTCTTATTTGAGCAATAGTAATTGAGCTATCATTTGGGTTGAATTCTTTGTAAACTGATGCTGAGTCAATCCTTTTCCATTCGTAATCCCTTTGGATAGTTCTGTATTTTTTTAAAGCATCTTGTAGTTTGTAGTATTGGCTAAAAAATGCAGATTTGTCCTTGTTTATTAGGGTTGGTGTAATAAGTAATGAATCTAGAATTTTTTCATATGAGATTTCCTTTTTAGGTAAATACCATCCTAATTCTTTTACTTTTTTTTCATCAAGACCATTATAAACTTTGTCTGCATAATAAATATACATACAAGTGAGTAGGATTTCGGAATCTTTCTTTGATGGTTTTTTGTCAGCAGTTTCATTAAAGATAAGATCAATATCGTTTAGATAAGGAATGTCGGATTTTATATCTTGATCTTCTGCTAGTAATTTTGCTTTATTATATAAAAAATGCCCTAATTCTCCAATAGATCTGTCATCATACCAAATAGTACTGTAGTTTCTGTTCTTGTATAAAGTTTCAGTAGCTGTTAAGTAGTTTTTATATTTGGGATATTTTTTTAAAAAAACATCAAAATAAGTTTTATCTAGATGAAAAGTTGAGTCTTTTCTAAAAGTTATATTTTCAACATTCATAAAAATAGAGTGTTTGTTTATATGCTCTTTTACTCTTATTGGCTTAAACGAACAAAACGCAAAAAAAGCCAGTAATATATTTAGTGTTAAAGTGATTTTTTTCATTTTTTCATTTTTAGATCTAACTATAGGTTTCATTTTTCCGGATTCTAAAAGCTTAAATAGGAATATAGCTAAAATTAGTAGTATAAATGTATCTAAAAAAATATTAAACGCACAATGTTTGTAACGTTTTGAATCATTTTTTTGATGAAAAAATGCAGATATCTATCTTTTAATGAAAAATATACAAGTTTTAAATTCAAATTTTATAAAATCTAGATCATTACACTTTTTACTCGGTGTCATAATTTATTTCATAAAAGAGAAACTAAGTTTTCTTTTTTGATGAACAATTGAAATTGTATTATTTGGTGCAACTCGATTAATTCCCATGGCTAATTCTTTCAAACTTATTCAAAATCTATAAAACTGTTTAATCCATTACGACACTAGTGTTTTGCAATTGTTCAGTATTAATATCTTTACCGTAGATATCATCAAAAAAACTAATTTCTCCATTATCATCGCTTACCCAAGCTGTAAAATATCCGATATATACAGGGATTTTATTTTTCAATTCATAAGTTGTTTCTTTTTCACCACTCATTGCATTATCTATTTTTTCGATTGACCAATCTGGATCATTTTTTAAAATGGACTGTGCTAAACCTTTGGCGTCTTTTATATTTATACATCCATGACTAAAAGTACGTTTCTCAAATAAAAATAAACTTTTCGAAGGTGTATCATGCATATAAATATCATATTGATTTGGAAACATGAACTTAACCAATCCTAAAGAGTTTTTGGGACCTGGTTTTTGTCTAACGCGACCTCCGTTCCATTCCATGTTGTTTTCTTCCAAATAATTTTTGTCTGCAAAAATCTTTAATTTTAATTCATTATCTATTATACTTTGTGGAATATACCAATAGGGACTAAACACAATTTTGTCCATCATACTAGTGAAAGTTTCAGTTTCGGACCATTTTGCGCCCACAAATACATCTGATGCAAACTCGTTTTTCCCATCTTTAATATAAAATAATCTATACGAAGGGATGTTTACCATAATATACTCTGATGCATTTGCAAGGTTTTCGGGTATTTCACGACAGCGTTCCATATTTAGTTTTATGGTTTTTATTCGATTACTTATAGGTTCGTTCATTTGATTTATGTGTTCTAAGGTTAACTCATAATTTAAGGTCAGTCCATATCTTTTTTTGTAATTTAAAACACCTGCCATCAATTCTTCATCATATATGTTACTTTTAGAGTCTTGTTTCAAATCACCAACAATAAATAAACGTTCTCTAATTTGTTTTACAATTGTTCCACTGTCAGTAGGTTTTAAATTTTTGTAGTTTGCAGGATTTATATCAATTCTTTTCCATTGATTGTTTTTTTCAATAGTTTGATATTTTTCAAGAACTTTTTGGAGTTTGTCAAATTGAGTTGATAAAACATATTGACCTTCTTTTAGAACTTCAGATTTTGCTTTAATTGAATTATTACTTAAAGGCTGAACTGTAAGTGTGCTATCAAGAAATATTTTAGAATAATTATTTTCAAGATGTAAAGTGTTTTCTTTTGAAGATAAATTATCATTAATGGATTTTATTTCTTTACTGGCATAGCAAAAAGGTGAGAATAAAAAACCAATCGCTGTAATAATTAATAAGGAATTAAGATTTTTCATGACTTTATAATTTTAAATATTTTTCCAGAATGACTTTAATATTTTAAAAAAAGAGTGAAAACAGATTAACATATATGTAAAATAAGTGTCCATTTTCTTTTTGTAAAATGCTATGAATCAAAAATTTATGATATTCAAAGTTATTAAATACTGATAGCAGTTGATTTATATAATATTGTCAACGTATATCAAAATTTACATGTAATAGGAAGAAACTACAGAAACTAATAAAACCAAAACAGACTACTTTGTTAGAACATGAAGAGAGCCCAAATGAATAGTATCATTTTGAATAATTTCAATATCAACAAATCCAATACAAATCCTTTAGAATAAGAACTTAATGAGTTATCTTTGCAATCTAAAATTAGTTTAAATAAAACATGCTTTTTAAAAGCATAAACAGATAGAAGATTAAAAATGAAATTAGATAAAAATAACATTCTTAAAGCATTAGAAACGATTACTATTGCTGGTGAAGGTAAAAATATGGTAGAAAGTGGTGCTGTTACAAACATAGTCACTTTTGGAGATGAGGTTATTGTAGATTTGTTATTGCACACTCCAGCAATGCATATTAAGAAAAGAGCCGAAGATGATATCAAAAAAACTATACATGACTTGGTTTCGGCAGATGCCAAAATTAAAGTAAACATAAAAGTAGAAGCTGCTGCGGCTGAAAATCCAAACCAAATCAAAGGGAAAGCAATTCCAGGAATAAAAAATATTATTGCTGTTGCTTCTGGAAAAGGTGGCGTTGGAAAATCTACTGTTACGGCAAATTTAGCAGTAACATTGTCAAAAATGGGTTTTGCTGTTGGTGTTCTTGATGCCGATATCTATGGTCCTTCCATGCCAATTATGTTTGATGTAGAAAATGAAAAGCCTATTTCTATTGAGGTTAATGGAAAATCAAAAATGAAACCTGTAGAAAGTTATGGTGTTAAAATGCTTTCTATTGGATTTTTCACATCTCCAAGCCAAGCTGTTATTTGGAGAGGTCCAATGGCTTCTAAAGCATTGAATCAAATGATTTTTGATGCAAATTGGGGAGAATTAGACTTTATGTTAATTGATTTACCTCCGGGAACTGGTGATATTCATCTTTCGATTATGCAATCTTTGCCTGTTACAGGAGCTGTTGTGGTAAGTACCCCTCAAGCTGTTGCTTTGGCAGATGCAAAAAAAGGTATTTCTATGTTTTTATCAGAAGCTATAAATGTTCCTGTTTTGGGAATTGTAGAGAACATGGCCTATTTTACACCAGAAGAATTACCTAACAATAAATATTATATTTTTGGAAAAGAAGGAGCTAAAGATCTTGCACAAGATTTAGGAGTTGCTTTCTTAGGAGAAGTTCCAATTGTTCAATCTATTCGCGAAGCTGGAGATTATGGTCGTCCTGCTGCATTGCAAACAGGTTCTGTTATTGAAAATGTTTTCGATGAGATTACACGTAATGTTGTAAGTGAAGTTGTTAGTAGAAACGAAAATTTAGAGCCAACTGAAGCTATCAAAATTACGACAATGGCTGGATGTTCAGCTGTTAAGAAATAATTATGAAGCTTGAATATTAATTCAAATGCTATCGATGGATAAAATTGAGTTGAAATTACATCTAGTAATTTTGATAGAACTAGAAGATAGCAAACAATAGATACCAATTTATGAAAACAGAAGAATTAACAAATAATGTTTTGAAAGCGCTAGATGAAATCAGACCTTTTTTGAATTCAGATGGTGGAGACATTAAGCTCATTTCAATTGATGAAGGAAAACATGTAAAAGTACGACTTGAAGGAGCTTGTACTAGTTGCAGCGTTAACCAAATGACTTTGAGAGCAGGGGTAGAAACTACAATTAAGAAGTATGCTCCTCAAATAGAAACAGTTATTAATGTTTTGTAAATAACATTAGCGTTAAAAGCAGTTAAGTTTCGTGTTTAAGAAGTTTTGGAGTGTTTTTTAGTCAAAGAAAAGTAGTTATTGTATTATAAGAATCGCTATTTGGTTTGTCAAATTAGAATCTCTTACTTGTTAAAATGCAATAAAAAAGGGTTTTTTAAAAGAATATTATTAAGGAATTGCCAATAAAACAGCTGTTTTTTTTGTTATGTATAAAAAACAGTGTAAATAATTCAAATTATTTTTATTTGATTTTTCAAATAAAAATTTACATTTGTAACACTAACTTACAACTTTGAATTATGAAAAAACTGTATTTATTACTCGTTTTATTTTTATGTCTTTATAAAACTTATGGACAAGAACCAATACAAGAAGCATTTGTTACTAAAACTTATGTGAATGTTGATGAGACATGGAGTGAAATAAATTTCAGCAAAATGGTTGATATTTATTCTAACAGAAATGGTCAATTAAAGATTTCTAATGCCGAATTTTTGACTGAACTTAGCGGTGGTAAGGCAAATATGTTAGACAATAGTGCCTATGTTACTGCCGAATTTACTTCGCAGATACAAACCAAAAATAAGACTGATAAAAAAGGCTTAGTAAATTTAACCTATGAAGGAAAGTTGGTGTTTAAAACCCATGACGGGGCTTATGCACCAAATGCAGTAGTTACTTTTATTATCAATCAGGCAGATATTATTGGTTTAAGAATACTGAATAAAGAAAATCATAAAGAAATGGCCGTTGACCTTGAAATAAAGGGGTAATACGATTTGGAACGGCTTTTTTTAATAAAATAAATTAGCACAAAATAAAATAATAAATGGACGTTTTAATAAAAATTAAAGATAGAGAAGGAGTAATTCATGATTTACAAGCGCCTACTGATATGGCGATGAACATAATGGAACTTTGCAAGGCTTATGAGCTTCCTGTTGAAGGAACCTGTGGAGGAATGGCGATGTGCGCATCTTGTCAATGTTATGTTCTTAATGATGTAGTTTTGCCAGAAAAGGGCGATGATGAGGAAGCTATGCTTTCTGAAGCATTTTATGTAAAATCAAATAGCCGTTTGGGTTGTCAAATTCCTATCACTGAAAGTCTTGATGGATTAGAATTAGAATTAGCTCCAGAGAATTAGAGTCTTAATTTTTACTAAATGAAGATTAGAAACAATAAAAAATGGGGTCTTTAAACCCCATTTTTTTATTTAAGCCATTTTTCTAATTTGGATTAAATTATTTAAATTACGATTATACTTTTTCTGGCTAAACCATTTCAGGTTTTAGAATAATTTGTTCTTCGATAGCATCCCAAAGCGCTATTCTTTTTTCTAAAGCTAAGATGGAGATGTTTTGTACTTCTGACCATTTTTTTTGGTCATCTCCGCAAAGTTCATTTATCATAGTCATTGCCATTGGACCATGTTCATCTGCATCTAATTCAATATGTCTTTCAAAATAATAAAGAAGTTTGTTTAATTTATACGCTGGAAATTTGGATTGAAATTGTTTCAAAATTTCAGTAAACATATTTGGAATCAGATCTTCTCGACCAAAAGTAAATGCCGCTGCTATTTCATGAGGCTTTCCTTCTTCAATAACTTTAAATGTAAAATCGAGAAAGGCTTTGATATTTGGATGTAAATTACTTTTTTTAATAGCTACAAATATATTCTGAAGTGAATCAACCTCTCTTAAAAATTGTTCAATATGAGTTGTTTTTGCCGCACAATCTTGCATTGCTTCCAGGTACATTTCAAAATGGCTCAAACGTCTGCCATCAATGTTTAGATCGCTTTCTTCTGCTAATACAATTTCATTGATTAAGTATCGTGTTTCAGGATATGGGGTGGCAAACCAAGGTGTTGTTGTGCATGTTAGTTTGCTTTGCAATGCTTTTAATAGTGACATAAAATCCCAAACAGCATATACGTGATTTTCTAAAAAGCAATGTAAATCATCAATGGTATTGATTTTTTTGTATAATGAATGATTTAATAATTGTTGTTTTTGAGTTTGTATGTTAATGTTGATTGTTGCGATATTCATAAGGGGGTATTTTTTTGTAAAAATAAAAAAGCTTCCTGTTTTCAAGAAGCTTTGATATCAATTTTATAATTATTTTAGTATTTGTATGATTTTTATTTAAAAGCTGGAATTCCGGTTACGTCCATTCCCGTTATTAATAAATGGATATCGTGAGTTCCTTCATAAGTAATTACAGATTCCAAATTCATCATGTGACGCATGATTGAATATTCGCCAGTTATTCCCATTCCACCAAGCATTTGTCTGGCTTCACGTGCAATATGGAGAGCCATATCTACATTATTTCTTTTAGCCATAGAAATTTGAGATGTTGTTGCTCTGCCTTCATTTCGTAAGACACCAAGTCTCCATGTTAATAATTGTGCTTTGGTTATTTCAGTGATCATTTCTGCCAATTTCTTTTGTTGCAACTGTGTGCCTGCAATCGGTTTGTCAAATTGTATTCTTTCTTTAGCATATCGCAAAGCTGTATCATAGCAGTCCATTGCGGCACCGATTGCTCCCCAGGCAATTCCGTATCGAGCCGAATCTAAGCAACCAAGAGGCGCACCTAATCCAGATTTATTTGGTAATAAATTTTCTTTAGGGACTTTAACATTATCAAAAATCAATTCCCCAGTCGATGATGCTCGAAGGGACCATTTATTATGGGTTTCTGGAGTTGTGAAACCTTCCAGGCCACGTTCTACAATTAATCCGTGTATTCTTCCTTCCTCATTTTTAGCCCAAACTACTGCAATATCTGCAAAAGGAGCATTGGATATCCACATTTTGGCACCATTCAAAAGATAATGGTCTCCCATGTCTTTAAAGTTGGTAATCATACTTCCAGGATCTGACCCGTAGTTAGGTTCTGTTAGTCCAAAACAACCCATTAATCCTCCTGTGGCTAATTTTGGCAAATATTTTACTCTTTGTTCTTCGTTACCATATTTCCAAATTGGATACATTACTAATGAAGATTGAACTGATGATGTAGAACGAACACCAGAGTCCCCACGCTCTATTTCTTGCATGATTAAACCGTAAGAAATCTGATCTAAACCAGCACCTCCATACTCGACTGGAATATAAGGGCCAAAGCCACCTATTTCTCCCAAACCTTTTATGATTTGTTTAGGGAATTCTGCTCTTTGTGCATATTCTTCTATAATAGGTGAAACTTCACGTTTTACCCAAGCTCGAGCAGAATCACGAACTAGTTTGTGTTCCTCACTTAATAAATCATCTAGATTGTAATAATCTGGGGCTTGAAATAAATCGGGTCTCATGTTATCTTTTTTATTATTGATACAAATCTACGTAAAGAAATATAACAAAACTAATATGTATTGTTGTATTTTCACAATCTAACATACTGGTTTGATACTAATTGTTACCTCTTGATTATTGTTGAAATATTGTATTTAATATATTATTTTAAATATTCACTGAGAGACAAAAAAAAATAGTTTGATTGTTCTTTTAGTTGTTTTGTGCTTAATGTTATTTAATACAGAAAAGCGTAATAAAATATTTGATTAAATGCAGATTATTTGTTTTTACCATATCCACCATTCTACTTTTGCTCCTAAATATTGTCCCCAGCTTTTGCTGCCACTTTGTGCGAGATAGGGAGAATAGAGGTTGTCTGTTGCAAATTTATTGTAATGAGCAACACTATATACTAATCTAAAGTGAGGTCTAGCCCAAACATCTCGAACGGCAGTTGGTACAAATGTAGGTGCAATAGTAAATTTTGTCATCTGACCAAAGTCTTGTGTGCCATCTTTTCTCCAGGTTAAATCTAATTCATGCAGTAAATGAAACCAGTCTTTGATATACCACGTTCCTCTAGCTCCAAATGCAATATCTTGTTTTCGGTTAAATAACAATTGTTTGTTTAGGTAATCTGGAGCTTTATTTAGGCTGTCACTAGCTCCTCTGCTTTTAGTGTAAATTGCATAACCATTTAGTGAATAATTTTTGCTGAGATTAAGTAAAAAAGTTTCTGTTATAGCCAAAGAATAAGCTTTCTTAAAACTGTTGGTTTCTAGATTAGGTGCTCCATATGTGACGTAGGTTCGGCTGCTACCGCCATCTCCTCCATTGGCAATACCAGTACCATAACGAGCACTCACGGCATTAAAAGATCCAGGAAGTTTAGAATTGATGTTTTTAAAATATTTTGCTCCAACAACATATCCGTTATCAGCAGGATAATTATAAAAAGTATCTGCGCCTTGAGCCGTGCCTGAGGGTAGACGCTGATATTCACCAAGTAATTTCACGTATCCATTGTTGGTTGTTATTGTGTGTTCTATGATAGAAACGTATCTATTACGTAACCCTAAAGTAGGAGTGCCATTTACGATATTGAGGTAAAAGTTTGGTGGTAATGTTGATGTTGTGTCAATTGAACCAGTAAAAATTTCTGAAAATTGTGTGTTTTTGTATTTTATACCAACTCCTTGCCCTGAATGATCATCAAAATAATAATGATCAATAATATGAATGTCATCGCCACGAAATAGTCTTGCTCCCATCCATATACTCCAATCACTACCCATTATATTGTTAGCTTCGGCATATAGTTCAGGTAGAGCGGTTGTGATTCCGCCTATTGACTTATTAGAAACGTTACCTATTAATTGGCCTTGAGTGGTATAAAAGGAAAAGCGAGCCTGTACATTGATTTTAGTTTTTTCTTCACCCGCAATAGCTGGATTGAAGTGTAAGGCAGTAACTAATTCAAAATAGTCATTTTCTTCAAAACGACCTCCAATGGACCCCATTCCATTTAAATTTAGTGATTGTGGGAAATCACTGTTTGAAGCTCCTAAGGCATAAGCTATTCCTGCTCGGCCATAGCTACCAATAGAAAAATTTTTGTTAGATATTGTTGGAGACTGGGCTAATAAATTTAATGAAAACAGAAAAAAGAAGGTGAGGGTAAATACGTGTTTCATAGTTTCAATTTTTAAAGGTCAAATCAAATGTGTTTAATTGAGCGTAAACGCATTAATTAACTTAATTTGATAATCAAATTTAATTATTTTTTTGTAATATTTTTAGCTTTAATGTAATGAATAATATTTGCTTATATTTTTTTGTTGAGCAGCCCTTTAATTGCAAAATTTAATCTTTAAAATTTAATTTTCTTGTTGAATTTTTAATCTAAAGGTTTTGAGTCTATTTATTGTTGTGATATTACGGATATGCGGTATTTATTATTTTTTATGATATAGCAATAATTATTATTTTTTTTGATTTTCGGGAGGTTTTTAGTAGTGTTTATTGTATTTTAGAATCACTTTTAAAGTAAATTAGTATTGATGTTATCTTGTATTCAAAGATAAAACTGACAATAAATTGAAGTAAGAAAGTGGGTCATTAGAATTGGATAGAACTATGTAATTTTGTAATATTGTTGACTAAAATAATAGAACCCAAATCAACCTTTATTTATCACATTAACAAAACTTCAATTATGAAAAAACAAGTACTATTTCTTTTTATTTTATTATTTATAACTGTATTGGGGCATTCACAAGCTTTAGATTGCAGTAAATTAAAGAATATCAAAGCATTTGATCCAGACTATCCGAATAGAACCTTTATATTAAAAGGAGCAACTCAAGAAAGCTATGAAAACGGTGTACTTCGCTTGGTTTGGAGTGTTAAAACGATTAGTGACTGTGAATATGAAATCACTTGCGTTAAAAAACTGGGAGAATCACAAATGGAAGTAGGTGACAGGATTACTATGACTGTCGTGAGTATTGATGACAATTGTTTTACTGTTAAGAGGACATTTTTTTGTAAAAATTTCCCAGAGGGAGATATTGATCCAGGAAGTACCTACTGTATAGGAAAGTAATTTGTAGCTAAATTTTAAGATTTATACCAGCCAAATTAGTCATTTTTACTGATGATTAATTTGGTTTTTTTGGCTTCTTATTAAAATATATTGTACTGAAAATGATTTAAGTATTTATAAATCGTGTAAAATGTGAATTACATCTTCAAATAAAAATCTTTTGTCAGTTCAATATATTCAGGAGTGTAAATATGTCGTTCTGTTTCGATAGTCAATTCATCAATATGGAAGTGATGATTTTCTTTTCGATTAAAAGCTAAGAGAGAACGTTTAATTTCGGTTGTTGGTGTCCCTTTAACTCTGGTGATTTTTATAGGATATAATTCGTATTCTTTAGCAATAGCTATAAAATTTTCTTCTTCTTTAAAAGGGATAATAACGGAGAAAATTCCGTTTTCAGAAAGTAATAAATCTGCAGCTTCAATCAATTGTCCAAAAGGCATAGAATCTTGAAAACGTGCTAAATCGCGTTGATCGTCATTTGATTTGTAATCTTCACTATAAAACGGAGGATTGGAAATGATTAAATCATATTCGTCTTCTGGATCTTCTACAAATTCATCTAAACCAGCATGGAAACAAAATAAGCGATCGTTCCAAGGGGAATTTTCAAAATTATCGGTAGCTTGTTCGAAGGCATTTTCTTCAATTTCTAAGGCATCAATTTGTTCGGCTGAACTTCTTTGTGCTAACATTAGTGCAATGATTCCGGTTCCGGTCCCAATGTCTAAAATGCTAAATGTTTGATTGTTAATTGGAGTCCATGCTCCTAATAAAACGCCATCGGTTCCAATTTTCATTGCACATCGATCTTGCTCTATTGAGAATTGTTTGAATTGGAATTTTGACATGCAGATTTTAGATTGTTAAGAAATAATCAAATAAACGATTAATCGAATAAGCTTATCTTATTAAAGGTACATTTCAATTAAGCCTTCAGGTAAATCCATAATGACTTTTTTATTTTCTCTGTCAATTTTAACTAAGAAATGATCAATCATAGGAATTAGTATTTCGGCATCTCCTTTGAGAACTTCAAAAAGAGGCTGTGCGGTGGTGTCGTTGATAGATTGGATTTCTCCAACATAACCAAGACGTTTGTCTTCTACTTCAAAACCAATTACTTCGTGAAAGTAGAATTTGTTCCCTGTAAGTTTAGGTAACATTTTTAAAGGTAGATAAAGGTCGTTGCCTAAAAGAGCATCTGCATCTTCTTCTGTATTTATATCTTCAAAACGAATTCGAAGAAAATCGTTTTTGTGAAGAGAACTGTTTTCAATAAAAAAAGGAACCAAGTGTTTGTTGCATTCAACAAACACTGATTCCAAGTTTTGATATAACTCAGGTTCGTCTGTGTCTAAATAAGCTAAGACTTCCCCTTTGAAACTAAATTTTTTGGCAATTTTACCTAAATAGAAACAATCTTCTTTACGCATCGTCGCCTACTAAAATTATGCTTCAGTTGTTTCGTTATTTTCTTCTGCAGCAGGAGTTTCCTCAGCTTCAGCAACAACTTCTTCTTCAACAGCAGGAGTTGCAGCAGCAATTGCATCAGCTTCTGCTTGAGCAGCATCAGCTAAACGTTTTGCGTTTACAGCTTGTTCTGCTTTAAAAGCTTTAGCTTTAGCATCAGCTTGTACTTTAGACAAACCATCTTTTTTAGCATCAACTTTTCCAGCTTTAGCTTCTAACCAAGCAGCTAATTTTGCATCAGCTTGTTCTTGAGTTAAAGCACCTTTACGAATACCTCCATCAAGGTGGTGTTTCAATAAAGCTCCTTTGTAAGAAAGAATAGCTTTTGCTGTATCAGTAGGTTGAGCACCATTGTGCAACCATTTTACTGCGCTATCCAAGTTTAATTCGATAGTTGCAGGGTTTGTGTTTGGATTGTAAGTACCAATTTTTTCTAGGTATTTACCATCTCTTTTTGAGCGTGCATCTGCAGCTACAACCCAGTAAAAAGGTTTTTGTTTTTTACCGTGTCTTTGTAATCTAATTTTTACTGACATAATCGTATGATTAAATTTTGAGGTACTCGACCTCGATTAATTAAGGGTGCAAAGATACATTTTTTATCCAAACAATCTAATAAGTTTATTGTTTTAATGTGTAATGGATTGTTAGCTATGTTTTTGCAGTATTTTGAATAAGAAAATACATTGATTAATTTGAAAACCTTTATTTTTGTGTTCCAAAATTAAATGATATGCGTAGTTTTTTTTTAGTTATAGTTCTGTTTTTTGTTTTGACTTCTTGTGAGGATCAGGTAAAGTTTAATAATCCTGCGTTTCAAGGATTAAAAGATAATGTACTTTGGAGATCTACTTTGTTTAGTGCAGTTCAAGCTCCCGATGGTTCGTTGGAGATAAAAGCTTATCAAAACAGGGACATTTTATATTTGAACACCGTAAGCACAGCAGTTAAAACTTATAAGTTAGGGATTGACGATATTAATAGTGCTAAATTAGAAGAAATACAAGGAGATATTGCTACTTTTTTTTCAACTGGGGAAAATAAAGGAGATGGTCAAATTATAATTACAGAATTTGATGCTGTAAATCATACTATTAGTGGCGAGTTTAAGTTTAACGCCGAAGGGATACCAATACTTCCTTTATCAGAACCTAATGTGAGTTTTACAAAAGGAATTTTTTACAAAGTACCAGTCACTATTGCTACAAAATAGTTGATTTATTTTATATATTTTTAAAGGACAATTAAAAATATATTGAGTTGTATTTTTATTCAGTAATCCTAATTGAGTTGATTCTTAAATTAATAATACTGAAAAAGATGTTTTTTATTGTTAAATTGAGAAGAGAACAATATAATGAAATAGCATGTTTTCATAAATTATCTGATAAATAAGCTAATTTATAGTTGATTAGAAAAAAAATAGAGTACATTTGTTTCAATTATTATAAATAAGTACTTATGAATATTTTTGTTGGAAGCCTTCCATTCAGTATTGAGGAAGCAGATTTAAGAGAGTCTTTCGAGGCTTACGGAGCAGTTGATTCAGTTAAAATTATCACAGATAAATTTACAGGAAGAAGTAAAGGATTCGGTTTTGTTGAAATGACAAATGATGATGAAGCTCAAAAAGCAATTGACGAATTGAACGGAGCTACTGTTCAAGGACGTGCAATCGTTGTAAACAAATCTGAACCAAAACCAGAAGGCGAAAGAAGAAGTTTTAACAACAACCGTGGAGGTGATTCTCGTGGTGGTTATGGTGGAAACAGCCGTGGTGGAGATAACCGTGGTGGTGGAGACAGAGGAGGAAGATATTAATATTTTTTTCAATCATATATTAAAAAGGTGTCAATGTAAATTGACACCTTTTTTTATTTCCAAAGAAATATATTTTACAAATTAGCAACCAACCAGTCACCAACTTCGCTAGTTTTGTATGCTTTAGCACCTTTTGAAGCTAAATCTTCGGTAACAATTCCTTGTTCTAATGATTTGTTTACAACGGCTCTGATTGCTTCAGCTTCTTCTTTTAATCCAAAAGCATCTTCAAACATCATAGCTGCAGATAAAACAGTTGCCAATGGATTAGCAATATTTAATCCTGTAGCTTGTGGGTAAGAACCGTGAATTGGTTCATACAATGAAGTGTGCTCTCCAACAGATGCAGATGGCATTAATCCCATAGAACCTGAAATTACAGACGCTTCATCTGTTAAAATATCTCCAAATAAATTTTCAGTAATCAATACGTCATAAGAGTTTGGCCATTGTACCAAACGCATAGCAACTGCATCAACAAATTCGTAAGAAACAGTAACTTCTGGATAATCTTTTTCCATAGCCTGTACAGTTTCTCTCCATAAGCGTGAAGTTTCCAAAACGTTTGCTTTGTCTACACAACATAATTTTTTAGAACGTGTCATTGCTAATTCAAAACCTTTTTTTGCTAAACGCTGTACTTCAGCTCTAGTGTAAACACAGTTGTCGAAAGCAGTTTCTCCACCGTCTTTTCTTCCTTTTTCACCAAAGTAAATTCCACCCGTTAATTCTCTTAAGAAAACTAAATCTGTTCCTTCGATTCTTTCTCTCTTTAATGGAGAATTATCAATCAAAGAAGGAAAAGTAAAAGTTGGACGTACGTTAGCGAACAAACCTAATTTTTTACGCATTAGCAATAAACCTTGTTCTGGTCTAACTGGTGCACTTGGATCGTTATCATATTTTGGGTGTCCGATAGCTCCAAAAAGAACAGCATCAGCAGCCATACAAATGTCATGAGTATCATCAGGGTAAGGTACTCCAACAGCATCAATCGCACAAGCTCCAGTAAGTGCAGGTGTCCAATTGATTTCATGATTGAATTTTTTAGCAATGGCATTCGAAACTTTTACTGCTTCGTTAACTACTTCTGGTCCGATTCCGTCTCCGGCTAAAAGGGCAATATTGAATTTCATTGTTTTTTATTTTTTAATTATATTTTTAATTGAAATTTATTTTTTAAATAGACACTACATTCAGCATTTTTTGTGTTGCAATAATTGCAGCTACTGTTTGGTCTGAATCTAATCCTCTTGTTTTAAATTCTTTTCCATTGTTTGTCCAGGTGATAATGGTTTCGCATAATGCATCCGAGCTGCTGCCAGGAGGTATACGAACTGCATAATCAATCAATTTTGGCAAAGTCATTTTTCTGCCTTTATATATTTTAGAAAGTGCATTCATAAAAGCGTCAAATTGACCGTCTCCTTGAGCATTTTCTTCAAAAATTTCACCGTCAATTTTTAAACAAAGAGTCGTAGAAGGGCGTAATCCTTTAGCATGAGATAATAAATACGATTCCACTGTAATTTTTTCTTCATAAGTCTGACTGTCCAAAACATCCGAAATGATGTATGGCAAATCTTCTTTGGTAACTGTTTCTTTTTTGTCGCCCAGCTCAATGATTCTTTGAGTAACTAATTTTAAATCTTCAGGGTTTAGTTTTAATCCTAATTCTTGAAGATTTTTTTCGATATTAGCTTTACCGGAAGTTTTTCCTAAAGCATATTTTCGTTTTCTTCCAAAACGTTCTGGAAGCAAATCATTAAAATACAAATTGTTTTTGTTGTCACCGTCAGCATGGATTCCTGCAGTTTGTGTAAAAACATTGTCTCCTACAATTGGTTTATTGGCGGGGATTCTGTAACCAGTAAAAGTTTCAACTAGTTTGCTTACCGAGTATAAAGATGATTCTTTGATGTTGATTTCTACCTCTGGCATAAAATCATTGATTACTGCAACTGTACTTTCAAGAGGTGCATTTCCAGCGCGCTCTCCCATTCCGTTTACCGTAACGTGTAATCCGCTAATGCCCGCTTTTATTGCTTCCATCACATTGGCAACACTCAAATCATAGTCATTGTGTGCATGGAAATCAAAATGAATAGTTGGATATTTTGTTGTGATTTTAGAAATAAATTCAAAAGTATCAGAAGGTATCAATACACCCAAAGTATCAGGTAATAATATTCTTTTAACAGGTTGAGTTACTAAAAAATCCAAATATTGAAAAACGTATTCAGGTGAATTACGCATTCCATTACTCCAATCTTCTAAGTAAACATTGGTAGCAATTCCGTTTTCATTTGCTAAAGCAATAGATTGGGCGATTTCGGAAAAATGCTGTTCTGGTGTTTTTTTTAATTGATGTGTCAAGTGATTTAAAGAACCTTTGGTCAATAAATTTTGAACTTTAGCTCCTGCTTTTTTCATCCATTCGATAGAAACGCCTCCGTCTACAAAAGATAGGACTTCGATTCGATTGGTATAGCCTTTTGTTGATGCCCAGGACATAATCCCTTTTACTCCTTGAAATTCACCCTCACTCACACGAGCTGATGCAATTTCAATACGATCAATATGTAATTCTTCAAGCAATAATTGCGCAATGGTTAATTTTTCTGCTGCCGAAAAGGATACTCCCGAGGTTTGTTCACCATCTCGAAGTGTCGTATCCATTATTTCAATTTTTCTTTTTTCCATTATTGTTTAATTATTGACTTATATTTTTTGTGTCAATTTTGGTTGTCAAAAGCTTATATTCTGCCTCGTACTTCATTTAATTTCATAGTCATAGAAATTGCTTCGGTTTCTATCCATTGGTTGTATTCTTCAATGGCTTTCAATCGCAAATCATTTTCTAAATAGCCTTCTTCCACCATTTGAAGCGAACCAGCTACTTTAGACCAAATACCTATTTTCGATTTATAATCTTCTTTTTCTTCATTATAAAATTCATCAGAATTGATTTTTTCAATAGAATGAAAACCTATTTCCTCTAATAAACTTGGTAAATCTTCTGCAATTTTATTGTTCATTCCTGCTTCTTGTCTCCATTTTAAGAATGTTTTGTAAAACTCTTGCATGCTTTCAGGAGGCAATGGATTCCAGTTTAAATTGGTGTGATCGTAGTCCAAAATCGAAATTTGACCGTTTGGTTTCAGCAGCGATTTCATTTTTACTAAAGCCTCTTTTGGATTGCTCAACCATTGTAAAACTCTAGCCGAAATAACTAAATCAAATTTTTCTTCTGGGTTAAAGTCAAATAAATCAGTATGGATTAACTCTAAATTAGGTACGTTTTGATGTGATTCTTTTCCGCTCAGAATTAAACTTTCGGTATTATCAATTGCCGTAACTTTTCCATTTTCACCGACTAATTTTGCAATATCTTTTGAAATAAAACCAGTAGCACATCCAATATCTAGAACTTTCATTCCAGGTCTTAAAATAGAAGACAAATGTCTGTAGTCATTTGCTAAACTTCTATCATCATATATTTTAGTTGCTTCTTGTCCGTCTCTTTGAATGTGTTTGTTTGCTTTCATCTTTTGCGTTAAAATTATTTTTTATTTTCAAAAACCATTTCATAATGTTCTACAACTGGAAACGGATTATAATAATGATGTAACAATTTTTTCCATTCTAAATAGGCTTCAGATTCTCTAAATCCTACAGTATGATTTTCTAGTTTTTCCCAGTTAACTAATAATAAATATTTGTTTTCTTCCTCTATACATTTTCTCAAACTATGACTTGCATAACCTGGAATGGATTGTATAAATTGACTGGCGATTGCAAAATCTTTTTCAAAATGAACTTTTTCTCCTTTTATTACCTGTAGAATAGCCATTTCTAAAACCATACGTATTTTATTTATAAACCCGACAGATCTTTTTAAAACCTGTCGGGTGTTATTAAAATTAACTTGTAACCTTTATTGTTTTAGTAAGGAAGTTTGTCGGCAAAAGCTACAATGTCTTCTTTAATGTTTTGTAAATAATCAATATCATCAAAACCGTTGATCATGTTGTTCTTTTTGTATCCATTGATATCAAAAGATTCTTTTTCACCAGTACTTAATAAAGTAATTGTTTGATTAGGTAAGTTGATTTCCAATTCTGTTTTTGGATCAGCTTCGATTGCTTTGAAAATAGTTTCTGCAAATTCGGGGCTAATTTGAACTGGTAAAACACCAATATTCAAACAGTTTCCTTTGAAGATATCTGCAAAGAAAGAAGAAACCACAGCACGGAATCCGTAATCATAAACTGCCCAAGCAGCATGCTCACGAGATGAACCAGAACCAAAGTTTTTTCCTCCAACCAAGATTTTTCCTGAGTAAGTTGAATCGTTTAAAACGAAATCTGCTTTTGGAGTATCATCTCCATTGTATCTCCAGTCACGGAAAAGATTATCTCCAAATCCTTCACGCTTCGTAGCTTTCAAGAAACGAGCTGGGATGATTTGGTCAGTATCTACGTTTTCTATTGGTAGTGGCACTGCACTACTAGTAAGTATATTAAATTTATCGTATGCCATTTTTATTTGTTTTTGGCAGTCGGCTTTGGGCTTTGGGCTTTGGGCAAAAACTGCACTAATTTTATTGATTTAATTTTAGTCTTAATTGATAAATCTGTTTTCTAATTTGAATTACTTTGCTTTCTAAATTTTGATGAATTTCAGGGTTTAAATATTTCAAGTCAGAAGTCAGTAATAATAAATATTCAACTTCTGAACAGGAAGCAATTGCAATATTCAAATATCTTCCAAATTCTTTTTCGGAATTAGAGCCACAACCTTCAGCAAAATTTGTTGGAATAGAAGAAACTGCTCTTCTCAATTGACTTGTTAATCCAAATAACTCTTCTTTTGGAAATTCTTTCGTTGCTTGATAAACTTCAAGTGTCAACAAATGACTTTCTTGCCAAACATTATAATTTCTAAAATCTCTCATCTTTGGGCTGTCGGCTATGAGCTTTCGGCAGTGGGCTCATAGCCGACAGCCGACAGCTCAAGGCTTTCTAAAACAATTCTCTTGGATCAGTTAATTTTCCTGTAACCGCTGCTGCTGCTGCCATAATTGGAGAAGCTAACAATGTTCTTGAACCAGGACCTTGACGACCTTCGAAGTTTCTGTTTGAAGTACTTACTGCGTATTTTCCAGCAGGAACTTTATCATCATTCATTGCCAAACAAGCAGAACATCCTGGCTGACGCAATACGAAACCTGCTTCAGTTAAAATATCCAAAATACCTTCTTCTTTAATCTGTGCTTCAACTACGTGTGAACCTGGAACTAACCAAGCTGTAACGTTGTCTGCTTTTTTGCGGCCTTTTACAATTTCTGCGAAAGCTCTAAAATCTTCAATACGTCCATTAGTACAACTTCCCAAGAAAACATAATCGATTGTTTTTCCAATCATCACATCATCTTCGTTGAAGCCCATGTAAGCTAACGATTTTTTATATGTTTCCGCACCACCTTCAACTTGATTGGCGTTCGGAATATGTTTAGTGATACCAATTCCCATTCCAGGGTTTGTACCATAAGTAATCATTGGTTCGATATCTTCAGCTTTGATATTTAATTCAGTATCAAAAATTGCATCCGCATCGGTTTTCAAAGTTTTCCAGTATTCAACTGCTTTAGTCCAAGCTTCACCTTTTGGAGCATATAATCTTCCTTCAAGGAAATCAAAAGTAGTTTGGTCAGGAGCAATCATACCTCCACGAGCACCCATTTCGATACTTAAATTACAAACAGTCATACGGCCTTCCATTGTCATTTCTTCGAATACATTTCCTGCATATTCAGCAAAATATCCTGTACCTCCAGAAGTAGTTAATTGAGCAATAATATAAAGAGCAACGTCTTTTGGTCCCACACCTTTACTTAATTTACCATTTACGTTGATACGCATTTTCTTTGGTTTTGGTTGCATGATACATTGTGTAGCCATAACCATTTCAACCTCAGAAGTACCAATTCCAAAAGCAATCGCTCCAAAAGCACCGTGAGTAGAAGTATGTGAATCTCCACAAACAATAGTAGCACCAGGCAAAGTAATTCCGTTTTCAGGACCTACTACGTGTACAATTCCATTCTTTTGATGACCTAATCCCCAGTGAGAAATTCCGTATTCTGCTGAGTTATCTTCTAATGCTTGTAATTGATTAGCAGAAAGGGCATCAGCAACAGGTAAATGTTGGTTTATAGTTGGTGTGTTGTGGTCGGCAGTAGCAAAAGTACGTTCTGGGTATAAAACCTTTACGTTTCTAGATTTTAATCCTAAAAAAGCAACTGGGCTCGTAACTTCATGAATGAAATGACGGTCAATAAAAAATACATCCGGTCCATCTTCAATTTTACGTACAACGTGTGAATCCCATACTTTGTCAAATAATGTCTTACTCATTTTATTTTTTTTTAATTGTAATTTCTATAACCACAGTAACTTCATGTCATTATAATAGAAGTTCAAAATTAAAAAAAGATATTAAAGTGTCAATTTCGATATTTTGTTTTATACGATACCCAAAAGAATTATGTTTTTTGGATCGCAAACAGTTGTTCTTTATTTTAAAAAGAACAATCGATGGGAAACACATTTTTTTTTTAATTAGAACAACAGAAGTTTATTTTACGGTTGTTTTTAATAATTTGCAAATTTACCGCTATTGTGCTATAAAATAAAGGTTTTTGGTTTAAAAAATGTAACAATTTGATTTGAAATAGTAATTATTGTTAGATTTTGATATTGGATTTCACCATGATTTAAATAAAATTTGTTTCTTTTATTTGGATTAATTCTAGTTATAAAAAAGTATTTTTTTTATAGAAATACTACGACATCCAAAAAATGATATTTAGATTTTTTAAGAAAAAATGCCCTATCACCTTTTTAAAGAAAAATGCCCTTTTTTTATTTGCTCATCGCTAAATTTTGCCTCAAACCAATAATCATCAGAAGGTAATGAAGCATTATTATAGATTCCGTCCCAAGAAGGATTATTTTGTGTTAGTTGCTTTAAAAGTTTTCCATATCGATCAAATATATTTATCGAATAATTTTTGAAAGCTGAACCTTTCAATTGCCAAGTATCGTTGTATCCATCACCATTTGGTGTGAAAAATTTAGGATAATTTAGGAATGAAATTTTTTCTTCAAGAAAGCCACATCCGCTTGTTTCTTTAGCAAAAACTGTATAATCTCCTCCTGGCAAATTATTAAATATGTTTTCTTTTTGATAATTAATACCATCTAATGAATATTTATATTGCAAGGTCGTATTAATTAGGACCTCAATGGTATTATAATTATCAAAATCAGTTGTCTTTATTTTGTAATCTGGAATAGTGGACTGTTTTGTAACAAGTACCGAAATTTCTGCTGAGTCACTACCGCATTTTTCATTGTCTAATTTATATATATAGGTTCCTGGATTATCAATTGTGGGATTAAATAATCCCGTTCCACTTGATAAACTCGGACTCCAAACACCTCCTTTATCTGGATTTTCTTTTAAATAATCTAATAAATCTATAGGGTTACTCTCTACACAAATTGATACATTATTGTTTTTACCTGCATTTGGCAATTTAGACACATTAACAATTACTTCAGAAAAATCACTCTGACATGATGTATTAGTAACGGTGTACTTATAAGTTCCAGAAAGATCCGTATTAGGATTAAAAAATCCTGTTCCGCTTAATAAATTTGGACTCCAAGTTCCTCCATTATCAGGAGAACCTATTAAAATATTAAATAAATCAAATGACGCATCATCTTTGCAAACTGATAACGTGTTGTTTTCTCCAGCATTGGGAAAAGAATCTACTTGTATTGTTATTTTGGCATTGGCGTTTCCGCATTGTGCATTTGAAACAGTATAGGTATAAATTCCAGAAACATCTATTTTAGGGTCAAACATTTCATTACCACTTGATAGATTTGGGCTCCAGACACCTCCACGATTAGGTATTCCTTTTAATTTATCAAATAAATTTATTGGAGCGCTATCTATGCAAATAGATATACTGTTATCTTCTCCAGCATTCGGTAATAAATCTACATTGACAGTCACCTCAGCAACATCAGTTTGGCAAGATCCATTTGTAACGGTGTATTTATAAATCCCTGAACGATCAATTTTTGGATCAAAGAATGAAGTCCCAGTTGATAAAGACGGAGTCCATTTACCTCCATTGTCGGGTGTATCACTTAAAATACTCAATAAATCAATAGGATTATTATTAATACAAATTGATAAAGTACTATCCCCTCCTGCATTTGGAGTTACATCTATATTTACAGTAACTGTAGCGCTTTTGTTGCATTTACCGTTAAAAACGGTATAGGTATAAATTCCAGACAAATCTATTGTAGGGTTAAATACTCCGTTTCTACCTGATAAAGTTGGAGTCCAAGTCCCTCCGATATTTGGAGTTCCTTTAAGAGAATCAAATAAATTTACAGGAGCACTAATATTACAAATAGATAAATTTCCATTTTCACCAGCATTTAAAATATTTGCTGTCTGAAAATCAAAAACACCATCATTGTTAATGTCTATTGGAACTATATAACCACCTGTATATCCAGTTATTAAGCCATTTAAATCAACTATGTCAGGAGAGTTTCCTAATGTTCCATTTTGATCATTATCAGTAAAACCAGCCTCAATTACATCGGAACAGCCATCATTGTCACTATCTAAATCTCGAGAGTCAGAAAGTCCATCTCCATCAGTATCTCTGTTTAGAGTTCCATTATCTTCTACTGTATCTAAAATGCCATCATTGTCATCATCAAGATCAAAATCGTCAAGAATACCATCTCTATCAAAATCGGGTATGCATTGTTGTTCAAGTTCAAATTGACTACTGCATTTAGAAGGGTTATCAAAAATTTTAATTATACCCATATCCCTATCTGACGATAGTAAATTACAAATAGCTGAACAGTCAGTTAATGAAGAATTACTGTCGATTTCGAGTGATGGGTCAGATAATGATGAAAAGTCTATGGTTGTAAGAGATTCTAGACCCGTTAGGGAAATTAAGGAAGAGTTGCCGCCAATAATAAGTCTTCCTACACTTAGCAATTGATTAAAACCTTTGATGTTTTGCAATTTAGTATTTACTTTAATATCTACCACTCCATAAATGTGGTTCAGATTATTAAAACCATCAATTGTGGTAAGTTCATTATTTTCATACATTATAAACCATTCTCCTATTGATTTGAGATTATTGAAACCTGATATACTCGTTAAACTAGATCCCGAAATCGTTAATCCAGCTCGAATTAATTCTAAATTGTTAAATGAAGGCATGATTTTCAATGAGGGACTAAGTATTTCAAAAAATCGTGTAATTTCTTTTAATTTGTTAAAACCTTGCATTGAAATTAATGAGGAATTACCAATTTTTAAGTCCCATCCTATGGTTTCCAATGCATCAAAACTATCAATGATTTCTAGAGAATCATTGTTTTCGATTACTAAACTGTTTCCAAGTGTTTTCAAACTTTCAAATTTTGGGAATGTAATTAATGATGGATTTCCAGAAATTGAAAAATATTTTTGAACCTCAATCAATTTATTAAATCCAATAATGCTTTTTATAAAATAATTACTAATTTGAAAATCACCCATAATACTTTCTAAGTTTTCAAATCCACTAATCGTTTCTAACGGGCCTCTATAGTTGTTTTCATGAATTTCTAAACTACCATTTATTGTTTTTAATTGACTAAAACCGTTTAAATTTTTAATTGCAGTGTTTCTAATTATTAAATCGCCTCCAATAAATTCTAATTTAGAAAAATTAGACACATCAGATATATTAGAGTATTGCATGGTAAGACTACCCTCTATTCTCTTTATAGATATAAGCTTTGAAAAATCATTAGCATCGCCAGAAATAAATAAATTACCAGAAATAATTTCGCAATTAGGATATGTTGCTACAAAATTGTCAACACTTAATTGACTACTTAAGGTGATATTGCCTGATGGACATTGAGAAAAAACTAAGTTGCAAAAGAAAAATAAAGACAAAAAAAATATTTTTTTTAACATGTATAGGTTTACTTAGATGATTGCCAAATATAATTTTAAATACTACGACATCCAAAAAATCATATTGGTTTTAAAAATTTAAAAAAAATCAAAGTTTTCAGAATTGTCTGAACCTATTTACTGTTGATAAATTAAACTGAATTACCTCAAAAAAATCCCTAATTTTGAAATTCACTTTTTGTAATTTTAAAAAATTACAATCACTTCATTTGCAATTATGTACTTAATATTCGATACCGAAACTACTGGATTACCCAAGAACTGGAATGCTCCAATAACCGATTCTGACAACTGGCCTCGTTGTATACAAATCGCTTGGCAGCTGCATGATGAGATGGGAACGCTTATCGAACATCAGGATTATTTGGTACAGCCAGATGGTTTTAATATTCCGTATGATGCTGAACGTATTCACGGTATTTCGACCGAATTGGCTCAAGCCGATGGTATTTCTTTGGCCGAAGTTTTGGAGAAATTCAATATTGCATTGAGTAAAACCAAATTTATTGTAGGTCAGAATTTAGGTTTCGACGTCAATATTATGGGAGCTGAATTTCATCGTGCTGGAGTAGATTCGCCAATGAGTTCGATGCCAGTTTTGGATACGTGTACCGAAGTTACTGCTTCATTATTAAAATTACCCGGAGGTCGTGGAGGAAAATTCAAATTACCAACATTGACCGAATTACATAGTTATTTATTCAACGTTCCTTTTTCGGAAGCGCACAACGCAACTGCCGATGTTGAAGCAACTACACGTTGTTTTTTAGAATTAATAAGAAGAGAGGTTTTTACCAAAGAAGAACTTGATGTACCAAAGGATTATTTTCAAACTTTTCAGAATAAAAATCCTCAGGAAATACCTTTAATTGGATTAAAACACATCAATCTTAAGAAAGCTTCAGATGCCATTAGAGAGCAATTAAAAGCATTAGTTTCTGATGATGTTCAAACTGTTATTTCTGATTCGGATAAGCAAGGTTTAAGCGAAGCGAAGTTTGCACATTTACACAATCACACACAGTTTTCGGTTTTACAATCGACTATCGGAATTGGGAATTTAGTTTCGGCTACAGCCAAAAATAAAATGCCAGCCGTTGCAATGACTGATACAGGAAACATGATGGGAGCTTTCCATTTTGTGAGTGCGGTAATGAATCATAATAAAGGGGCTTCCGCCAAAAATAAAGCTTTAGTTGAAGAGGGAGCAGAACCAACTGAAACAGAAATCAAACCAATTGTAGGGTGTGAGTTTAATATCTGTGAAAATCATAAAGATAAGTCCAAAAAAGACAATGGTTATCAGGTTGTTTTATTGGCTAAAAATAAAAAAGGATATCATAATCTTGCTAAAATGGCTTCCATCGCTTATGTGAATGGTTTTTATTATGTACCAAGAATTGATCGAGCCGTAGTCGAGCAGTATAAAGAAGACATCATGGTGTTGTCTGGAAATTTATACGGAGAGATTCCGAGTAAAATTCTAAACATCGGTGAAAACCAAGCCGAAGAAGCTTTGATTTGGTGGAAAGAGCAATTTGGAGATGATTTTTATCTCGAAATCATGCGCCACCAACAAGAGGACGAAAACCGAGTTAATAAAACCTTGATTGAGTTTTCACAAAAGCATAATGTTAAGCTGATTGCAAGTAATAATACTTTTTATTTAAATAAAGAAGATGCCAATGCGCATGATATTTTGTTGTGTGTAAAAGATGGTGAAAAACAGGCTACGCCAATTGGTCGTGGTCGTGGTTACCGTTATGGTTTACCGAATCAGGAGTATTATTATAAATCGCAAGAAGAGATGAAAAAACTCTTTTCCGATTTGCCTGATGCGATTATCAACATTCAGGAAATTGTAGATAAGGTCGAAATTTACTCGCTCTATCGTGATGTATTGCTTCCAAAATATGACATTCCTCAAGAGTTTGTCAATCCCGAAGACGAAACTGACAATGGGGTTCGTGGAGAAAATGCCTATTTGAGGGATTTGACCATGATAGGCGCCAAAAAACGATATGGAGATATTACAGAATCTATTCAGGAACGTTTAGACTTTGAGTTACTTACGATTTCGAATTCAGGGTATCCAGGTTACTTTTTGATTGTTCAGGATTTCATTGCCGAAGCTCGAAAAATGGATGTTTCAGTAGGACCAGGCCGTGGATCGGCTGCGGGTTCTGCGGTGGCTTATTGTTTAGGAATTACCAATATTGACCCGATTAAGTACGATTTGCTTTTTGAGCGTTTCCTGAATCCCGATCGTGTGTCGATGCCCGATATTGATATCGATTTTGATGATGAGGGTCGTGGTCGTGTAATGGATTATGTAATCAAAAAATACGGTGCCAATCAGGTGGCGCAGATTATCACTTATGGTAAAATGGCAACCAAATCGGCTATTCGTGATACTGCTCGTGTGCTAGATTTACCTTTGTTCGAAGCGGATAGAATTGCCAAATTAATTCCTGCAATGATGCCAGGGAAATGGAATCTAGCTCGTTTCCTTTCTGAATCAGAAGACGATGTAAAAAAAGCATTAAAAGGTGCTGATGAATTTGAACTTGTAAAAGAATTAATCGCCATTGCCAATGAAGATGATTTGGCAGGAGAGACGATTCAGCAGGCAAAAATTTTGGAAGGCTCGATGCGTAATACAGGTATTCACGCTTGTGGGGTGATCATCACGCCATCGGATATTACCAACTATGTACCTGTTACTACCGCAAAAGATTCTGATTTATATGTGACGCAGTTTGATAACTCCGTTGCCGAAAGTGCGGGATTACTAAAAATGGATTTCTTGGGTCTTAAGACCCTTACTTTGATAAAAGATACAGTCAAATTAGTAAAGTATCGTAACAACATTGATCTCGATCCAGATACTTTCCCGATTGATGATGTCAAGACGTATGAGCTTTTCCAACGTGGAGAAACGGTTGGAATCTTCCAATACGAGTCACCCGGAATGCAGAAATACATGAAGGATTTGAAACCTACTGTTTTTGGAGATTTAATTGCCATGAATGCTTTGTATCGTCCAGGACCAATAGAGTATATTCCGTCTTTCGTTCGAAGAAAAAATGGGGAAGAGGAAATTAAATACGATTTAGATGCTTGCGAAGAATACCTAGGAGAAACCTACGGAATTACTGTTTATCAAGAGCAGGTAATGCTTTTGTCCCAATCTTTAGCGGGGTTTTCAAAAGGTGATGCCGATGTTTTGCGTAAGGCAATGGGTAAGAAGCAGATTGAGGTTCTAGATAAAATGAAACCAAAGTTTATTGCGCAAGCTGCAGAGAAAGGACATGATGCCAAAATTTTAGAGAAAATTTGGAAAGACTGGGAAGCCTTTGCGAGTTATGCCTTTAATAAGTCACACTCTACTTGTTATGCTTGGATTGCCTACCAAACGGCTTATCTAAAAGCTCATTATCCTGCCGAATATATGGCGGCGGTACTTTCGAATAACATGAATGATATCAAACAAGTATCATTTTTTATGGAAGAATGCAAGCGTATGGGATTACAGGTTTTAGGACCTTGTGTGAACGAGTCGTTTTATAAATTTACGGTAAACGATGAATATGCAGTTCGTTTCGGAATGGGGGCTATCAAAGGGGTAGGTTCTGGTGCGGTTGCGACCATTGTTGAAAGTAGAAAAGATGCCAAATACAAATCTATTTTTGATTTAGCAAAACGCATTGATTTGCGCGCAGCCAACAAAAAAGCCATCGAAAACTTAGCTTTGGCAGGAGGTTTTGATTGTTTTACTGACACACACAGAGCACAATATTTTCACACTGATGGTGATGGAATTACCTTTTACGAAAAAGCCATCCGTTATGGTTCGAAGTTTCAGGAAAACGAAAATTCATCGCAGGTAAGTCTGTTTGGAGAAAGCAGCGATGTGCAAATTGCAGAACCTGTTGTACCTCCTTGCGAAGACTGGAGTACGATGGAGAAACTTGCCAAAGAGAAAGAAGTTGTTGGTATTTATATTTCTGGGCATCCTTTGGATGATTATAAATTTGAGATGAAATATTTTTGCAACGCCAGACTTGAAGCCTTGAAAAATATGGAACAGTATGTAGGTAAGAATCTAACTTTTGGAGGAATTATTACCAACGTACAACACCGTGTAGCGAAGAACGGAAAAGGGTGGGGAACCTTTGTCTTGGAAGGTTATGATGAGAGTTTTGAGTTTAAAATCTTTGGAGAAGAGTATTTAAAGTTCAGACATTTCTTCATTCAAAACAACTTTACCTTCATGAAGATTTTGATAAAAGAAGGTTGGGTAAATCAGGAAACAGGCAAAAAGACCGATCCTAGAATGCAGTTTGTTTTGGTACAATATTTACAGGATGTTTTGAGTACGTTTGCCAAAAAGCTAATCCTTCTACTAAATATTAAAGATATTGAAGCTGAGTTTATTCATAATCTGAATCGTTTGTTTCAAGAATACAAAGGCGATAATACAGTGTCTTTTGAAATCATGGAACTTGAAAAAATAAAGAGGATTGTTGAAACAACTCCCGAATTTGAAGAAACGGATGATACTTTTGTTGAAGAAACGGATGAAACTGCTGAGGTTGTAGAAACGAAACAAGTTACCGAAGTGGAAGAAATAAAAGTAGTTACCAAACTAGCCATGCCAAGCCGAAAATTGAAAGTTCAAATTTCTAATGAATTATTGTTTGAACTGGAAAAAATGCAAATCAATTTCAAGTTGAATTAAATTCAATGTTAAGAACTCATTTGGTTTGTGAATAAGTCAATTAGACAATCTCAATAAAATTTCTCCACCTTTGTTAAATAGAAATTACAATTATGGGGGGAATTGCAACTAATGTAGAAATACAAATTCAAAAGCTTACTGATAGAGGTCTGGAATTGGATTGGGGACTGGAGAAAACAAAAGAAATTTTGCTAGATATTGGTTACTATCGATTAGGTTTTTACTGGAATCCTTTTGAAATTGACAAAAATCATAATTTTAAAAAAGGAACAAAATTTTCGGATGTAGTTAAATTGTATTATTTAGATGTAGATTTAAAAAATATTTTAAACAAAGCAATTAACAGAATCGAAATTAATTTAAGAACTCAATTAATATATAGTGTTTCAAATAAGTATCCTGAATATCCAACATGGTTTGCAAATAAAAAGGTAATGTATCCTAATTTCGTTGATGATTTCCCAAAATATTATACTACTAAATTTAAAGAAAATAACAAACCAATTAAAAAACATCATGCTAATTATCCAAACGATATTTATGCACCTGCTTGGAAAACTTTAGAATTTTTATCATTTGGAAGTATTTACACTATGTATAATGCCTTACGGAATGAGGATTTAAAAATACAAATTGCAAATTATTATGGTGTCAAAAAAGTAAAAGTGTTTTTAAATTATTTCAAAACCATTATTTTTATAAGGAATATTTGTGCTCATAGTGGTTTGTTATTTGATTGTAATACTCCAAAAGAGATAGAGACTACGCCTTTAATTCAATTTAACAACAATAACAGGCATTCGTTAGATTCATCAATAAAAGTAATTTTATATTTTCTTGAAATAATTTCAACTGATAGGAAAATTAAAATTGAACAAGAAATTATAGACTTATTTAAAAGCCATGAAGACAATGTTTTGATAATAAGTATTATAACTAAAAAAATAGGGTATGTGAAAAAATAAATTTGATTGTTTTGATTTAATAATTTAAAAGCATTACTTTTGTACCATAGTGCCCAGCTAGTCATTTGCATTAGTGCTGCACTCAAAAAAAGTAAACATAACCCAGACAAGCTCTGGGTTTTTTTATTCCCAAAAGTGAAAATAAAAAAATATAATATAACCTGTTCGTTCGAATAGCTATCTTAGGCAAGTGCGAGTTTCTGGTTTGTATTCACAACAAGGAATGCATAAAACAAATTATAACCCTAAAAAATGTAGTTTTTTGTTTTGTAGATATTTATTAGAAAGGTAAAACTGTAAAAATGGAGTATAACAACAATAATATAGAGATCCCAAAAATAGACTTCGATGCAAACGGAGAATTTATAATTACAGCATCAGCAACATCTTCAAACCGTGACTTTGACTTTTTTGAAGGGAAGTGGAAACTTCGCAATAAAAAATTAAAATCAAAACTAAACAATTGTAAGGAGTGGATAGAGTTTGAATCGACACAGGAAATGTATAGTATTTTGAATGGGATAGGAAACATTGACAATTTCCTTGCGACATTTGATGGAGTACCATTTGAAGGAATGACGGTTAGACTTTTTAACCCAAAAACAAAATTGTGGAGTATTTATTGGGCTGACTCAAATGAAGGGATTTTGCAGCCACCAGTTGTTGGCTCATTTGATAATGATGTTGCGCATTTTTTTACTAAAGATACTTTTGAAGGTAAAGATATTTTAATTGTTTTTCGTTGGGATGCCAGAGACAAAGAAAATCCAATTTGGAGTCAAGCGTTTTCTGACGACAACGGTAAAACTTGGGAATGGAATTGGTATATGTATTTTAGTAAATTCCACAAGGAGTAAAATAAATCCAATCAATCAGTTCTTAATAAATTATAAAAAGCAAGCCTCGTTTTAAGCAATTAGAATGAGGTATTTTTGTTACTAAGTAGCCCCATCAAAATCATGGTTTACCATGATTTTGATAGGCACGCCTACCCAAACCATAGGCACGCCTACCCAAACCATAGGCACGCCTACCCAAACCATAGGCACGCCTACCCAAACCATAGGCACGCCTACCCAAACCATAGGCACGCCTACCCAAACCATAGGCACGCCTACCCAAACCATAGGCACGCCTACCCAAACCATAGGCACGCCTACCCAAACCATAGGCACGCCTACCCAAACCATAGGCACGCCTACCCAAACCATAGGCACGCCTACCCAAACCATAGGCACGCCTACCCAAACCATAGGCACGCCTACCCAAACCATAGGCACGCCTACCCAAACCATAGGCACGCCTACCCAAACCATAGGCACGCCATACTAAAACTATACCGCGCCTAAACAATTAATATGTACTACCTACCGAAATTAAAGGCAAACCTTTAAAAAGACTAGGTTTACCTGCCTTTTTTAAAGGGGAGACCTATTAAATCTAAAGGCTCGGCTGCGAATGTTAAAGGCTTGCTTAGCCAAAACGTAGGCTATACCTGCAAAATTGAGAGGTGAGCCTTAATATTAGTATGGCTTAGTATTTCATACAAGAAAAAGTAATTGATTTTAGTGTTTCGATTTAAATACTTTACATCTTTAAAAAGTAATAATATGCGAGTATTTAGTACTCATTGAATTAGTTATCTTTTAACGTTTTTTGATGTTATCATAATCCTTTAGTAACGTGTACTTTTCTTGATATTCTCAATTTTACAGAAAACTATAAATAGATATGGAAGCATCAAAAAATGGCAGAAGACAGTTTATTCGAAACACATTATTGGCAACTGGAGCAATTATTTTGGCTCCAAACTTTATTAGTTGTAGTGATGATAACAACGATAATGAGGAAGATAAAATTAATGCTGCCGATTATACAAAAATAAATTTTAATCAGGGAGTGGCTAGTTTTGATCCTACAAAATCTAAAGTAATCATATGGACTAGATACAATAGCCCTGACAAAAAAATACTTTGGGAGGTTTCGAAAGATATTAATTTTAGTAAAATCCTTAGAACTGGTACTATCACCACAGAATATTCGCGAGATAATACTATTGCTGTCGAGTTAACAGAACTTGAAGAAAATCAAAAATTATATTACCGTTTTAGTAATAAAGATGACAAAGCGATTTCGGTTATTGGAGAAACCATTACTTTTCCAGAAAATGCTTCTAGTATAAAGTTGGCAGTTTGTTCTTGTTCGAATTATCAGGCGGGTCTTTTTAATGTTTACAATGCTATGGCAAAATCTGAAGCTGATGTTATTGTGCATTTAGGAGATTATTTTTATGAATATGAAGCTGGAGGATATGGGGCCAATACTCAAAATGCATCTTTAAACCGTTTTCATCAACCTACACATGAAATTCTTTCTTTAGAAGATTATAGAACCCGATACAAACAATATAGATCGGATACCGATTTGCAATTAGCCCATCAGAAAAAACCATTTATATGCGTTTGGGATGATCACGAAGTAGCAAATGATGCGTATAAAGAAGGAGCAGAAAATCATTCGGCAGACGAAGGCAGTTATGAAACTAGAAAGCAGAATGCTTTACAGGCTTATAGTGAGTTTTTACCATTTTCGAGATTAGAAGCAAACAATCAAAGTCTGATTTATCGAAATTTCAATTTAGGAAATTTGGTAAATCTTACGATGTTGGATACTAGAATTATTGGCAGAGACAAACAGTTAAATATGAATGATTATATAACTGCTTCGGGTTTTGATGCGGTAAAATATCAAACAGATATCACCAATCCATCAAGAGGCCTATTAGGGACAACACAACGCAATTGGCTGGCACAAATAGTGGATTCAAATACGGCTAAATGGCAAGTATTGGGACAACAAGTATTAATGGCTAAAATGTATGTTCCTGCAGAAATGTTAACTGCTTTTGGATCACCAAATTTCACTTCTATTTTGACCGAATTGGTTACCCTAAAAGTAAGATTGCTGAATAATGACCCTTCACTAACGCCTCAAGAAATAGCGAGAATTAGTACTGTATTACCCTATAATTTGGATGCTTGGGATGGATATCCTATAGATCGTGAATTGATGTATAATACATTTGGTAATAAAAAAATCATAAGTTTTGCAGGTGACACTCACAATGCTTGGAGTAGTAAATTAACTAAACAAGATAAAACAGAAGTAGGGATTGAATTGGCAACTTCTGGAATTACTTCTCCCGGTTTTGAAGTCTATTTAGGAAATCCTAGTGCAGAAACTCTTAAAGCTTTTGAGGGTGCTTTAACAACTCTGGTTGACGATTTAAATTATTTTGATGCCTCCCGCAGAGGTTATATTTTAACAACTTTTACCAATAGTAATGTAAAAGCAGAGTGGGTATTTGTAAGTACTATTTTGTCTTCTTCATACTCAACATCAATAGGTCATACGGTTGTTTATTCTTAGTGGTTAAACTTGTGATTTGTAAATATAAAAAAGGGAAACTACTTTAGTTTCCCTTTTTTAATAGTAGTGTTCTTTTCTTAAAGAATGATTATTGTGTATTAAAGAGTCTGTTTTTGTCTTTCTAAAAATCCATTAGATTGGAGTTCCAGTAATTCTTCAGCATTTTTACGTTGCAAGTCGTAGAGTCTTTTGTCTTGTACAATGTCTTCATAAACCTTATCATGCATCAAAGCACTGGTTTTAATCAACAACTCACGTTGGTATTTATTTTGATCTAAAGTAGCTTTGAGAGCCGTTTCCAAATCTTCTAGTTTAAAATCATATTCTCCTTTGGGAGATAATAATTTAGCAATAATAGGCGAAGTTTCTATCGCTAAAAACAATAGCATTATGAAGAATGAAGGAATCCAAGGTAATTTATTCAAAGCATTTATTCTAGCCATCAAACCATCAAAACCATCAATAATAGGCTGAGTATCGGTTACTTTTTTGTCTAAATCAGTTTGTAATGTTTTGGTGCTTTTTTCCAGAACAGCAATTTTAGCCAAATTGTTTTTTCGGATAGTATCGAGTTCGCTGGAAGCTAAATTGTATTTGGAAATTTTTTCTTTAAAAATAGGACCTTTACCCATTTTTTTGGTGCCAGCTGTTCCTTCAGCTTCTTGAATATAGGCTTGATAAAGTGTGCTTAATTCCTTTTCTTTATTGGTAATCTCAGTTTTTAGATTTGTGATTTCAGATTTGTTTTTATCTAAATCAGATTTGAAAAAACTAGCAACTTCCTTCTTGTTATTCAAAGCCATTGCATTTTTTTCTTTCAATAAAACAGTATTGATTTCCTTCTCGAAAATTTTAATTTCCAATGGTTTCGAAATTACAATAGCAATAATGATGGCTAGAATTATTCGCGGAGTCGCTTGCAGAAATTCACTAGCAAAATTGTTCCTTTTTCGAATAGTAGAAACGATAAAGCGATCCAGATTAAAAATAAGTAAACTCCAAACGAACCCAAAAAGGAGTGCGGGAATAACATTGTCGAAAACGGTAAAAAGAGCGTAAGCACTGGCAATAAAAGCCATAACTGCAGTAAAAAAAACAGTAGCGCCAATACCAACATATTTTGTTTGTTCGCCTTCGGAACAACCTTCCAGGAGTGGTTTGTCAGCGCCTGAACACAGGATAAAAAATTGTTTTAACATGATTGAATGATTTTTGATTGATTGATGATGCAAATTTAACGCCAAATTTTTGATTCTCAAACTAATAGTTATTTTGTTTTTATTGGTTTAAAATATCCAGCAGGCTATAAATGTTATTTTAACATTAATAAGTTCGTCTTTTACTGATAAATCATAACACTATGTTAATTTTTCTTGATGAATTTAGTAATACTTAGGTTCTAGTTTTGCAACCAAATCAAACAAAAAAACAATGAAAAATTTTTATTTAGTAGTAACGCTCTTTTTATTAACGGCATCAGGTTATGCTCAGAAATCAATACTATCCGGAAAAGTATTAGATGCCGATGACAAACTTTCTTTGCCAGGAGCAATGATTCAAATTGTAGGCGAAAACAAATACACTACATCGGATTATACTGGTCATTTTGAATTTCTTAATATTAATGCAGGTACTTATCAAGTAACAATAAAATATATTGGTTATACATCAATAACCCAACAAATAACTGTAGAACAAGGGAAAAATAATGTACTTGATTTTGCTCTTAAAGTTTCGGGAACTGAGTTGAACGAAGTGGTTGTTGGAGACAATTTAAAGGGCCAAGCTAAAGCATTAAATCAACAAAAAAATAATAAAAATATTGGAAACGTAATCTCGTCAGATCAAGTTGGACGTTTTCCAGATGCCAATGTTGGAGATGCACTAAAGCGTGTTCCAGGTATCACGATGCAAAATGATCAGGGTGAAGCCAGAAATATTATCATTAGAGGTTTGGCTCCATCATTAAACTCAGTTACTTTGAATGGTGATAGAATTCCATCTGCCGAAGGCGATAACAGAAATGTACAGATGGATTTAATTCCGTCTGATATGATTTCTACAATACAAGTTAGTAAAACTCTAACTCCAGATATGGATGCAGATGCTATTGGAGGTTCCGTAAATCTAGTAACAAGGTCATCTCCAAATGGTGAAAGAATCTCTGCAACTCTTGCGGGTGGTTATTTACCAATACGTGATCATGCAAGTTTAACGGCGGGATTAGTATACGGGAATCGTTTTTTTGACAAAAAATTAGGAGCAATTTTCAGCGGTTCATATAACAATGTGGATTATGGTTCTGATAATATCGAAGACGAATGGACAAAAGATGATTTTGGAAATCAATATTTACAATCTTCAGCAATCAGAGAGTATGATGTACAGCGTATTCGTAGAAGTGCTTCTGTTGCTTTAGATTATAAGTTTAATGAAAATAACACCATTTTCGCTAACGCAATTTACAATTGGAGAACGGATAGAGAAAATCGTTTTGCGACTGTTTACGATGATATCGAAGCTGTTTATGATGCTGCTGATGAATCAAAAATTCTTCGTTTTGAGGGTCGTGGAAGACGTCAGACAAAAGGCGGTGTGGATAACGATAAAAACAAAAGCAGAAGATTAGAAGAACAACGCGTGCAAAACTACTCGCTTCGTGGTGAGCATTTAATTGGTTCAAATTTAGATTTAGATTGGTCTGCTAATTATTCGAATGCAAGCGAATATACTCCGGAAGAACGTTATATTGAATACCGTCAAAAAGGATTAGATTTGACTCAAGATTTATCTGATTCGAGATTTCCTTTAATTACGTCTAAAGGGGAATCATTGGATAAATATAAATTTAGTTCTACTACTGAAAATACTGATGATACAAGCGAAAGTGAGTTTGGAGCAAAAGTAAATATTCGTTTTCCGTTTACTATTTTTCCATCAGAAAAAGGAAGAATTAGAACAGGGCTTAGACTTCGAATGAAAGAAAAAAATAGAGATAATAATTTCTATACTTATACACCGTCGAACAGTGATATTGCATTACTTTCACAAGTTCCGACAACTTATTTTGACGGAAATGGATTTAATCCAGGTGACCAATATGTTGCAGGAGCTCTTCCTTCGGCAAACTTTTTAGGAAATTTAGATTTGAATAATGCCTCATTGTTTGATAAAGAATCTGATCCATCAAAGTACTTAACAGATAATTATAATGCCAAAGAAAATATCTATGCAGCTTATGTAAGATGGGATCAGGATTTTAATGATAAATTATCTATGGTTGTAGGTTTCCGTGTCGAAAACACTCATATAGATTATACTGGAAACCGTGTTTTAGATGAAGAAGAATTAGAATCAACAATCAACACTACAAATTCGTATACAAATGTATTACCAAGTCTTACTTTGGAATATAAAGCAACAAAAGATTTGATTTTAAGAGCTGCAGCAACGACAGCTTTGGCAAGACCCGATTATTTTTCACTAGCACCTTATGTAAACAATATCGCTTCTGATAAAGAAATTACGGCTGGAAATCCAAATCTGGATGTTACTTATGCATACAATTATGATTTCATGGCTGAGAATTATTTCAAATCTGTTGGATTAATCTCAGGTGGTGTTTTTTATAAAAAACTACATGATTTCATTTATAATTATAGCGATAATCAATACACAACTGAAAAGTTTGCAACTGATTTCCCAGAGCAGATTAATCCAATTCCAGCTGGTGAAAAATGGTCGTTTGTTCAGCCAAAAAACGGAGATAGTGTTAATGTTTATGGTTTCGAATTTGCCTTCCAACGTCAGTTAGATTTCTTTGAAAGTAAATTTTTAAAAGGATTCGGAATTTATTTAAACTATACTTTTACTAAATCTGAAGCTAAAGGAATTGCTGATGAAGATGGAAACGAAAGAAAAGATATTAGTCTTCCAGGAACTGCTCCACATATGTTTAACGGATCTTTATCTTGGGAAAATAAACGTTTTTCTGCTAGAGTTTCTACAAACTTCACATCAGATTATTTGGATGAATTGGGTTCTGAGTCTTATAACGACAGTTATTATGACAAACAGTTTTTTCTAGACGCAAATGCTTCTTATAAAATCACTTCCAAACTTCGTGTTTTTGCAGAAGCGAACAATTTAACAAATCAGCCATTGCGTTACTATCAAGGTGTTAAAGATCATACTAAACAAGCCGAATATTATCAAGCTAAATTCAATTTAGGTTTGAAGTTCGATTTGTAATAATCAATTTATATAATTCTTAAATTAGACAGAATGCAACGGTTCTGTCTAATTCTATTAAAACGAAATCATAATGAAAAATAAATCTATACTGACTATTTTACTTTTAAGCGTTTTATTCGCGGCTTGCAAAAGTTCTAAATTAGCTCCAGTTGCCAAAAGTGCTGTAAAACCAACTATTGTTACCGAGACTTTACCTCACGACACCGATGATCCTTCTATTTGGATTAACCCAACGGATGCTTCAAAAAGTATTATTGTGGGTACTGATAAAGATACTGATGGTGGTTTATATGCTTTTGATTTGAATGGTAAGATTCTAAAAAAATCAATTCCGTTAAAACGTCCAAACAATGTTGATATCGCTTATGGTTTAATAATCGATGGAAAAAAAGTAGATGTTGCTGTTACTACGGAGCGAGAAAGTAATAGAATAAGAATTTTTAGTTTGCCTGATTTGGAACCAATAGACAATGGTGGAATTCCTGTTTTTGAAGGAGAAACTTTGCGTGATCCGATGGGTATTGCTTTATATACACGTCCAAGCGACAAGAAAATTTTCGCAATTGTTGGAAGAAAATCGGGGCCTTCAGGAAGTTATCTATGGCAATATGAAATTTCAGGTTCTGGAAAAATCGCTACAGCAACTGTTGTTAGGAAATTTGGAGAATATAGCGGTAAGAAAGAAATTGAAGCTATTGCGGTTGACAACGAGTTAGGAACAGTTTTATACTGTGATGAGCAATTTGGAATCAGAAAATACATTGCCGACCCAGCTTTAAATGATAATAAAGAATTGGCTCTTTTTGGCAAAGGTGATTTTAAAGCAGATAATGAAGGAATAGCTATTTATAAAACGACTGGAACAACAGGTTATATTTTGGTGTCCAATCAACAAGCCAATACTTTTATGGTGTATCCAAGAGAAGGAGCAGATGGTAATCCAAACAATTATCCTTTATTAGCAGAAGTTCCAACTTCTACCATTGAATGTGATGGAGCAGATGTAACCAGCGTAAATTTAGGGGGGGCATATAAAAATGGACTTTTTGTAGCAATGAGTAACGGAATGACTTTTCAGTATTACTCATGGGATTTGATTCAGGAAAGAATTAATCAGGCAAAAAAATAAATTTTAAAAAACAAAAAAGCTGTTCATAACGAACAGCTTTTTTTTAGTTGAATTAGTAAATTAAAATTAACCTATGCAATTGGCGCTCCTGCTAATATTTCAGTATTGGCAAATTCTTTAAATTTTGTAAAATTCTCCTCGAATTTATGAGCTAATTCGATAGCTTTTACATCGTATAATTTTGGGTTTTCCCAAGTATTTCTAGGATTTAAAATTTCTGATGGAACTTCTGGACAAGATTGTGGAATTGCAATTCCGAATACGTCATGGTTTACAAATTCTACTGAATCTAATTGTCCTTTCAAAGCTGCAGTAATCATCGCACGAGTATATTTCAATTTCATTCGGCTTCCAGTTCCGTAAGGTCCTCCTGTCCATCCTGTATTGATTAACCAAACTTTTACATCGGCATCTTTCATTTTTTTACTCAACATTTCTGCATATTTTGTTGGATGCAAAGGCATGAACGGAGCACCAAAACAAGCCGAAAAATTAGGTTGAGGTTCCGTAACACCTGCTTCAGTTCCAGCAACTTTTGCAGTATATCCAGATATAAAATGATAAGCAGCTTGCCCAGCGGTTAGTTTAGAAATTGGAGGCAAAATACCATAAGCATCTGCAGTTAAGAAGAAAATGTTTTTCGGGTTTTTTCCAATAGAACCAGGTTGAATATTATCAATATGATCAATAGGATAGCTTACTCTTGTGTTTTGAGTTATAGAGATATCTTCAAAATCTACTTCATTAGTACCTGATTTAAAAACTACATTTTCTAGAATAGCTCCTTTTTTGATCGCTCTAAAAATGTCTGGTTCATTCTCTTCAGTAAGATTGATTACTTTGGCATAACAACCACCTTCAAAATTGAAAACAGTATTTTCATTTGTCCATCCATGTTCATCGTCACCAATTAGTTTTCTGTCTGGATCTGCAGATAAAGTAGTTTTTCCTGTTCCAGATAATCCAAAGAATATAGCTGTATCTCCATCTTCTCCCACATTCGCACTACAGTGCATTGGTAAGGTATTCTTGAAAACAGGTAAGATGAAGTTCAATGCAGAAAAGATTCCTTTTTTCATTTCACCAGTATAGCCTGTTCCTCCAATTAATGCTATTTTTTTAGTAAAATCCAGGATAGCAAAATTACTTTGACGTGTTCCATCAACAGCAGGATCTGCTAGAAATCCAGGGGCACAAATAACAGTCCATTCAGGAGTAAAATCCACTAGTTCTTCATTAGTTAGTCTCAAAAACATGTTGTGACAAAATAAATTGGCCCAAGCCGTTTCAGTAATTACACGTACATTTAGTTTGTAATTTGGATCAGCACATACATAAGAATCCCTAACAAAAATTTCTTTATTCGATAAGTAGGCAGTCACCTTTTTGTAAAGTGCATCAAAAGTTGTTGGTTCAAAAGGAATATTTACTTTCCCCCACCATACTTTGTCCTCTGTAATACTGTCTTTAACTATAAAACGATCTTGTGGAGAACGTCCAGTAAACTCGCCAGTATTTATTGCTAATGCGCCAGTATTGTTTTCAAGTCCCTGTCCAGATTGGATTGTAATTTCGTGTAACTCATTAGGGGTTAGTTGATACTTAATTTTTGCATTTTCAATTCCTAGTTCTTTTAACGAAATCGATTTCGTAAACAAAGCGTAATTGTCCATAAAAATAAATTTTTGTGAGTGTTGTTTATTTCACCGCAAAAGTATAATTTTTTTTTACAACCACATTATATTTTATATTTCTTTTTTAAAGGTTTTATTAAGTCAAAAAATAGTAAGAACCATGAAATAATAAGAAATACCCCGCCAATTGGAGTAATGAAGCCAATTACTTTAAAATCAAATGAAGTCAATGAATTGGTTGCCAAAAGATAAATAGATCCTGAAAAAAATAAAACACCAATAATGGTCAAATTAAGGATAGTCTTTTTTAATTTTTGATTGATTAAAGTAGTTGTTCCTATAAATAATAAAAACAAAGCATGGTACATTTGATAGCGTACTCCTGTTTCGAATGTGGCAAGTTGTTCGAGAGTGAGAACTTTTTTTAGAGCATGTGCTCCAAAAGCGCCTAAAATTATTGCAATCATACCAAAAACAGCTGCCGTTGAAATTATTTTCTTATCCATTTCGTTTTATTTTATATAAGACAAAAGTATTTCATAAATGTTTAAACTGAAAGCATTTTTTATATGACTTTTGCAGTACTTTTTTAGTAATTAAATTCGCTTAAATTTTTATTTTAAAAGATATTTCGATCTTTAAAAGATAAAAGTTTTCAAAACACTTGTTATAAATAAAACAATATCATAAGTTTGTGTTATATTTTTTTATTTCAAAATATAACGCGCGCTTAAAATAAAGATAAAAATATCTTGTTTAAGTAGAAATTATACTGAAATGTCAACTGTTTGGATTTTGAATTAAAACAACTTATGAGAACAATTCTAATTATAGGAGCAGGTAGATCCGCTTCATCTTTGATACAATACCTTTTAAACAAATCGGTAGCTGAAGACTTGCATCTTATTATTGGAGACCTGTCTTTGGCTTTAGCTGAAAAAAAGACAAACAATCACCCCAATGCAACTCCTATTGCTTTAGATATATTTGATGAAAATCAAAGACAAACTGCTATTCAAAAAGCAGATATTGTTATTTCGATGTTACCTGCTCATCTGCATATAGAGGTAGCAAGGGATTGTATTGTATATAAAAAACATCTTGTGACGGCTTCATATATAAGTGATGCGATGCAAGAATTAAATGAAGCTGCTAAAGCAAATAATTTAATCTTCATGAACGAAATTGGTCTTGATCCTGGAATTGATCACATGAGTGCCATGAAAGTAATTGATGAAATTAGAGAACAAGGAGGAAAAATGTTGTTGTTTGAATCTTTTTGTGGAGGACTTGTAGCACCAGAATCAGATGACAATCTATGGAATTATAAATTTACCTGGGCACCAAGAAATGTTGTACTTGCGGGTCAAGGAGGAACTGCCAAATTTATACAAGAAGGAACTTATAAATACATCCCGTATGTGAATTTGTTTCGTAGAACCGAATTTTTGGAAGTAGAAGGATATGGTAAATTTGAGGCCTATTCTAACAGAGATTCGCTGAAATACCGAAGTGTTTATGGTCTTGATGATGTACTTACTTTATATAGAGGAACTATTCGAAGAGTTGGTTTTTCTAAGGCTTGGAATATGTTTGTGCAACTTGGAATGACAGACGATAGTTATATCATGGAAAACTCTGAAAACATGAGCTACCGACAGTTTGTTAATTCGTTCTTACCATACCACCCAACGGATTCAGTCGAAATAAAAATGCGCTTGATTCTAAAAATTGACCAAGATGACATCATGTGGGACAAACTTTTAGAATTGGATTTATTCAATCGCAATAAAAAGGTGGGATTAAAAAACGCTACTCCTGCACAAATTCTTGAAAAAATACTTAGTGATAGTTGGACTTTAAAGCCACATGATAAGGACATGATTGTAATGTATCACAAATTTGGATTTGTCCTTAATGGTGAAGAAAAACAAATTGACTCAAAAATGGTTTGTCTTGGCGAAGATCAAACCTATACAGCGATGGCAAAAACCGTGGGATTACCGGTAGCTATGGCAACCTTACTAATTTTGAATGGAAAAATAACAACTCCAGGAGTGCAATTGCCAATTCGTAAAGAAGTGTATCTCCCAATTTTGAAAGAGTTAGAAGAATATGGTGTTGTATTCAATGAACAAGCAATGCCTTATGTAGGATATAATCCTGACAAGGTTTTTAATTAATTTTTTTTAGATTTTTATTTAAAGCCGTATTTTTCAATGCGGCTTTTTTTTTTAAAATATTAATCTGCTGTTTGAATTGTTATAGGAAGACTGTATAATGTCCTAACGGGTTTGTTCTTGATTTTTCCTGGATTCCAATTAGGGCATAATTTTAAAACTCTAATAGCTTCTTCACCTGTTCCATATCCAATATCCCTTATAACTTTTAATTCTGATAACGAACCGTCTTTTTCTACTACAAATGTCACATAAACTTTTCCTTTAAGACCTTCTTCTTCTGGGGCTTTATAATTTTCACCTACAAATTTGTAAAACTGTTCAATTCCACCAGGAAACTCTGGTTTTTGTTCTAATCCAGCAATACTTCTTACAGTGTCATCTTCATCAGGAAATGTTGATTTTTCTTCTACACCAACACTACTTTTTTCAGTTTCACTTTGTTTTTTTGTGTTATTTTCTTCAGGATTATCTTTACAGCTAAATACAAATAATAATAAGCTGGAAATAATTCCAATGCTAAATACTTTTAGAATTATTCTCGCGGGTGATTCTTTTTTTGTCATCATAAGAAAACGTTTTTTAGTTATTAAATAGTTAATGTTACTTGCTAAAATTATATTTGTTTTATTAGATGCAATCTCAAGTAACAAAAATTGGTATTTTTTAACTTCTCCAAATTGGTTGTTTACCGCATCATCTGCTAGGAATTCATGATTAAGTTTAATAGCTTTTTTATAAAGAACTACTAATGGATTAAACCAAAAAATGATTTGAAGAAACTCAATAAACAGAATGTCTAAAGTATGTTTTTGGTCTAAATGTGCTTTTTCATGGGCAATTAATTCAGATGAGATTTTTCCATTTTTAAATTCCTCTTTATTAATAAAGATGAAATTCCAGAAAGAATGTGGTAAGGTAGATTCATTGACCAAAATGATTTTTTCTCCATTTATAAATTGCATTTCGCTTCTTTTTGCTTTTTTATAAAATGAAAGCAAATTCAAAAGAAAACGAATAGTAAGTACTAAAACGACTATTGAATAAATAGAAAGTATGATATTGCCTAAATTTAGATTTTCAAGTATAGATTTTAAGTTTTCACTACTTTTCTGTATTACAACTTCGTCTAATTGTACTGTTATTTTTCGAGTAGAATCATATGATTGAAACGAAATAAGTTGCAATGGAACTACAAGACTAAAAACAAAAGTTGTAATTAAATAGACACGATTAAAACGAAACATTTTTTCGTTTTCTAGCCATAATTTGTAAACTGCATAAAAAACTAAAAGCAGTAATCCTGATTTTAAAAGATAGGTTATCATTTTTTCTTTTTTTGAATTTGTGAATCAATTATTTTCTTAAGTTCTTCTAATTAGGATAAATTGGTAAGCTAAAACGTCGTGCTGATATGCCATTATTTTTTTATGAATTCAAATATTTTATTTGCAATTTCATTTTGTCCATTTTGGCTTGTTATGTAGTTCCGGTCATTTTCGTTCGATAAATAACCAATTTCCACTAGTAATGCAGGGCATTTTGAGTTTCTCAGTACAAAAAAGTTTGCCTCTTTAACTTCTCCTTTAGCCAGTTTTTCGTTTGAGATTTCATCAACTAACTTTTTAGCACTTTCCAATGACTTTTCATAAAAGACATTTTGTTTTGAAGCATAAGCATTTACTCCATTTTCATTTATATTTTTTGAAGTATTTATATGTAAAGAAATTACTAAACTCGGATTTATTTTGTTTATTTCCGATACTCTTTCACTTTGAGCAATAAAACTATCATCTTTTCGAAGTAAAATAATTTCAATTTTATCTTTACCATTCAGTAAACTTATTTTATTTGCAATACTTTCTACAATTTTCTTTTCTTGCTCGGCACCAATTTGTGCTCCAGAGTCCATTCCTCCGTGTCCAGCATCAATTACTATTGTTTTTTTGTCTAACTGTACTGGTTTGAATGAAAAGAGCAAAAAGATTGCTAAAACACCAAAAACGGCTAAAAATTTTATTGCTGTAGTTCTTGATTTTGAGGTAATTTTTGTCATCATAATAAGTCGTTTTTTTGTTGCTAAAAAATTTAAATTACTAGCTAATGAGAAAGGTTTGGAGATGCTTATTTTGTTTAATAAAAGGCTTTGATAAAAAGTCAGATCCCGATGTACTGCTATTACGTTTTGATCTGCTAAAAATTCATGATTAAGCTGAATGGCTTTTTTGTAAAAAATAAAAATAGGGTTGAACCAAAACAATGTTTTCAAAACTTCAACTAAAATAACATCGAGTGTGTGTTTTTGTTTCACATGGGCAATTTCATGTGTAAATAATTCTTGTTCGATTTCTCTATTTTCATAATCGTTCCTGTTCATGTAAATTGTGTCCCAAAAAGTATAAGGCAAAGTATCTTCTGCAAGCAAAACTATTTTTGTGTTTTTGTGTGTGATAACTTTAGATGCCTTAGCTTTAGAGATAATTATGTATATGTTTCGAATAAACCGAAAGCTTAACACTAATGTAATTACGACATAAGTTAACCATAAAAGCGGGAGCCAATAATTGATTTGTTCTAAAGTATTTATATTTGTCACTTCGGTTTGAATAGAAAGATTGTCTGCAGTTATCACCTGTTGTGGGATTATTTTATTGGTGATAATTGGAATATCTTGTTCAATTTCAAAAGATGTAAACGGAACAGCTAATGAAAACAATAGACTGACTAATAGAAAGTATCTATTGAAATGGAACATTTTTTCCTTTTCTAATATCAAATGATAGAAGATCAAAAGAGCCAACAGGCTAATGGAAGATTTGATTAAAAAGTCTATCATTTTCTCTTTTTTTGAATTTGAGAATCAATTATTTTTTTAAGTTCTTCTAACTCGGATGTTGATAAATTCGTTTCCGTAGTAAAGAAAGAAGCAAACTGTGAAGCCGAATTATTAAAGAAATTACTAATCAATCCGTTTACGTGTTTCGAGAAATAGTCAGTTTTTTTGACTAAAGGATAATATTCTCGTGAATTTCCAAATTCATTGTATGCAACAAATTTTTTGTCAATCATTCTTTTTAATAAAGTAGCGACTGTAGTTGTTGCTGGCTTTGGTTCTGGATAGGCTTCAAGTAAGTCTTTCATAAAAGCTTTTTCTAGCTGCCAAAGGTGTTCCATTAATTGTTCTTCTGTGTTGGATAGCTGCATATTGTTTCTTTTCAGTTTTTTATTTTTGTTTCTGATATAAATTCACCGTTTTCATATTTTTTTATAGAAATGAGTTTTCCATTTTGATCGTAATATTTCCAATCTCCAAAATAAAACCAATGGGCGTATTTATCATTGTTTTCCAATTTGGTATTCCCTTTTGATTCTATTTTACCATTTTCATGATATACTTTTACGAGACAGATTCCGTTTTTGTATTTTTCAATTTTATACTTTTTTCCGTTTATATACGATTTCCATTTCTTTATTGGTTCATCATTTTTATAAAATTCAAATGATTTGTATTCAATACTGTCCTGAATATTAGTGATAACCCATTTGCCTTCTTTCTTTTTGTCAATTTTTTGATTAATTAATTGTGGCTTACATGCAAAAAATGAAAGTATCATTATTATATAAAGTGTTTTTTTATTCATTTTGCTCTACATTTATAGATATTGCTCTACAAATGTAGAATAAAAAATAACATAACCAAATTTTTCATTACTTTTTTTAATGATATCTTTAGAAAATCAGTCACTTATGAAGACAAAATCCCTAGCCCTGATAGAAGTGGAAATCCTTTTTATTTTATTTTTTAAATAAAAAGATTGCAACGAATAGCGGGAATTAGCTCCAAATACTTAGATAAAGGATAAAAAAAATCCGCTCATTACTGAACGGATTTAGAATTTTATATAACCTGAAGCTATTTTGAAAGCTCTACAAAATATTTGTAAAACAACGGAATAGTTTCAATTCCTTTTAGGTAATTAAAAATCCCGAAATGTTCGTTTGGTGAGTGAATTGCATCACTGTCAAGACCAAAACCCATTAAGATAGTTTTGCTTTTAAGTTCCTTTTCAAATAAAGCCACGATAGGAATACTTCCTCCAGAACGTACTGGAATTGCAGGAATTCCAAAGGTTTCTGTATACGCCATATTGGCCGCTTTGTAACCAATGCTGTCTATAGGAGTGACATAACCTTGACCACCATGATGTGGAGTAACTTTTACAGTAACGCCCGCTGGAGCAATACTAATGAAATGCTTGGTAAACAAATCGGTTATAGCTTCCCAATCCTGGTTTGGAACCAAACGCATAGAAATTTTTGCAAATGCTTTGCTGGCAATAACAGTTTTTGCACCTTCTCCAGTGTATCCTCCCAAAATTCCATTAACATCCAATGTTGGGCGAATCGAATTTCGTTCGTTGGTTACATATCCTTTTTCACCATAAATATCATTTAAGTCTAATGCTTTCTTATAATTGTCAAGATTAAAAGGAGCTTTAGCCATTTCAGCTCTTTCTTCAAGAGAAAGTTCTTCGACATTATCATAAAAACCAGGAATGGTGATATGATTATTTTCGTCGTGTAATTGGGCAATCATTTTGGCCAAAATATTAATAGGGTTGGCAACAGCACCTCCGTATAAACCAGAATGTAAATCACGATTTGGTCCAGTCACTTCAACTTCTACATAACTCAATCCTCTAAGACCTGTAGTAATAGATGGCTGTTGATTGGATATCATTCCAGTATCCGAAATCAAAATCACATCGTTTTTTAGCTTTTCGGTATTGTTTTCTACAAACGTTTTAAGATTAACACTTCCCACTTCTTCCTCGCCTTCAATCATAAATTTCACGTTGCAGGGCAGAGTATTGGTTTGAATCATGTATTCAAAAGCTTTTACATGCATGTACATCTGACCTTTATCATCACAAGCTCCTCTTGCAAAAATGGCGCCTTCAGGATGAATATCCGTTTTTTTGATAACAGGTTCAAAAGGAGGAGAAGTCCATAATTCTAATGGATCTGCAGGCTGTACATCATAATGTCCGTAAACTAGAACAGTAGGTAGTTTTGGGTCGATTGTTTTTTCACCATATACAATTGGATACCCTGCAGTGTCGCAAATTTCGACAAAATCGCATCCGGCTTTTTCTAAACTTTCCTTTACGGCTTCGGCTGTGTCAAGAACATCTTGAGAAAAAGCAGAGTCTGCACTTACAGATGGGATTTTTAAAAGTTCTATTAATTCGTTGATAAACCGATCTTTGTGTTTTGTAACGTATTGTTTTATATCTTCCATTAAATCAAAATTTTTTGTGTATCAAAAATACAAAAAATAGAATAAATATTTTTTTTAAAAAATCCTTTGTAAATTGGAAGATATGATTATCTTTGCACCCACAATTACGCGGATATGGTGAAATTGGTAGACATGCCAGACTTAGGATCTGGTGCCGCAAGGCGTGTAGGTTCGAGTCCTATTATCCGCACAAAAAAAGCTTCTCAATTTGAGAAGCTTTTTTGTTTTAGTATCATTTCGTTCTTGAAAGATACATTTTTTGCAAAATCCTTTATATCTTAGTGTTACGTATTTTAGCATGGCTAAATAGAGTTAAAACTACCTGCATTTTTGTTCAAATTGAAATGGTAATTACATGAAAGATATAGCAAAACGTTTTCCCGAAAACCCATTACTCTCCCCCTCAGATATTCCGCCTAGCCATAAAGACCTGCAAATAGCCTGTATTCTTAATCCAGGCGTGTTTCAGTTTGACAACAAAACATGGATGATTCTTCGTGTAGCCGAAAGACCAGAACAAAAAAAGGATGCAATCTCATTTCCAATACTAACAGAGACAAGTAGCGAGGTTATAGAAATTTCTAAAAACGATCCGGAATTAGATTATACAGATGCAAGAGTCATCAATTATAAAGGAGCCGATTACCTAACGACACTATCACATTTAAGATTAGTTTGCAGTGACGACGGGATTAAATTTTATGAACCCGAAAACTATCCTCTATTAATAGGTCAAGGTATATTCGAATCATTTGGAATTGAAGATTGCCGCGTGTCCTATATAGAAGGAATTTATTATTTAACCTACACCGCAGTATCTCCCAATGGCGTTGCAGTAGGTCTTCGAACAACTGGCGATTGGAAAAACTTTCAATCGCACGGAATCATTTTGCCACCACACAATAAGGACTGTGCAATTTTTGAAGAAAAAATCAATGGAATGTTTTATGCCTTGCATCGACCAAGTAGTGTAGCCATTGGAGGAAATTTCATTTGGATAGCCTCCTCTCCCGATGGGATTCATTGGGGAAATCACCAATGCATTGTAAAAACAAGAAAAGGACTTTGGGATAGTGCAAGAGTTGGGGCAGGAGCGTCGCCTATAAAAACCGATAAGGGATGGCTCTCAATATATCATGGAGCCAACGAAAATCATCAATATTGTCTGGGAGCATTTTTAATGGATCTCGAGAATCCAACAAAAGTAATTGCCAGAACCCATGAACCTATTATGATGCCAATCGAAGAATATGAACTTTCGGGATTTTTTGGCAACGTTGTTTTTACAAACGGCCATATAATGCATCCTGACAAAAATACTGTGACCATTTATTACGGAGCATCAGATGAATTTGTTTGTGGTGCCGAATTTTCAATAAAAGAAATCTTTTCGCTTTTACAATATAGTTAGGAGCTATTTCCTGCTATCCGCTCCAATCTTGTGGGCCGAACCCCGGCCCACAAGGATTTCCACTACTATCAGGGCTAGGGCATGAGGTTTCATAAGAAAGATTTGTCTTTTAGATATACCTATTATATATGTATAGCATCTTTTTGATGCAAGCCCCCCATATTCTGAACCCTTCAGAATAACAACCCAACCATATTTTAGATTAAAAAGCAACCACCGCATCTAAAACCAATGATATTATACGTTTTATATATAACATTTATATAAAACATATAAATGATTTGTATAAAAAGTATAATTGTTTTATACAAAACGTATAATTGTTTTATATAAAAAGTATAATTGTTTTATATAAAAAATATAAATGATTTATACGAAAGGTATAATTGTTTTATATGAAAAGTATAAATGATTTATACAAAACGTATAAATGATTTATATTAAAGGTATAATTGTTTTATACGAAAAGTATAATTGTTTTATATAAAAAGTATAAATGTTATATACAAAAAGTACATTATATAATAAGTACAGCCAAAAACGATGCTTCTATGTACTTAAAACAATAAAAATTTAGAATCACCACTCAGTACCTATATATAGTATAGCGAATAAACCCTGTATTATTCCCAAAGAAACCTCCAAAACCCTTCAAAATCCCATACTCAAATTCAAAAATCATCAAAAAGTGACTTTGTAACCTACCTTAAACCAGTGTATTAAAAAATAAACAAAAAATAGTTAAGAAAAGCCATTGCAGAAACGAATAAACGTGGTACTTTTGCACCCGCAACAGCGAATAAGTTCTTAAAAAATCTGGCAAGTAATTCAAAATCAAAACGAAAATTTATTTTCAAAAAAGATTCAGAAAAGCTTGTGAGAAACAAAAGAGTTAGTTACTTTTGCGCCCCGCTAAATTAGCAACGATCTTTGAAATACTGATAAGAAAACGAGAAGCAAACGAAAAAGAAATTTTTCTAAAAAAACTTCAAAAAGTTCTTGCCAGTTAAAAAGAAATTGCTACTTTTGCACCCGCTTTGAGAAACAAGCGAAAGACAAAAAGACACGTTCCTAGACATATTGAATTGACAGCCGTTTTAAGAGAGATCTTAAAACAAATAAAATAAGAGTAATAGAATCGTATAGATTTGAATAAACACCGATAGAAACTGAGTCGAATAATAATTAGAACTTTTAAAGTTCAAACAATATACGATGAAGAGTTTGATCCTGGCTCAGGATGAACGCTAGCGGCAGGCTTAACACATGCAAGTCGAGGGGTATATTTCTTCGGAATTAGAGACCGGCGCACGGGTGCGTAACGCGTATGCAATCTACCTTTTACAGAGGGATAGCCCAGAGAAATTTGGATTAATACCTCATAGTATTATGAAATGGCATCATTTTATAATTAAAGTCACAACGGTAAAAGATGAGCATGCGTCCCATTAGCTAGTTGGTAAGGTAACGGCTTACCAAGGCTACGATGGGTAGGGGTCCTGAGAGGGAGATCCCCCACACTGGTACTGAGACACGGACCAGACTCCTACGGGAGGCAGCAGTGAGGAATATTGGACAATGGGCGCAAGCCTGATCCAGCCATGCCGCGTGCAGGATGACGGTCCTATGGATTGTAAACTGCTTTTGCACAGGAAGAAACAACATTACGTGTAATGTCTTGACGGTACTGTGAGAATAAGGATCGGCTAACTCCGTGCCAGCAGCCGCGGTAATACGGAGGATCCAAGCGTTATCCGGAATCATTGGGTTTAAAGGGTCCGTAGGCGGTTTGGTAAGTCAGTGGTGAAAGCCCATCGCTCAACGGTGGAACGGCCATTGATACTGCTAAACTTGAATTATTAGGAAGTAACTAGAATATGTAGTGTAGCGGTGAAATGCTTAGAGATTACATGGAATACCAATTGCGAAGGCAGGTTACTACTAATGGATTGACGCTGATGGACGAAAGCGTGGGTAGCGAACAGGATTAGATACCCTGGTAGTCCACGCCGTAAACGATGGATACTAGCTGTTGGGAGCAATCTCAGTGGCTAAGCGAAAGTGATAAGTATCCCACCTGGGGAGTACGTTCGCAAGAATGAAACTCAAAGGAATTGACGGGGGCCCGCACAAGCGGTGGAGCATGTGGTTTAATTCGATGATACGCGAGGAACCTTACCAAGGCTTAAATGTAGATTGACCGGTTTGGAAACAGACTTTTCGCAAGACAATTTACAAGGTGCTGCATGGTTGTCGTCAGCTCGTGCCGTGAGGTGTCAGGTTAAGTCCTATAACGAGCGCAACCCCTGTTGTTAGTTGCCAGCGAGTCATGTCGGGAACTCTAACGAGACTGCCAGTGCAAACTGTGAGGAAGGTGGGGATGACGTCAAATCATCACGGCCCTTACGCCTTGGGCTACACACGTGCTACAATGGCCGGTACAGAGAGCAGCCACTGGGCGACCAGGAGCGAATCTACAAAACCGGTCACAGTTCGGATCGGAGTCTGCAACTCGACTCCGTGAAGCTGGAATCGCTAGTAATCGGATATCAGCCATGATCCGGTGAATACGTTCCCGGGCCTTGTACACACCGCCCGTCAAGCCATGGAAGCTGGGGGTGCCTGAAGTCGGTGACCGCAAGGAGCTGCCTAGGGTAAAACTGGTAACTAGGGCTAAGTCGTAACAAGGTAGCCGTACCGGAAGGTGCGGCTGGAACACCTCCTTTCTAGAGCCTTAGTTGTTAGCAAGCAATTGCACGCTAGGGAAAGAAGACGAAGAATCTATAGGTTACAAATTAAAGATTATATTACTCTTGCTGTTAATTTAAAAAATAAAGAATAAAAGTAGAGGCGTTGCAGTGCAACGACTAATACAATTTAAGAATAAAGAGTGTCTCGTAGCTCAGCTGGTTAGAGTACTACACTGATAATGTAGGGGTCGACAGTTCGAGTCTGTCCGAGACAACTATTTTAAGAGTTATAAGTCATAAGTTATGAGTTATAAGTTTAAAAGAATTGAAATTCTTAAAAAAAGGAAATTTTAGAAGTTGAGCGTTTATGAGCAAATTCATAACTCATAATTCATAACTCATCATTTAAAAATGGGGGATTAGCTCAGCTGGCTAGAGCGCCTGCCTTGCACGCAGGAGGTCAACGGTTCGACTCCGTTATTCTCCACAATCCGGTAGAGACGTTGCATTGCAACGTCTCTACTAAGGAAAAAGTTCATTGACATATTGAGATAAGAAATAATAAAAAGTAGAAAGCGTTTTTTACTATTTATAGTAAAAGACAAAAAAAAACGGTCTTAATTAATTTTAAGATTGGTACAATAAGCAAAATAAGGGCGTATGGGGGATGCCTTGGCTCTCAGAGGCGATGAAAGGCGTGATAAGCTGCGAAAAGTTACGGGGACGAGCACACATCGATTGATCCGTAAATACCTGAATGGGGCAACCCACTATGTTGAAGACATAGTACACCGATAGGTGGGCAAACCCGCTGAACTGAAACATCTAAGTAGGCGGAGGAGAAGAAAACAAAAGTGATTCCGTAAGTAGTGGCGAGCGAACGCGGATTAGCCCAAACCAATGTTGTTACGGCAATGTTGGGGTTGTAGGACCACGACATTTCTTGCATAAAGAATTAGAATCTACTGGAAAGTAGAGCCAAAGAAGGTGATAGCCCTGTATAAGTAATGAATGTAAAGGATAGTGGTATCCTGAGTAGGGCGGGGCACGTGAAACCCTGTCTGAATTTGGCGGGACCATCCGCTAAGGCTAAATACTCCTGAGAGACCGATAGTGAACCAGTACCGTGAGGGAAAGGTGAAAAGAACCGTGAATAACGGAGTGAAATAGATCCTGAAACCATACGCTTACAAGCGGTCGGAGCCCTTTTGTGGGGTGACGGCGTGCCTTTTGCATAATGAGCCTACGAGTTAACGTTGCTGGCAAGGATAAATGGTTAAGCCATGGATCCGTAGCGAAAGCGAGTCTGAATAGGGCGCTTTAGTCAGTAGTGTTAGACGCGAAACCGTGTGATCTACCCATGGGCAGGATGAAGCGCTGGTAACACAGTGTGGAGGTCCGAACCGGTTGACGTTGAAAAGTCTTCGGATGACCTGTGGGTAGGGGTGAAAGGCCAATCAAACTCGGAAATAGCTCGTACTCCCCGAAATGCATTTAGGTGCAGCGCACGGCGTAAAGTTATATAGAGGTAGAGCTACTGATTGGATGCGGGGGCTTCACCGCCTACCAATTCCTGACAAACTCCGAATGCTATATAATGTTTCCGTGCAGTGAGGGCTTGGGTGCTAAGGTCCAAGTCCGAGAGGGAAAGAACCCAGACCATCAGCTAAGGTCCCCAAATATATGTTAAGTTGAAAGAACGAGGTTTGTCTGCCCAGACAGCTAGGATGTTGGCTTGGAAGCAGCCATTCATTTAAAGAGTGCGTAACAGCTCACTAGTCGAGCGGACGAGCATGGATAATAATCGGGCATAAACATATTACCGAAGCTATGGATTTGTAATTTATTACAAGTGGTAGGGGAGCATTCTAACAGGGTTGAAGGTGTGTTGTAAAGCATGCTGGACTGGTTAGAAAAGAAAATGTAGGCATAAGTAACGATAATGCGGGCGAGAAACCCGCACACCGAAAGACTAAGGTTTCCACAGCTATGCTAATCAGCTGTGGGTTAGTCGGGACCTAAGGCGAACCCGAAAGGGACAGTCGATGGACCACGGGTTAATATTCCCGTACTACTAATTACTGTGATGGGGTGACGGAGTGATGAAAGCGCCGCGAACTGACGGAATAGTTCGTTGAAGTACCTACCTATAAGCTGCGCAGGCAAATCCACGCGGCTTGGGGAAATACGATAGTACTCGGAGTCTTCGGACAAAGAGATAGTGCGCCTAAGGGCTTCCAAGAAAAACCTCTAAACTTCAGGTAATTAGTACCCGTACCGCAAACCGACACAGGTAGTCGAGGAGAGAATCCTAAGGTGCTCGAGAGATTCATGGCTAAGGAATTAGGCAAAATAGACCCGTAACTTCGGGAGAAGGGTCGCCCCGAGTAATCGGGGCCGCAGTGAAGAGGTCCAGGCGACTGTTTATCAAAAACACAGGGCTCTGCAAAATCGTAAGATGAAGTATAGGGCCTGACACCTGCCCGGTGCTGGAAGGTTAAGAGGAGATGTTATCTTCGGAGAAGCATTGAATTGAAGCCCCAGTAAACGGCGGCCGTAACTATAACGGTCCTAAGGTAGCGAAATTCCTTGTCGGGTAAGTTCCGACCTGCACGAATGGTGTAACGATCTGGACACTGTCTCAGCCATGAGCTCGGTGAAATTGTAGTAACGGTGAAGATGCCGTTTACCCGCAGTGGGACGAAAAGACCCTGTGCACCTTTACTATAGCTTAGTATTGACCTTGGATAAATGATGTGTAGGATAGGTTGGAGACTGTGAAGTGGCGTCGCTAGGCGTTGTGGAGTCATTGTTGAAATACAACCCTTTGTTTATCTGAGGCCTAACCCCGCTTTGCGGGGGACATTGCTTGGTGGGTAGTTTGACTGGGGTGGTCGCCTCCAAAAGAGTAACGGAGGCTTCTAAAGGTTCCCTCAGTACGCTTGGTAACCGTGCGTAGAGTGCAATGGCATAAGGGAGCTTGACTGAGAGACATACAGGTCGATCAGGTACGAAAGTAGAGCATAGTGATCCGGTGGTTCCGCATGGAAGGGCCATCGCTCAAAGGATAAAAGGTACGCCGGGGATAACAGGCTGATCTCCCCCAAGAGCTCATATCGACGGGGGGGTTTGGCACCTCGATGTCGGCTCGTCACATCCTGGGGCTGGAGAAGGTCCCAAGGGTTGGGCTGTTCGCCCATTAAAGTGGCACGCGAGCTGGGTTCAGAACGTCGTGAGACAGTTCGGTCTCTATCTACTGTGGGCGCAAGAAATTTGAGTGGATCTGATTCTAGTACGAGAGGACCGAATTGGACAAACCTCTAGTGTATCTGTTGTCCCGCCAGGGGCACCGCAGAGTAGCTACGTTTGGAAGGGATAAGCGCTGAAAGCATATAAGCGCGAAACCCACCACAAGATGAGATTTCTTTTAAGGGTCGTGGGAGATGACCACGTTGATAGGCTATAGATGTAAAGGCAGTAATGTCATAGTCGAGTAGTACTAATAACCCGTAAGCTTATGTACACCCTTTTCCCGAGTCGCAAGACTCGGGAAGAAACTTTCTAATACACTTTTTATATTCTTTATCTCAGTATGTTAAGATATTGTTGCAATGCACGAGTTCTAAATTAGGAATTACGACTTGCAAGATGATTGTCCAAAGCAATTATAACTTCTTAAGGTGGTTATTGCGGCGGGGCTCACCTCTTCCCATCCCGAACAGAGTAGTTAAGCCCGCCTGCGCAGATGGTACTGCAGTTATGTGGGAGAGTATGTCGCTGCCTTTTTTTATAAAAACCCTGTTTCGATAAGAAACAGGGTTTTTTGTTTTACAAAAAACTCAGTTTATATAAAAAACGGACTATGGTATATTGCCCCAAACAGTTACTGAATTACCATAGAGGTGGATATATCGTTTTCGTGGAGTTAAAATAGCACTTATATTAGAGAATGTAGTTGTGTTTTTATAGGAATTATGAGACTACTTTAGCTATAGAAATAATTACTAATTTAAAACGCAGTATCATGAAAACGATTTTAAAATTCAGTTTAGTAGTATTAGTAGCAATGACTACAATGAGTACTTATGCAATCAATGGTGATTTTTTACTTAATGTAAAAAAGGGAGAAGGTAAAGAAATTAGTTTTTCGGTAAATGAGATTCAGAAAGCTACTGTAACAATTTATGATGAGTCCCATAATGTGATTTATAATGAAACAGTAACGGGTAAAGGTGGAATAACAAGAGCGTATAGTCTTGAGGAATTTCCAGAGGGGGTTTACTTTTTGGAGGTAGAAACTAATTTAAAAAAGGTAACTCATGAGATTGTAGTTGCTGATACAGCCACTACTTTATCCAGAAAAGCAATCGCTGAAGTCTATAAAGGCGACTTGAAAATTAAAAATGAAAATGTGGTTACGGTAAATTAAAGATTTAGGATTTTTTGAAACCACTTGCTTCGAATGTTAAGAAACAGCTCTTTGGGGCTGTTTTTTTTGTTTTAAAGCCTTTTAAAACCTCAAAATGTTCTTCATGAAGCTGAATTTGCATGAGGGATGGAAATGGCATCCTTTTGTTTTGCTTCTTTAGCAAAACAAAAGATAGAATGGACAGCCCGACCCTTGCGGGCATGCACAAATAATTTTAATAAAAAAGCCATCAAAATTTGATATGATGGCTAATTACAATTAAACTAATTCAAAATAATTTATTGTTTGATGAATTTCATCACCTTTATTTGGTTGTGTTCGTTGTAAATTTTAATAAAGTACATTCCGTTATTTAAATCATTTATACTGTATTGGTAATCTTTGCTATGTGGTTTGTTAAACGATTTAATTAATTGCCCAGTTGCTGCATAAATTTGTATTTTGGCTGCATCTGTATTCAACGAAAAATAATTTGAAGCTGGATTTGGTGAAATGGAAACAATTTTCATTGTTTCAAAATCAGTAATTGATAAAATAGTAGCTTTATTTCCGTAGATTCTAAATTCACCAGGTTGTAAATTAATGGTAGCATTAACATCTGTCACGGTGTAAGGAGAATTATCCATTAGATTGTACCATGATCCAGTATATGGAAAACCCGTTGCTACATTCTTGGCAATTAAATCAAAATTAGCAATGATAAGAACATCTTTTAGCTCTGTACTTGCTAATGAACCATTGGTTATTTTAATGTTTGGAGTTAAAGTGACAGCAGATGGAATTGTTGCTGTTCCTGAAAAAACAGGTTCAGTCGTTTTTAAAGCAATCATTCTTGCCCAATCATAATAGATTTTATTTCTTGAGTCATTCTCTAACCAATTATTGATCCATTGGGGTTGTGGTTTGGTAGACAATTTGCAATCGCCTACAATTGTTGATGTATTATCGTTTACTGTGTTATCTGTGCAAGTATAAATTGAGGAGTTCCATCCTAGTTCTCCAAAAATCCATATCATTTTTGGACCTGGAATGAGTAAGGAAATAGCTCCTATTGCTGACATTCTAGACAATGCCGTATTTAGTGTTTTTACGTTGTATGAACCGTTTGTATTTCCGTATTGTACATTTTTATACATCAAACGTTCTTCGTCATGACTTTCAGCATATCCCATAACTCGATTTCCTTGAAAACCAATATGGTTTAAAGCATACATTCTTGAGATATCATTAGTCGTATTGTATCCCATAGACAATTGATTGTAATTATCTGTCATTTTGCCCCACATCATTACTCCTTTACTTGGTGATTCTGCAAATCTGTAATTTGCCCATTCTTTTTCCTCGACATCACTACCTAAATGTTCAAAAATTGTATAATGTGTTGGATCCAAAGACCAAGAATAATCTGCATACCCTTTTAAAAGATCTACTCTGTCCTGTTGATATCCATTGGTGCATGTTTCATCCGAAGCTGTACAGTTTTGGGTAAATCCTTTTGTTAAATCCCAACGGAAACCATCAATTTTGTATTCTTCTATCCACTGCTTGATTACTCTTTTTACATAATTTTTAGTTAATGCAGATGTATGATTGAAATCTTCACCTACACTATAAGAGTGTTTAGCAACTGTATTGAAATATGGATTTTCAGTAGTTGGGGAGCCATATCCATCTCCGTCTGGATCATTCATCCACATACGAATCATTGGATTTCTTCCGAAGGCATGATTTAAAGCAACATCCAGAATTACGGCAATACCATTTTGATGGCATATATCGATTAACTCTTTTAGTTTGGTCGAAGGGCCGTAAAATTTATCAAGAGCCATGTGAAAAGAAGTATTATAACCCCAGCTTTCATTACCTTCATATTCCATTACCGGCATTAATTCAATGGCATTAATTTTCAAATTTTTGAAGTAATCTATACGGTTTATAATGTCTTGATAATTCCTATTGGCATCAAAATCCCGTACTAATAATTCGTATACAACCAATTTATCTTTTTCGGGCTTTACAAAATCGGTTGTTGATTGACTCCAATTGTAAGGAGTTTGTCCTGTTTGTAATACAGTTACTTCAAAATTCTGACCAGCTGGATAAACAGGCATACTAGGATAGGTTGTAGCTGGAATTGTAGGGTCGTCATAAGGAGATAATAATAATGTTGAATATGGGTCTGCAATTTTTACAAGCGCAGGAGAATTAGCAATTGGAGTCAATTCTCCTACCCAATATTGATAAGTATAATTTGTTCCTGATACAAGTCCAGTAATCTCTAACCAAAATTTTGTTGAGCCTGATGTTGCATCTTTTTTCATAGCATAGGTATTATCTGGTTGCCAGTTATTAAAACTTCCTGCTACATAAACAAAGTCTTTCAATGGTGCATCAAGTACCAAAATTGCTTTTGAAGGATCTGCTGAATTATAATTTATTCCTTCAACCATACCAGGAGGAATTGCTTCACTTATAGTTGTTGGATTAATTATCGCTGCAAATTTTTTGGTTATAGTAGTTGCTCCTTGTGTTACATCCAATTCATAATTTTGATTTTCTGTAATATTAGTATGAGTATAAGTATAGCTTGAAGTACTTGCATTAGAATTGATGCTGAGACCATTTGATTTTAAATTATAACTAGCAACACCATTTGTATTATTAGCTGCAATTGAAAGATTTGCTCCAGAAGATAATATAGTGTTGCTGTTTTGTAAAGGAGAGGTTAGATTTACTTGAAAAGTACCTACTTCTGCAAGTATATCTTGTGATTGTCCGCTACCATTTTTGTTTTTTATAAGAAAACCTATTTTACCAATTCCTGTAGTGTTATAATAGGTAGTAGGGGTTATGGTTTTTGTATAAGTGTCATTTCCTGAATTATATATGAATACACTCGGATCACTTGAAGCTGTCCAGGCCCCATTATTAGGTGTTCCTTTTTGAGTAGTGTCATCAATGTCAAAAGCCCATGCCCATAAATATAAAGTATGATTTGTTACGTTCCAAGTTGTTTCGTTTATACTACTGCCGTTTATAGTAATTGTAATTGGATCAGTTTCAGCGAAAGTTGATGGGCTAATGCTGTATGTAACTGTTTGTATTTGAGCAGTACTAACAATAGAGAACAAAAACAAAAATATATGTATAGTTTTTTTCATAGATTTAATTTAGTTATTGATAATTAGAGTTATTAAAGTTATACTTAATTATTAAGGACTAAATATCGAGAATTCTAATCGCTATTACGAAAACGTTATAGTGTTGAAAACTTTTAAAAAAAATATACGTATTTAAGTGTTAAACTGTTGTTTTGTGAATTTTCATGTACTTCGAATTATAAAAATGTTTTTATATAATAAAGCTATTATGTTTTGATTAATTTTCTGAATTGATAAAATACACGTTCAATCAAACGCATTTCATCAGTAATTATATCAGCATTACCAGTTAACTCTTTGTCAAATTTTATATCTTTTCCATAACTTGTTTTTAGCCCTTTTGGCATGGCAACTTCTATGAAATAATTTCCGTCTTTATCCGTTATTGTTGACATGGATTGAATTCTGCCTTCTAACATTCCATATTCTTGGTATGGAAAATTGTCTAATTTGATTAGCACTTTTTGATTCTGTTGAATTTTTCCAGAGTTTTGCAAAGGAACTTTTAAATTGCCTAAATATTGCCCTTGATTTTCAGGTAATATAGTTGCAAATAAGTCTCCTGTTCTTATGAGTTGATTTTCTTTCCATGAATTTTGAAATCTAAAAATTCCATCGTAGGTAGCTACAAATAGATAGTTTTGTTTCCAAACATGGATACTTTTTTTTAATTCGTCTAAGGCTTGAAATAAAGTGCTTAAATCGGTAACATCTGCTTTTTCTTGTGAAATCTGACTAGCAACAACTTGCTTTTTGGCTTGATTTATAGCTTCCTTTTGTTGAGAAATGGAAGAACTTATTTGGTCATAGTTTTGTTTGGCTTGCAAATTGCTCGCTTTTTGAAGATCTAAATCATATTTTGAAATGATTCCTTTTTCGAAAAGTTGCAAAGATCGTTTGTATTGGATATCATTTAAAGACAACTTTATTTTTTCTAACTTTTGTTGTTCATATAATGAACTTAATCTATTGCTGTTTTCAGTTTGGGAACTTTTGCCAGCATTTATTTCTTCAGAATAGGGATGAAGCTTTTGATTTAACTCATTCTCAATATAGGCTTTATGGAATTGACTATACGAAGATTGAATGTCACCAAGTTGTAAATTATTCATCTCTTTAAAAGGAAAATAAAACGTTTGATAATCCGAAGGAATTGATGTTATAAATTTATTTAGTTTTAAAACATCTTCAAAATTGGCCGTACTTTCTAAAATCGCAATTATTGTTTCCTTTTTCACTTTTGAAGAATTGGCAACGCAAAGTTTTACAATTCTTGAATTAACTTTCGATTCAAATCGTTCAGGAGGATGATGAGAAGTAATTACCGCTTTTGCTATTATTACATCAGGGTATTTTACAAGCCAACAACCAATAGCAAAGACTATTAGTAAGCTAAAAATGATTGAAATACCATAGCGAACAATCCAAGCAGGAGGATTAGACAATACTTCCTGAACAGATTCTGAACGTAGTTCGATGTCTTCTAAATTATTTTTTTTTGCCATTTTATGTTCTTTATTAAAATAATTAATTTCCTAATTCTAATTGGTTTTTTACTAATTCAAAGTAATTTCCTTTAAGAAGAATTAAATCTTTATGTGTTCCAATTTCTACTATTTTTCCTTTCTCTAAAACTACAATTTGGTCTGCATTTTTAACAGTTGAAAGACGATGTGCGATAATAACGGCTGTTTTGCCTTTTAGAAATTGATTAAGATTTTCCATGATTACCTTTTCATTATTGGCATCAAGTGAAGAAGTAGCTTCGTCAAAAAATAAATAATTAGGATTTTTGTAAACTGCTCTAGCAATTAAGAGCCGCTGTTTTTGTCCTCCAGAAATTCCTGTTCCTTCGTTTCCAATTTTGGTATTGTAGGAGAGAGGTAAGCTTTCTATAAACTCTTTAATATTTGCGGTTTCAACAGCGTGTAAGAGTTTGTTTTTATCTACATAATCATCTCCTACGGCAATATTATTTGCTATGGTATCATTAAAAATGAATCCTTCCTGCATTACAACACCACAATTTGATCTCCAGGCACTAGGTGAAATGTTATCAAATTTGATGTTTCCTAGAACAATTTCTCCTTTATTTGGCTCATAAAACTTCATTAAGAGTTTTAATAGTGTTGTTTTTCCGCTCCCGCTTGTACCTACAATTGCGGTAGTTTTTTGTTTCAGAATGTGTAAATTTAAATTCTCTAAGACATAATCCGGGTTTCCTGTATATCGAAAAGATAAATTTTTTATACTAATGTCTGAATGTTGCAAATCATGAATTTTAGGATTTAGTACATCTTCTTCATCTTCTTTGTCGTGAATTTCTCCTAGTCTTTCCAAGCTGATTTTGGCATCTTGAAGTGAACGAACGAATTCTACCATCTGCATTAACGGACTATTTAATTGGCCAATTATATATTGTACCGAAAGCATCATACCAAGGGTTAATTCCCCTTTTACGACTAATGTTGCAGAGAAAAAAGTAATCAATAAATCTTTTAGATGGTTAATGAAATTTGAACCTACTGATTGCCATTGTTCCAAAGTAAGAGATTGCATACTGACCTTAAAAAGGCGAATCTGTACAAATTCCCATCCCCAACGTTTTTGCTTTTCGGCATTGTGCATTTTTATTTCTTGCATTCCATTAATGAGTTCCATGACCTTGGATTGCTCACTCGCCACTTGTGAGAAACGCTTATAATCTAACTCTTTTCTCTTTTTCAAGAAGAATAATATCCATGCTAGATAGACAATACTTCCTATAATGAAAACCATGAATAGTTGAATGTTATAAAAAGCAAGAACAAAACTAAATACTACTAAATTCACTAATGAAAATATTACATTGAGTGAACTTCCTGTGAGTAATTGTTCTATTCTATGGTTGTCACCAATACGTTGCATAATATCACCCGTCATCCTACTGTCGAAATAACTGATAGGTAATTTCATTAATTTTATAAAAAAATCGGAGACAAGAGAAATGTGAATTCGGGTGCTCAAATGTAGCATTATCCATGATCTAAGTACTTCAATCGAAGTTTGTCCAGCGAATAGCATTAGTTGTGCTAAAAGCATTAAATAAATGAAATTTAAATCTTGAGTTTGAATTCCAATATCTACAATACTTTGAGTAAGAAAAGGAAACAGTAACGAGAATAAACTTGCAGCTGCTAAACCCACTATTAGTTGAGTAACCAGTCCTTTGTAACGAAACAAATACTTGGTTAAGTAACTAAAACTCCGTTTAGAGTCGCCTGAATCCCATTCGTTTTTATGAAACTCAGGTGTAGGCTCTAGTAAAAGAGCTATGCCTTCTTCTGTTTTTTCATGAGCGTTCTTGCCAATCCAAAATTTAATATAATCCTCTTTTGAATAGGTTATTAAACCATGACTAGGGTCGGAGATGTAAATGGTGTTGTTCTTAATCTTATAAACAACTACAAAATGTTGGTTATTCCAATGTACAATACAAGGGAGTGGAGATTCATTTTGCAAGGTTTCGAAACTTACTTTTATACCAAGAGTCCGAAAACCTAATGCTTCTGCTGCATCACTTAAACCTAATAAACTACTGCCTTCTCTAGTGGTTTCGGAAAGATTTCTAATTTGTTGTAATTCAATGATTTTTCCATAATATTTAGCTATGATACGCAAGCAAGTTGGTCCGCAATCTTTGGAGTCAGGTTGTTTGTAGAATGGGAAGTTTTTAATTTTCAATGTACGAGAGTTTTTCTTCAACTAATTCATCGATAAAATAATTGAGGTCATTAATTTGATATTCATTGGGCATAATATGTCCATTGAGAATAATGGCAGGTGTATAATAAATGTCATTCTGTAAACACCAATTATATTGATTAGGTATCATTTTGGTCGAATATTCTAAATGATCACTTTCCCATTTGTATTTCCATTTTTCTAAATCCATTCTTTCTACATGCCAATCATTTAATGAACTTATTGTTTTATGAACTTCTCCAGACCAATAATAGTTGAAAGCTTGCTTATAAATTAAATTACTTGGGTTTTCTGAATTCTCAATATTGATATTAAAAATGAGTTGAATCTTTATTTGATCAGGGCTTTTTTTCATCAATTTAATTGCTTTTTCATAAGCTGTATGACAATGCCCACATGATGCGCTTAAGACTAAAAATAATGTAACTGGCGATTCTATTTTACCAATTATAATCGTTTTTAAACTATTTAAATGGTCTTCATCAATTTTTTTATTGTTTTTTAATAATGTATTAAAAACATGATAATTATTTTTTAATTTATGATATTCTAATTCAATATTCTTGTTTTTATTAATCTTAACAGCTCTGTTTTTAAATTGATATCCCAAATAGTAAAGTAGGATAATAATAAATAGCCCTGAAAAAAATGAAATAATAGTTGTAGAATTAAATTTCAATGAGAAATTAAATGAAGTTACGACTAGTTGTAATAGTAATATAGCATCAATACCCAAACAAAGAATACACCATTTTTTTATCACAAATAATTGATAGTAAATAGAGTAAAGGATAACGGGAAGGCTGAAAAAGCCAATTATTGTATAAATAGTACTATTTAACACAAAGGAACTAAGGACAAAAAATAATGTTAACGAACTAAAATAGAGTATTGAAATATCACTTAAACTTATATTTTTAAAAACTTTGGCTCCATTAGAAGACAATACCTCTTTACAACTAGTTTTTTCGGTGACATTGCATATTTTCGAAATGGAATCATTGTGTAAACCCATTTCTTCGCGTACTAAAATTACACTAATAGCAAATCCAGTTAATAACAGTAAATAATAAAATACTGCTGTAGTTAAGTTCTCTTTGTTTTCTAAATACAATAAAATTAATGATACAATTAAAAATGTACCGACAATATTGTATTTATTATATGATACAATTTTTGTTTGGGCTATTTGATTTTCTTCAATGATAACCACAATAGAATTCCAACCTTCAAGATATTCCGAATTGGTTATCGTTTTTTTAAAACTATTAGAAAATTGTATTTCAATTTTGTCGTTTAGTTTTTTAGTATAAACAATTTCGCTTCCAGTTTCTGTGAGATAAACAGAGATAAAGGTTTTTGGTAATTTGTCAAAATCACTTTTTTCTAATCGTGTTGCGATATTATCAATTCCAAAATAATTAAAAGTATCTACAATAGCTATTAAACTTGGATAGTCAGGATGTGATTCTAATGAAATTAAAATTTCTTCTTCAAAATCATAGTACTTATTTTCTCGGAGGTATTTTTTTAGATAAAAAAAGTCTGTCATCTTTATGAAATTAAATCTATTTCTTTTTCTTTTGCTTTTAAAAAAAGTACTTTTTCAACTATGAAAAATCGTGTTCTATTCTGAATCAATTCTATAAAATTCGTTCTCCCTTCATTGTCGATATCTTCTTCTAAATAAGTATTCATTTTTAGTATAAATTCTTCATAAAGTATTGGGTGTTCTAGTTCTTGTAAAATAAGTTCATCAATCTCATCAATACTTAAAAGCGAAATTTTCTGACCGAATTCTGGGATAATAACGGATCTTACATTTTCATTTAATTGCTCATTGAAATAATCTCTAATTTCAATTTCAGCAAATTTCAATAATTCAAAAGAATCCTTGTCAGCAATTAATTGATCGAATTCTTGTGGGAATTCCAATGACATAAAATTTCTCCCTGTGATATATTCATTCGAAAGCTCCTGAATAATCTTTGGAGTGTTTTTTAATTTAAAATTATCTTTCAAATCTTGATTTTTAAACTTATCAAAAGACATTTCATAGTGTGAAAAATGAGTAGGAAACAATTTTCTTAATCGCTCAAAATATTCTGGATATTCTTTAATAACGTAGGTTTCTAAATTATTACAAATACGCTCACTTTTTTTATAGGTTCCAAGTAAATGGAGGTAGTTTTTTTGATTAGGCACTTTATCAAAATCTCCAAAACCAATATAATCATTGTCATTCGGAGTATCTGAAAACATGCAATTAACTTTTTCCGAAGATTCTTTTATCATGTTATAAAATAGTACTTGTTCGAAAAAAATATTAAAATTAAATCCATTAATAGAATTCCAAACGGATTTATTATTATCAACAAATTCTAAAGATATTGCTGCATAATGCTTAAAGTACTCGTAATTATTTCCTCCAATAATTCCCATATTATAAGCATAACTATTGGAGTTATTTATGTAATCTTTCATTTCATTTGGCACAAATACCAAATTAGGATAAATTTCTTTCCACATTTCTTCATAATATTCGGTTGTGATTTCTAAATTCTGAGTAATAAAATCTCCATTTAATAATTCATCCGAAAATTTTTCCCAGATAAAAACATCACCATCAACATGCAAAAAAGGTTCATTTTGAAGACTATAAGTTTTAATTTTAGGTATTGCCCAAAGGCTTTTATGATAATGATTAAGTTCGTCTAAAACAACATGAACTTTATGATAAGGTAATTGAAGTTTATCAATTAATATTTCATATCCTTTTTGATCTGTATATAGTTCTACTTCATAAAATTTGGCTAATTGATTAGCACTTAATATCCAGCTTAACCAATTATGAGGTTCAGAAAGCCAGCCGTAATTTTCGGTTAATGGATTTGTTAGATTTTGAGACCAAAAGGATTGAACTATTTTCATTTTAATTTATTGATTTGGTATATTTAATTATGTTTCCATCAAGAAAAACTTCAGAGAAACTGTTTTTTTCGTTTTTATAATATTGTTTGGTAGATTTATTAAAAAAATAGTTTTTGTGCAAACTCATTTTAATTAAATCATATTGATAATCAATATCTTCATAGTATAAATAATTTTGTTTTTTTATGTTTTTACCAATAAAAATGTGTCTATTCATATATGAATATTGACCCGTTTCTAAATCAGGTATAACTTTTGCTTTAAAAAATTTAGAACATAACATATCCATTTTAAAAAGATAATTTCTAAGATTAGGCTTTACGCAATCAGTCCATTTAGCAGAAATGCCCCAATTTGAATTCTTCCTAATATTATACTTGTCGATATAGTATGACTTAGGTATATTTTTCCATTTCTTTATTGTTGAAAAAATATTATTCTTGTAACAACTAAAGTGATAGAGTAAAACTTCGTATTCGTCTTTATAACTTAAAATACCATTTTCCCATTTGATTTTGCCTGGTGTACCTTCGATAATGAACAAATCAAAATGTACTCTAATATTATTTTGTTCTTTAATTAAAACATGATGAATACTTTCTGTCTTTGTTGATGTTTCCAGGATATTTTTTCCTAAAACAACATCATCATAAGCACCTCCGCATTCATCAAAACAATAATTTTCGTTTGATGTAAAAATATAAGCGTAATCCTTACTTTTTTCATATAAATGATTTACGGTTGTACTATTTCTAAAAAGTAGAAAATACCCAGATGGGAAAGAATCTTTTACTGAAATCACATCATAATTATCCAGTAAGTCGTCGGTCATAAACTCCCTGATTCTTCCAAAAACAAGATCGATGTCGCAAACTCCCCAAAAATCATAATTAGAAATTTCATCTTGAAAAATAATTCCAAAGGCAGGTTTGAAATCACAAATTTTATAAGCATTAGCAATTTTAATATCGAGATTAAGTTTTTGTGAAGCAAGTAAATTAAATGCCTCTATAGAGAACTTTACCAATTTTACATTTTGTGGTATGTCTCTTTTTTTTTCATCATTTGAAAAGATGATAAAATCAATGGTTGGGTTTGTTTCACATGATTTTAAAAAAAAATCAAAATACCAGGGTAGTCTTCCTAGATAACAATTTAACAGTACTATTTTATTCATTAGATTAAAATAAAAGACTATACTATATAATTTAGTATAGTCTGTTTATAAAATAATTTAGGCGATTATTAACGGCAAATTCCTGTATAAGGATTTCCAGAAGTTTGTTGATCAGAAACGCACTTTAAATTTGGAGCACAATTAAAAATTCCATGATTTAAGTAGCAAAAACTTCCTGCTCCTGCACCGCAACCTGAACCTCCTTGAATCATTCTCATTTCGTCTCTTTTTAAACCCTCTGTAATGTTTTTTAAACTAATTTTTTTCATTTTAATAATTTTTAAATTTTGTATGTCTACTCGTAAGCTTTTCGACTTCCGCTTTATTATTGTTTAAAGGATATCTTGCTTTTGTAATTAAAAAAAAGATTTAAACGCAGATTCCAGTATATTTATCTCCTACATATTGAGGTGATGGAACACATTTTAAACCTGAAGCGCAATTAAAGATACCATGATTTACTTCACAATATCTTCCTGCAGGATTCCCACAACCAGACCCCCCTTGAATCATTCTCATTTCGTCTCTTTTTAAACCCTCTGTAATATTTTTTAAACTAATTTTTTTCATTTTAATAAATTTTTTAAATTTTGTATGTCTACTCGTAAGCTTTTCGACTTCCGCTTTTGGATGATTGAAGTACAGCACGTTTTTGAAATTTAAAATATGATCTAAATAATTTCAAGTGCAAAACATGAAGATTCAACTAATTTTTTTTTCATTAGATAAAAAAAAATGATTTTCAAAATTTTTATTGAACTCCTAAATAGTCCCATAAGGATTTTTTAGATTAACCACAGATTCCAGCAGTTTGGCCGTTGCTTGAAGTAGCAACTAACGCTGGATTTATAGGTATGCATTTTAATCCTGTGGCACAATTAAATACGTAATTATTTGTTATACAGCTTCTTCCTGTTCCGCATCCGCATCCTGACCCACCTTGTATCACTCGCATTTCTTCTCTTTTCATTCCTTCAGTGATATTCTTTAAACTAATTTTTTTCATTTTAATGATTTTTTAAATTTTATATGTCTACTCATTAGCTTTTCGACTTTCGCTTCTCTAATTTTAAAATCATATTTTAAAGACTTTAATTTTGATTTCGGTCTTAAGTTGCGCAACTTGTTTATTTAAAAATCTTTTAATTTGTATTTGCAACTACAAGCTAATCAGATGAATAAATCAAAACAAATATTATTTGGGCCATCAAAAATTCATTTAATATCTTAAAAATATAAAAAATATCTTATAGATTTATAATTGATTTCGCGAAACTAATCCTACAACGTTGTAGTGTTAATAAAAAATAATAATAGTATATAAATGGATTAAAAATTATCATTTTAATTATTTTAAAATAATTTTATTAGAATAATTTAAAGTTATAGTTAATTAATTAAAATAAAAAGATAAGAATAGTTTGACTTTCTTTTATGTTTCTAAAGCACCCATTTTTTTCTTTTTTTTTCAAAAAAATATAGTCTTCCGAACCATAATATAAATATTACAGTGTTCCATATATTCATGTTTGAGTTGATGATTTTTCTATCATTTTACTTAATGCTTTATTGAGATATCAAATTAAAGCTATTGAGGGGCTTTCTTTTTTTGTTGGCAATTGTGCTGTAATAACATAAAAAGAACTTGTATAATCTCTTCATTTTTTATCTCTAAGCGCTTTGCAATTCTTAATATTGTTACAGATAAAAACGGAAAAAGAATTTAAATATATTGTAATTCGCAAAAAAGGTCTTTAAATAGGAGCTTGCAATCTCGAAGATCGCATAAAGTTATCGGCTTATTTTATGAGGCTTCTTGTCAAATTTATTCTTGTCAAGAATAGTTGAATATTTTGCTAGATTTAAAAAGCAGATTTAGATTGTTTGTAGAATATGTTGAGGATAAAATTAAAAGGCGCTATATTTTGTAGAAAACAGGGTGAATTTAGAACTCTTAATAGTTAGAATTTAAATAAAAAAAAGCCACCAAAACTTAATTTGATGGCTAATTTAGTAATTAAAGTATTGTGATTTAGACTAAAATACTGTCTAGATCGATAACCTTTTTGATTTTTATTCTAAAGTGATAGTCTTTGCAGTATTATCAATTGTTAGTGTTCTTTCTCCTGTAGGACCTGTGTATTGGAAATTACTGTCACCATCACCTGCATTTATCAATTCCGGATCAATAGTAAATCCATTAGAAGAATAGTATGTGTAATTATGGCTAGCATCCCAGTTACCACTACTTGTAAAATTATTTCCTAAAAATTCTCTGAAAGCTGCATTCTGAGTTAACACAACTGTTACTTTATAAACATCTGTTTTACCTGAAACTAATGGAAATTCTGTTTCAGCATCACCATCCCATGTCCAACCACCTGGTGTAGCAGCTCCAACTAACCAATGTGAAGAAGCTAGAGGTGTATGGTATGGTGTAGCTTTAAAAGTGTGAAAATTTGAATATTGTGCTTCTGAACCAATACCTACAGTCGCTTTGATACGAATATCAACACTGTTTTCTTGTTTCTCAATAAAGCCACCATTTACTAAAGCTGAGTTTAATTCCATTACTGTCAAAGCTCTATAGTGTTCAGTAGTTGTTGTTACTGCAGTAGGAGCAGCGAAATCAGTTCCTGCCTTTGCAATTTCTATAGTATAGTTCACTACTGTTTGTGTGCCATCATATTTAGCATCTTCCCAAATTACAGTTGTAGCAACTTCGTTTTCATTTTCTTTTGTTAAAATAATATTAAAGTCATTTTGAGGCGTAAGTAAAACTGGCGCTAAAACTGGCTCTATAACAGGTCTGTTTTCTACATCATCTGCATTACATGACACTACTAAGATACCTATGAATGCGATTAAAATTTTATATATATTTTTCATTTTATTATTTTTTATAAATTAGTTAGTATCCTGGATTTTGTTTTAAGGTTGGGTTTGCCTGAATTGTTCTTGAAGGAATTGGCATTAAGTCTTTGTATGACTCGGTAGCGCTACCATTTTTAACACCACCTTTCCATTGCCATATTTTAGATCCTCCTGTAAATTTACCAAAACGAATTAGGTCGGTTCTTCTGTGGCATTCCCAGAACAATTCTCTCGCTCTTTCATCCAAAATAAAGTTAAGTGTCAGGTCTGAATTTGAAATGGTACTAGAACCTGCTCTTGTTCTAATTTTATTTATGTAACCTACAGCAGTTGCAATATTACCAGATGAAGCACCCCTAAGTGTTGACTCGGCATACATTAAATAGACGTCTGATAATCTATACATTGGAAAATCTGTATCAGGGATATCAGTTCGTTGTGCTGTTGAACCATCAGAATTTATATTGGTATACTTAGTAACTGCATATCCATTACTAAATTCTCCAAATTTTTCAATATCTAAAGTCTGACCATTTGTATAGAAAGTACCTCTTTTATCTGCAGTTGCAGTTGCATCAGGAAATAGTTGAACAAATTCTCTTCTTGTTCGAATACCACCCCAGCCACCATTCATGCCTTGTGCCGCAGCATTCATAGTTCCTCCAATAGAGGCGTGTAAAATAAAACTCATACCACCACCAGTGGCTCTAATGGCAATACCATCGCTAACAATTGGGAATATTACTTCATTTTGAGCTCCATTTCTATCATTGTCAGCAGAAAATAAATATTTATAAGGAACATCTGCAAAAGTATACCCAGAATTTGTTATAATGTCGTTACATAATATAGCAACCTCATTATTTTTATCTACACCAGTATAAACTTTAGAATTTAAATAGATCTGAGCCAATAAGAATTTAGCGGCCGTTTTATCTACTCTGCCATATTCATTGGCTCTTGAAGCAACTAAACTATTGTCTAAATCTTTTAGTTCTGACTCAATAAAAGCAAAAACTTCTGCTCTTGTTTTTTGTTCTGGATAAAAGAAACCAACTTTGTCATTTTCTGTCGTTATTGGAACATTTCCAAACAAGTCCATTAAGTTATAATATGAAAAAGCTCTTAAAAAACGTGCTTCTGCTCTAAAAGTAGCAATTTCAGCTTTCATAGTGGCATCAACGCCTCTTGCAGTTAATTTTTCATCTGTAGTCTGTCTTAAAAATTCATTAGCAACACTAATTTGATAAAAAGCTCTAGAAAAAGTCCCATACAAAAACTGGTTACTAGGACTCCATGTTTGACCATTTAATGCTGGTAAACCATCATCATTCCAAGCTATAATAGCTTCGTCAGTTGGAAATTCCTGTGTAACAAAAAGCAATCGTAAATAACTACTAAAATCACCAGTAAGACCAGCAATATCTGCAGTACCATCTCCATCATTACCACCTACATAGAGACCTGCGTACATTTTTGCTAATACTTGTTTGTAAGATGTTGGATCTTTGTAAAAAGCATCCGAAAGAAACTCATCATCATCTGTTGGAGTCACATTTAAGTCATCTGTACACGATGTAAGTGTCATATTTAATCCTAGAATAAATAGGAGGAAATAAGATATATATTTAAATGATATTTTCATTTGTTTATTTTTTTAAATTTTATTTTTCTATTAGAAATTTGCATTTACTCCAAACAAAAATGTTCTGGCTCTCGGGTAGACGTTATTGTCTATTCCGTTGAATTTCTCAGGATCTAAACCATTATACTTTGTAAGAACAAAAACATTTTGTACTCCTCCAGTAAATCTTAAAGAAACGTCTTTTAATATTGTTTTATCAAAAGTGTAACCTACTACAACATTATCTAATTTGATAAAAGAAGCATCTTTTACATAATAATTAGAATAATTACGTACTGTTCCATTTGAATTGCTTTCTGTCGTAAAACCAGTATTGTAATAATCGGAACTAATGTTAGATAAATCTGACTGCCTTCTTAAGCCTGCTTCTGAATATCCTTTATCCGAACTTACGTTATCGTAAATATAGTTTCCTAAACTACCTCTCCAGTTCATTGAAAAATCAAACTTTTTGTAGCTTAAAGTAGAGAATAATCCAAAAGTGTAATCCGCTGTCGGTTTGTGAAATTTATAACGGTCAGCATCAGTAATAGCTCCATCACCATTTCTGTCTGCATAAGCACCTTGGATTGGCTTTTTGTTGGCATCGTACAATTGCTCAAAAACAAAAAATGTATTTGGAGCATATCCTTCAGAATTAATTAATATTTGATTTCCTGAACCTCCAGCAATTACATCTCCTGTAATATATCCTTGGAAACCTGGAACCGTAACTCCTAAATCGGAAATTTTTTGATCAATATAAGTTGCATTAACAGCAAGATTCCAAGTTAAGTTGTCATTTTTAACAATATCAGACTGAAGGCTAAATTCATACCCTTTTGTTCTTACACTACCAATATTACTATACCCTTGATTTCTTATATTTGCTCCATCAGGAATTGCAATAAGAGCCAAAAGGTCATTTGATTTTTTATCAAAATAGTTAATAGTACCTGTTATCCTGTCGTTAAGAAATCCAAAATCTACTCCTATGTTCATTTCTGCTAAATCTTCCCATTTTATATCTTTATTATAACCTTCAGGTCTAGCGGCTTTGTAAATAACACCATCAAAAACGTATTGTGTATTTGTGGTACCTAAAGTAACTCTTTCTAAATAATCATATGAAGGGGGGATATCTTGTTGCCCAGTAGTTCCATAACCAGCTCTTAATTTTAAGCTAGAAAGAGTCGAATTGTCTTTTAGGAAATCTTCTTCAGCCACATTCCATGCAAAAGCTCCTCCAGCAAAATTTCCCCATCTGTTATCTTTAGAAAAACGAGAAGTTCCATCTCTTCTATAGTTTACAGTTAATAAATACCTGCTGTCATAACCTAAATTTAGACGCCCAAAATAGGATTGTAGGTTAATATCTGCGTCAGTAGCTACATCCGCTCTGTCAAGTGTTTCTGTTGTTTGACCAGAATTATATCCTTCTCTTTGAAATAATTGGTAGTTGTAACCTGCCGTTGCATCTATTTTAAATTTCCCTAATTCTTTAGTATAATTAAAATAAGTATTTAAGTTTTTATTTTGACGATTGTCTGTATAAGATGTATAAGTTCCTAAATTTACCCAGTTACCGTCACTAAATAAATTTGGTTGATAGCCTATAGCACTTTCTGTACTAGATTGGTTATAGCCATTACTGTCAAACTTATCAATACCCCCCTCAGCTACTATTTTTAAATCCTCAAAGAAGTGTAATTTATATTCAAGTCTTATATTTCCCCATTTTCTTGTAGAAGTAGCTCTTCTTTCTTCCTGATTTATTCTTGCTACTGGATTTCTTGCAGGTAATAAAGGTAAGTCTCCTGATCCGTCTAACCATTCAAAATATCCTCCGTAACGAGAACCTTCCTGATAAATAGATTGTGTTGGGTCAAACGTTATTGCACTGCTGATTAACGCAGATTCATCTTGAAATTGATTTTTTCCGAAAGATATATTTCCGCTAATGTCAATTTTTAAATGATTGTCAAATAATACTGGATTTAATGACAACGATGTTGTAGTTCTTTCAAATGAAGTATTTCTTAATATTCCTGGATTATTAACATTTCCAACAGATAATCTTACGGGTAATTTGTCAAATAAAGCACCACTTGCAGATATATTGTTGTTTGTTGTTACAGCTGTATTAAAAATTTCGTCCTGCCAATTTGTATTTGCTGTACCTAGTAGTGCTTTTTGAGTAGCAGTACCTTTTTCGTTTACTACAGCGCGAAATTGATCTGCGCTTAAAACATCTACTGTATTAGCTACTGTATTAATACCCACTTGAGAGTTAAAGTTAATTTTCACTCCTCCTTTTGTTCCTTTTTTAAGGGTAATAACAATTACTCCATTTGCTGCTCTAGAACCGTAAATTGCAGCTGCAGAAGCATCTTTTAAAACTGTAAAAGATTCAATATCGTTTGGATCGATTGTAGATAAGACACTTGTTGATCCATTAGGAACTGCATTACTCATTGGAAGACCATCTATTACAATTAAGGGTTCATTAGAAGCACTCAATGAAGACCCTCCACGAATTCTAATATCCGCTTTAGCACCAGGAGCACCTCCTCCAACAATATTTACGCCTGAGATACGACCGCTAATTAAGTTTTCAGGAGTTACACTAATTCCTTTATTGAATTCTTTTGCAGAAATTTGTGAAACGGAACCTGTTGCATCTTTTTTCTTAACAGTACCATATCCTACTTGTACAACTACCTCTTTTAATTGATTGGAATCTTCTACAAGTTTAATAGTTAATGAGCTTTGTGATCCAACCGTAATGGTTTTAGTTTGGTATCCCACAAAGCTTATGGTCAATACATCCGTAGATTTTACATTGGCCAATAGGAATTTACCATCAAAATCCGTTGATGCTGAACCGCCACTTTCTCCTATTTTTACATTTACTCCCGGAATTGGTTGTCCTGATGCACTATCAAGTACCTTTCCTTCAACTTTGTTCTGAGCAATAGCGCAAAACGGAAGTAGGAGCAATAAAAATAACAACTTTTTGTAAATTGTTTTCATACTTTTTGTTTAAATTAATTGTTTTTTTGGTTAAGTTTTGTTTAAGTTTTTTTTACTTCGAATTTCAAAATTAAGAATTAATTAACACGCCCGACAAGACGAAAAATTACCAGCCTTACGAAAACGTGATAGTGTTGAAAACTTTGCTTTTTATATTCATTTTTATGCGAATATTTACAATAAATAAAAAATTATGTTATCTTTATTACGAATTGAATAGTACAATGAAGTAATACCACTTTAATATGAAGAGAAAAATAACGTTAAAGCAAATTGCCAAAGAATTAGATGTTTCTATTTCAACTGTCTCAAAATCACTTAGAAATAGCCCTGAAATTGGTGAAGAAACACGATTAAAAGTTCAGGCATTTGCTAAATTTTATCACTACAAGCCGAATAATATTGCACTTAGTCTTAAGAACCGAAAAACTAAAACGATTGGAATTATTATTCCCGAAATTGTACATCACTTTTTCTCTACAGTAATTAATGGTATTGAACAAATAGCTAATGAAAATGGATATAGTGTAGTTATTTGTTTGTCTGATGATTCTTTTGATAAAGAAGTTCTAAATATGGAGCTTTTGGCAAATGGGAGTATAGATGGTTTTATAATGTCTTTGTCTAAAGAAACTCAGTATAAAGGAGATTTTCATCATATTACCGAAGTAATAAATCAAGGGATGCCCGTTGTAATGTTTGATCGTGTAACCAATGAAGTGTTATGTGATAAAGTGATTATTGATGATAAACAAGCAGCATATGAAGCCGTTCAAAGTTTAATTGATAAGGGGCGAAAAAAAATTGCGCTGGTTACTACAGTAGATTATGTGAGTGTTGGTAAATTAAGAACCGATGGTTATATAAAAGCTTTGTTGGATAATGACTTGCCCTTTGATGAAAGTTTGATTATAAAAATTGAAGACATAGATACTTGTGAAATAATTATTGGAAAATTATTGGAAGATGAAGCTATTGATGCTGTTTTTGCGGTAAATGAAATTTTTGCGGTAACGTGTATAAAAACAGCTAATAAGATTGGTTTAAATGTGCCTAAAGATCTTGCAGTAATTGCTTTTACAGATGGAATGATTTCTAAATATTCAACTCCAACTATTACCACTGTCAGTCAAAGTGGTGTTAAAATGGGGAATCGTGCGGCAAAAATAATTATAGACCGTTTGGAATCAGAAGATGAATCTGATGAAGAAAATTATATGACGGAAGTTATAGAAACCTATTTAGTAGAGAGAGAGTCAACAAATTAAAAAAAGACAGTTGTATTATTAAATATATTAACTACAGGAAGGGAATATATTGTTCTATTGGGATTTTGTTTAAAATATAAATCGAATGGGTTTTAAATCCATTCGATTTTTTTATTGTGTTTTGCTAAATATGAAATATTTTGCAAAAAAAACGCTTAATTTATTAACAACTACAACCTTGTAGTAAAAAAAATTGATTGTTTTTGAGTTTTATTAAATATAAACCAAAAACTATTTTATATATTTACTCCCCGTTTATAGCTTTTCTTTTACTTCGAAAATAAGATGAGTTTTTTTATAACGAAAATTTTCATGCTATAATTTTTTTAAATGCGATGAAGTATTTAAAAAATGAATTCATGAATTTTATAATGATTAATGAATTTTATAAGTGTATTGTTAATGATTTATGTGAGTCCATTTATGGGTTTTTCTTTAGCGACACTTTAAATTGCCTCAGAACAAAAATTTTATTAGAAACAATGAAATAGATTTTAGTTTTTTTCAGAAATAGCCAAGTTTGTTATTATGAAAAAGAGTAACTAATTTGTTTGTATATGAAAATTGTTTTGAGAGTAATGATTTGAACCCAATTTCATTTTGTATTATTTGTATTTTCATTATAAATTGTATCAGATATAATAAGAAAATATAGGTAGACAGTGTGTTTACCAAATAAATATTTAAATTTTTAATAATGGGAAAACCGAAATTAAGTTTTTGGCAAATTTGGAATTTAAGCTTTGGATTCTTAGGGGTTCAAATTGGATATTCTTTGCAAAATGGAAACACTAGTAGAATACTAGAAGCATTGGGAGCTGACGTTCACAGTATTGGTTATTTCTGGCTGGCAGCACCTTTGGCTGGTTTAATTGTACAGCCAATTATTGGTCTTTCAAGTGATAAAACTTGGACCAAACTTGGTCGTCGTATTCCTTTTATCTTTTTTGGTGCAATTGTATCGGCATTAGCAATGTTTTTTATGCCTAATGCGGAGTATTTTACCTATTTGTTGCCTCCTTTGGCTTTTGGAGCTGTAATGTTATTATTAATGGATACATCATTTAATGTTACTATGCAGCCATTTAGAGCTCTTGTTGGCGATATGGTAAATGATGAGCAGAGAAATTTAGGATATTCACTTCAAAGTGCATTAATTAATTTTGGAGCTGTTTTTGGATCATTATTGCCTTGGATCTTAGTAAAAATAGGTTTGTCAAATGTACCAGCTGCAGGAGAAAAAGTAGCAGAATCTGTAATTTGGTCTTTCTATATTGGAGGAGCAATATTATTGGCAACGGTTCTTTGGACTGTTTTTAGAACCAAAGAATATGCACCAAAAGAACATGCAGAATACAATAAAATTGACTTGAATGCTTCTGAGAATAAACCAAGTGAAAATGTTCTTAAATTAATAGGAAATGCCCCGAAAATATTTTGGCAATTGGGTATTGTTCAGTTTTTCTCATGGTTTGCATTGTTTTTAATGTGGGTTTACACAACGAGAGCTATTGCAAATCAAGTATGGGGACCAACTGCTCTGGATGCCAAATCAATTGGGTTTAATGAAGCAGGAGATTGGACAGGAGTTATGTTTGCTTTTTATAGTGCAATAGCTGCATTGTATTCTTTACTTATTCCTTCTATTGCTAAATCTATTGGTAGAAAGAAAACATATAGTTTCTCTCTAATATTGGGTGGATTAGGATTAATATCCATGTTTGTTGTTGAAGATAAAAACATGTTATTGCTATCTATTTCAGGAGTTGGTTTAGCATGGGCTGCAATTTTAGCGATGCCTTATGCAATGTTATCAGGTTCGTTGCCTGCAGAAAAAATGGGAGTATATATGGGGCTTTTCAATGCAACGATAACCATACCTCAAATAACAGCAGGAGTGTTAGGAAGTACTTTGATTATGCTATTTGGAGGGAATCCAATGACTATAATTGTAATTGCTGGTATATCCATGTTAATTGCTGGTTCAGCTGTATTTTTTGTTAAAGAAAAAGTACAACACTAAAATAAATAATAAGTAGAATTTATAATGAAAAAGAGAAAAGGATTTATTTTTGATTTAGACGGTGTAATTGTAGACACTGCCAAATATCATTTTTTAGCGTGGAAAAAAATCGCTAATGAATTAGGAATTGATTTCACATTAGAACATAACGAATTATTAAAGGGAGTGAGCCGAGTTCGTTCCTTAGATATTATTTTGGAATTAGGAAATGTTGCAGCTTCTCAGGGAGATAAAGATAAATGGTTAATTCAAAAAAATGAAGATTATCTTTCCTATTTAGTAGATATGGACGAAAGCGAGATTTTGCCGGGAGTAATGCCCGTTTTAAATTTTCTGAAAGAAAACAATCAGCCAATCGCTTTAGGATCAGCAAGTAAAAACGCAAGACCTATTCTTGAGAAAACTGGAATTCTACCTTTTTTTGACGCTATCGTTGATGGAAATGATGTAGTTAATGCAAAACCAGATCCTGAAGTTTTTCTTCATGCTGCACGTTTATTGAATGTAACTAACGAAGATTCAATTGTTTTTGAAGATTCTGTAGCAGGAGTTCAAGCTGCAAACATTGCCGAAATGTTGAGTATTGGTATTGGAGAAGAAGAAACACTACACGAAGCTCAGCACATTTTTAAAGATTTTACCCATATGGATTCTGCTTTTTTGGAATCGTTAATAAACAAATAACCAATAAATATAAGGTCAAAGTGGAATGAAGCAAGGAGGTGTTTCGTTCTTCAACTTCAAACCTTAGGCTTAATTTAAAACAAAAAATGAATCAAGATTATATAAAACCAGATAATTGGTCTATCATTGAAGAAGGATTTGATAGAGAACAAGTAAAATCTTCTGAAAGTTTATTTAGCATCGGTAATGGTGCTATGGGACAAAGAGCCAATTTTGAAGAAAATTATACAGGAGAAACTTTTCAAGGTAGTTATATTGCTGGAATCTATTATCCAGATAAAACTAAAGTAGGTTGGTGGAAAAATGGGTATCCTAAATATTTTGCCAAAGTATTGAATGCTCCAAATTGGATTGGAATCGATATTGAAATCAATGGTGAAAATTTTGATTTGAATACATGTACAGAAGTATCAAATTACCGTCGTGAGTTGAATATGAAAGAAGGTTGGTATCACCGTTCTTTTCATGCAACACTTAAAAACGGAACACAAGTGGCTGTTGATGTACGTCGTTTTTTATCATTAGATTTAGATGAAGCAGGTATAATTAATTATGAAATCACACCTTTAAATAAAGACGCCAAAATCATCTACAAACCTTACGTTGATGCAGGTGTGACAAATGAAGATACAAACTGGGAAGAAAAATTCTGGGAGCCTTTGGATGTTAAAAAAGCAGGAAACGAAGCTTTTGTTACAGCTCAAACCTTCAAAACACATTTTAAAGTAACCACCTTTATGCAAAATACAATTTTTGCAAAAGGAGAAAAACAAAATCTATCCCCAACTTCTGTTGATACAAAATCTGATAAAATTTTATTTTATTATGATGTGATTGTTGCTAAGGGAGAAAAATCGGGAATTCAAAAAATTGGAGGTTATACCGTTTCGTTAAATCATGAAGATACAATTTTGGCTGCCGAAAATGTTATTCAAGCTGCTTTAGCAAAAGGATACGACCAATTATTGCAAGACCAGATTGATGCGTGGGCAAAGATTTGGGAAATGTCAGATATCACTATTGATGGTGATGTAAAAGCACAACAAGGTATTCGATTTAATATTTTTCAATTGAATCAAACCTACTTAGGAAAAGATTCTCGTTTGAATATTGGACCAAAAGGGTTTACAGGAGAAAAGTACGGAGGTTCTACTTACTGGGATACCGAAGCATATTGTATTCCATTTTATATGGCTACAAAAGATCAACAAGTTGCTCGTAATTTATTGACATATCGTTACAATCAATTGGACAAAGCAATTGAAAATGCCAAAGATAATTTAGGGTTTACTAACGGAGCAGCTTTGTATCCAATGGTTACCATGAACGGTGAAGAGTGTCATAACGAATGGGAAATCACCCATGAAGAAATTCATAGAAACGGAGCTATTGCTTTTGCAATTTATAATTACTATCGTTTTACTGGTGACTACTCTTATATTCCCGAAAAAGGTCTGGAAGTATTAATTGGTATTGCCCGTTTTTGGCACCAAAGAGCTTCTTTCTCTAAAAACAAAAATCAGTATATGATTTTAGGAGTAACTGGACCAAACGAATACGAAAACAACATCAACAATAATTTCTATACCAATTATATTGCTAAATGGTGTATTGATTATGCTACGGAACAAATTCAAAAAGTTTCTTTAGAATATCCTTCTGACCATAAACGTATTATCGAAAAAGTAAAACTTTCTGAGGCTGAATTACAAGAATGGAATAAAGTAGCTGGTAATATGTATTTTCCAAAATCTGAAGAATTAGGAATCTACTTGCAACAGGATGGTTTCTTAGACAAAGATTTAGTTCAAGTAAAAGATTTAGATCGTTCACAACGACCTATTAATCAAAAATGGTCTTGGGACAGAGTATTGCGTTCACCTTACATCAAACAAGCTGACGTTTTACAGTGTTTCTACTTTTTCGAAGATCATTTTACTAAAGATGAATTGGAACGTAATTTCGATTTCTATGAATCATTTACTGTACATGAAAGTTCGCTTTCACCATGTGTACACTCCATTCAAGCTGCTTTGTTAGACAAAATGGATATGGCATATGCTTTTTACTTAAGAACTTCTCGTTTGGATTTAGATGATTACAATAAAGAGGTTGAAGAAGGTTGTCATATTACATCAATGGCAGGGACTTGGATGAGTATCGTTGAAGGATTTGGTGGAATGAGAGTGAAAAATGATACACTTCATTTCTCACCAAAAATCCCTAAAGAATGGGGCGGTTATTCCTTTAAAATTAACTTCCGAAATCAGATTGTAAAAATCTCGGTAGATCATAAGGAAACAAAATTATCCTTAGAAGGAACTGCAGCCCTTACTGTTTATGTAAACGGCACAGCAATTTTGGTTCAGCCAAATAACTAGATCAATTATTATAAACCCTTTCTTAGTACTACTTCGAAAGGGTTTTAAAATTTTAGGCATATCATTTTTTAGACATAAACTGTAACTCGATTATTTTTTTGGAGCATTAGCATAAAGCATTTTTTGTTAATATGGTTCCTGCTCTCCGCTGCAATCTTTTTATTTTTAAAGAAAAAATAAAAAGGATTTTCACTGCGATCAGGGCTAAAGGGAGATATAGTGTTTTTTTTGCTATTATTTACAATTACAATCGAAATCAGGTTATTAACAGTCTGTTGGTTGCTAAAATATATTCTAACAAAATCAATTTTCACAAACATGAAAAAATTAATCATTCTTTTATTCTTCTTTTCTGCATCAGTTTTTGCTCAAATAGATAGAGTTGAGCCTCCGTTTTGGTATGCAGGAATGCACAATCCGGAGCTTCAAATTATGTTTTATGGCAAAAATATCGCTCAAAATGAAGTATCAGTTTCTAATAACATTGTAATTGCATCCGTTAAAAAGACCGAAAATCCAAACTATCTTTTTGTTACAATTGATACTAAAAATGTAACCGCACAAGATTTTGTTTTTTCTTTTTCTAAAGATAAGAAAATCAATTTCACCAAAAAATATAGTTTAAGACAAAGAAGAGAAAATTCAGCTTCAAGAAAAGGGTATGATGCTTCCGATTTGATTTATCTTATCATGTCTGATCGTTTTGCTAATGGGAACCCAAAAAACGACAGCGATAAATCAGTTGTTGAAAAAGGAAACAGAGCACTTCCTGGCGGAAGACACGGTGGTGACATTGCAGGTATGATTCAGCATTTAGATTATATTAAAGAATTAGGAGCTACAGCACTTTGGCCAACGCCACTTTGCGAAGACAATGACAAAACTTATTCGTATCATACTTACGGACAATCTGACGTTTATAAAATAGATCCACGTTTTGGAACCAATGAAGAGTATGTACAGCTTTCTGCAGAATTACATAAACGGGATATGAAATTGATTATGGATTATGTAACAAACCATTGGGGAGCCGAACATTGGATGGTTAAGGATTTACCTTCTCAAGATTGGTTACATCAATTTCCAGAATTTACACAAACCAATTACAGAATGACAACTCAGTTTGATACCAATGCTTCTGAAATTGATGCTAAAACATGTATGGATGGATGGTTTGTAAAATCGATGCCAGATTTAAATCAATCCAATTCTTTAGTAAATACCTATTTGAAACAAAATGCAATTTGGTGGATTGAATACGTGAATTTAGATGGTTTTCGTGTAGATACTTATTCGTATTGTGACAAAAAGGGTATTGCCGAATGGACCAAAGCAGTAACCGATGAATACCCTAATTTCAATATTGTTGGGGAAGTTTGGATGCATGATCAAGCCCAAATGGCATATTGGCAAAAAGATAGTAAAATAGCGGAGATAGAAAATTATAATTCGTACTTACCCTCGGTAATGGATTTTACCTTCACAGAAACTTTAGGGAAAGTATTTAATGAAGATAATGGTAAGTGGAATGAAGGAATGGTAAATGTTTACGAGAACTTTACCAATGATTTTTTATACCCGAATATCAATAGTATTATGACTTTTGTAGAAAATCATGACACCAATCGGTTTAATGAAATTTATCAAAAGGATTTTTCAAAATATAAAATGGCAATGACATTATTGGCAACCGTTCGAGGAATTCCTCAAATTTATTATGGTTCCGAGATTGCAATGGCCGGAAACAAAGATAAAGATGGAGATGCTGCAATTCGTCAAGACTTCCCTGGTGGTTGGGATGGAGATAAAAATAATGCTTTTGAAAAAGCAGGAAGAACGGCAGAGCAACAACAGTTTTTTGATTTTTCGGCTCAATTATTTAATTGGAGAAAATCGAACGAAACCGTGCATTTTGGAAAAATGAAACATTATGTTCCAGATAATAATGTTTATGTGTATTTCAGATATACTGATACAAAATCGGTGATGGTGGTTATCAATAATAATAAGGAAACTAAAACTTTTCCAACTAATCGTTTTCAAGAAAGTATATTAAATTATAAATCAGGAAATGATGTGCTTTCAGGAAAATCAATTGATTTGAAAAATGATATTACTATCGAAGGAAAATCCGTTTTGATTTTAGAATTGAAGTAAGAGAACTGATGATTATGAAAAAATTAATTTTAGTTTTATTTATAACTAGCCTTTCTTTTGCTCAAAATGCAAACAGAAAATATCAAAGCTATAGCCTTGTAAATAATATATTAGAAATAAAAACATCGGATGGGAATTATCTTATAAAACCCTATTCTGATAAAATAATAGAAACCTCTTTTTTGCCAATAGGAGAAAAATCAAATTCTAATTCTCATGCAGTAGTTTTAGTGCCTGAAAATGTTACTTTCAAGGTTAAACAATCCGAGAATATGGTTGTTTGTTCAACTAAAGGTATAACAGTTTCTATTCAAAAAAGCCCTTTTCAAATATCCTATTTGTACAATAATAAAGAGGTGATTTCAGAAAAGAATGGATATGTAAAAAGAGGTACAAACAGTAAGGAACAGCCGCAAGAAACAATTGAGTTTAATTTGGAAGCTACCGAATCACTTTATGGCGCTGGTGCGCGTGCATTAGGAATGAATCGTCGTGGAAACCGTTTGGAATTATACAACCAAGCCGATTATGGATATGGAACGCATTCCAAAAAGATGAATTTCTCTATTCCGCTCGTGATGTCTTCCAAAATGTATGCTGTTCATTTTGATAATGGAGCAATCGGTTATTTGGATCTTGATAGTAAGAAAGACAATACGCTGGTTTATGAAACGATTTCTGGTAGAAAAATATATCAGGTTGTTGTTGGTGATACTTGGGCAGATTTGACTTCGAATTACACATCGTTAACTGGAAGACAGCCACTTATTCCTCGTTGGGCTTTAGGGAACTTTTCTAGTCGATTTGGCTACCATTCTCAAGCGGAAGTAGCAAAAACAATTGATAAATATTTGAAAGATGAAATTCCTGTAGATGCCATAATTCTTGATTTGTATTGGTTTGGAAAAACGGTTCAGGGTACCATGGGAAATTTGGATTGGGATAAAGATAATTTCTCTGATCCTAAAAAAATGATTTCAGATTTGAACAGTAAAGGTGTCAAAACGATATTAATTACAGAACCTTTTATTTTGACCACTTCCAGCAAATGGCAAGAAGCGGTTGATAAAAAAGTATTAGCAACAGATAATCTTGGAAATCCATTTAAATATGATTTTTATTTTGGAAACACAGGACTTGTAGATGTTTTTAAACCAGAAGGGAAAACATGGTTTTGGAATATTTACAAAAACTTAATCAATCAAGGAGTTGGTGGTTGGTGGGGAGATTTGGGCGAGCCAGAAGTGTTTCCATCAGCAGCATTTACATCTCAAGGAACAGCTGACGAAGTGCATAATATTTATGGGCACAATTGGGCAAAAATGATTAACGAAGGTTATAAAAAAGATTTTCCAAGTCTGCGTCCTTTTATTCTAATGCGTGCTGGATATTCGGGTTCGCAACACTATGGAATGATTCCATGGTCTGGAGATGTAAGTCGTTCTTGGGAAGGTTTACAATCTCAACCCGAAATTGCATTACAAATGGGAATGCAGGGGATGGGATATATGCACTCGGATTTAGGAGGTTTTGCTGGAGATTATTTTGATAATGAATTGTATGTTCGTTGGTTACAATATGGTGTTTTTCAGCCTATCTATCGTCCACATGCACAAGAAGATGTTCCTTCTGAACCTGTAAATAAAGATATTGTAACTAAGGGCAAAGCCAAAAAACAAATAGAATTACGGTATCAAATGCTGCCGTACAACTATACATTAGCCTTTGAAAATAATAACAAAGGATTACCATTAATGCGTCCGTTATTTTTTGAAGAGCCTACGAATGAAAAGTTGCTGAATTCTTGTGATTCTTATTTGTGGGGGAATGATTTTTTAGTAACGCCTATTACCAAAGCAGGTGTTACTAATACAACTATTTATTTTCCAAAAAACAATAATTGGTATGACTTTTATTCAGATGCTAAATATGAAGGAGGAGTAGCAGAAAACGTTGTTGTTTCGGCAGATAATATACCTGTTTATGTACGTGGTGGGGCTTTTATTCCAATGATAAAAACGATTCAAAACACTACAAAATATTCATTATCTTCGTTTGATTTGCATTTTTATTATGATGAAAAAACACCTTCAAGTTTTGGAAAATTATATAATGATGACGGAATAACACCAAATGATTTTGAAAAAGGAGCTTACGAAATTTTGAATTTTTCGAATAGTACAAAAGACAAAGTGATTACCTTAAAAATGAATACTACTGTTGGTAAATCATTTGTTAGTAACGATAAAAATGTTACGGTATTGGTTCACAATATCGCTGTAAAACCGAGTAAAATTACTATTAACGGCAATGCTGTTGATTGCAAAATGAATGCTAAAACTCTTGAAGTTCCTGTAATATTAAAACAAGGAATGGACAACGAAATTAAAATACAATTATAAATTATGAAAAATAGAAGTCTAGTAGTATCAGTGATTCTTTTATTGGCTACCACTTTCGTAGATGCACAAGTAAAAAAAGATTCAGAGATAAAACATAATAAAATGAAAACCGAAAAAACACCTTTTGTTTGGGAAGGTGCCAATTTATATTTTTTGATGACCGACCGTTTTAATAATGGTGATAAAACAAATGATGTCAATTTTAATAGAACTAAAACTGCTGGAAAACTTAGAGGATTTGAAGGAGGAGACATTAGAGGAATTATTAAAAAAGTGGATGAAGGGTATTTTACAAAATTAGGTATCAATGTAATTTGGTTTACTCCAGTTGTAGAGCAAATTCATGATGGAGTAGATGAGGGGACAGGTTTTAGTTATGGATTTCATGGCTATTGGGCTAGAGATTGGACAGCTTTAGACCCTAATTTTGGAACTAAAAAAGATTTAGCAGAACTGGTTAAAAAAGCACATGGCAAAGGAATTCGTATCATGCTAGATGGTGTAATCAATCATACAGGACCCGTTACAGAGATTGATAAGGTTTGGCCAGAAGGTTGGGTTCGTACAGAGCCGCAATGTCAATACAGTAATTTTGACAACACTACTGCTTGTACGTTGGTTGCTAATTTGCCAGATGTAAAAACGGAAAGTAAAGTAGAAGTAACAGTACCTCCTTTTTTAGTCGAAAAATGGAAAGCAGAAGGAAGATATGATAAAGAAGTGGCTTCTTTGGACGCTTTTTTCAAAAGAACGGGTTACCCAAGAACACCAAAATATTACATTATAAAATGGTTGACGGATTATATCACAGAATTTGGAATTGATGGATATAGAGCCGATACTGTAAAACATACTGATGAAAGTGTTTGGGCCGATTTTAAAACGCAATGTGATTATGCATTTGCCAATTGGAAAAATAATAATCCAAATCAAGTGTTAGATAATAATCCATTTTACACCATTGCCGAGGTGTATAATTACAATATTAGTGCTGGAAAATTATTTGATTTCGGAGATAGAAAAGTCAATTATTACGAGAATGGTTTTACAGCCATGATTAATTTTGAATTCAAAAGTGATGCTCAAAACGGGTATTCTACTTTATTTTCAAAATATTCCGATTTGCTCAATAATGAATTAAAAGGAAATAGTGTTCTTAATTATTTATCCTCACACGATGATGGTGGACCCTTTGATGCAAAACGTACAAAAAGTATCGAAAGTGGAACAAAGTTATTATTAACCCCAGGAATAGCTCAGGTGTATTATGGTGATGAATCTGCTCGTTCTCTTGTAATAGAAGGAACTCAGGGTGATGCCACATTACGTTCATTGATGAATTGGGACGCGATTAAAACAAATCCCGAAACTCAAAAAGTACTTTTGCATTGGCAAAAGTTAGGTCAATTTAGAAAAAATCATCCAGCAGTAGGAGCAGGAGTAAATGTCGAGATTTCGGCAAAACCTTATGTTTGTTCCAGAACTTTTACTAGAGAAAAATACTCGGATACAGTAGTAATCGGATTGGATTTAGCAAAAGGGAAAAAGGAAATTGGTATTGGTAACGCTTTCAAAAATGGAGCCACTGTAAGAGATGCTTATTCTGGTAAAACAGCAATAGTATTGAATGGAAAAGTAACGATAGACACTGAATTTGATATAGTGTTGTTGGAACTAAAATAATAATTTTAGCTAATTAAAATCGAAAACGCCTTTATTTCTAAAGGCGTTTTTTTGTGTTCTATCATTACTTCCTTTACGTTAAATATAATTTTAAATAAAAATAATAGGGTATGCTATAATTTAAAACTTAATCAAAAAGAGAGAGATCATATCGATTGTATATTCAGTATAGTACGTATTTCGGTATTTTCAAAAGCTAAATGGTATTATATTTGATATCAATTGAAAACTAATTCTAAAACCAAAATGAGCAAAATTCTCAAAATAGGACATCGCGGAGCCAAAGGATATGAACCTGAAAACACTTTAGTTTCTTTTGAAAAAGCAATAAAAATGGATGCCGACGGTATCGAACTGGACGTGCATTTAAGTTTGGATGGTCATTTGATTGTCATCCATGACGAAACTATCGACAGAACAACTAACGGAAAGGGGATTGTTAATCATCTGACTTTAGACGAATTAAAATCTTTTAGAATTAATGAAAAGTTCGAAATACCAACATTAGATGAGGTTTTGAATTTGGTTAATCAAAAGTGTTTTGTGAATATTGAACTGAAAAATCAAGATACAGCCGAGAAAGTAGTTGAGCTAATTGAACGTTATATTTCAGATAAAAAATGGCAGCATAGTGATTTTATAGTTTCAAGTTTTGATTGGAATGCATTGCAACAGGTTCGGTTTTTAAATGATGATATCCGAATTGGGGTTCTAACTGAAACGGATTTGGATTTGGCTATTTCTTTTGCCCGATTCATGAAAGCTGAAGCATTACACCCCGATTATCAATTATTAACTAATGAATATGTTTCTACAATAAAAAAACATGACATTAAAATTTTTCCTTGGACTGTCAATGACTCAGAAGCTATTCAAAAAATGAAATCATTTAAAGTGGATGGAATAATTACTGATTTCTTGGATAGAATTTAAACAAGTTGGAACAGACATTCTTTCAAAAACGAATGCTTACCTTTGCAAAATAATTCAAAAAACAACTTTTTACCATATAAGGTATATAAGTACATATAAGTTTGAGTGCATTTCCTTTAAATGTCCTTATAAGCCTTATATGTTTAAGAAAAAAAACTAAATTTTCAATCTCTACTCGTAATCATGAATCAAAATTTCGATATACTAATAGTTGGTGGTGGTGCTGCAGGTTTTTTTACAGCTATCAATATTGTAGAGAAAAACCCAAAAATAAAAGTGGCAATTCTCGAAAGAGGTTCAGAAGTGTTGGGCAAAGTTCGTGTGTCTGGCGGTGGGCGATGTAATGTAACGCATGCCTGTTTTGAGCCCAATGAATTAGTGAAATTTTATCCTCGTGGCGAAAAAGAATTGCGAGGTCCTTTTCATCAATTTTGTTCGGGAGATACAATAGAATGGTTCGAAAAACATGGAGTAGAACTCAAAATTGAAGAAGATGGGCGTATGTTTCCAGTTTCGAATTCTTCACAAACTATTATAGATTGTTTTATAAAGACGACTCAAAAATTAGGTATTGCTGTACTCACAGGACAAAGTGTACAATCCATTTTTAAAAAGGATAATTTTTGGAAAGTTGAAACTCAAAACGAAAATTATATCGTAGAGAAATTGGTTCTTGCCACAGGAAGTAATCCTAAAATTTGGGAAATGCTTCAACAACAAGGACATGCTATTGTAAACCCTGTTCCTTCATTATTTACGTTTAATATAAAAGACTCCCGAATAAAAGAATTGCCAGGCGTAGCGGCACAAGTTACGGTTAGGGTAAAAGATACCAAATTAGTTTCGACTGGGCCTTTGTTAATCACCCATTGGGGAATGAGTGGTCCGGCGATTTTGAAGTTGTCGGCTTGGGGAGCCCGTATTTTGCACGATAAAAATTATCAGTTTACCATTTTTGTAAATTGGCTTAATGATGTTGATGCCGAAGATACTGAGAAAATTCTAAAAACTGTAAAACAAGAAAATGCAAAAAAAGCAGTTTCCAAAAAGTCTCCATTTGAGTTCCCAAACCGTTTGTGGGAGAGTTTGGTTTTGGCTTCTAATATTGAAAGCGAAACAAAATGGGCTGATTTGTCTAAAATTCAATTGCAAAATTTAGTGAGCCAACTAATCAATTGTACTTTTCAAGTCAATGGGAAAAGTACTTTTAAGGAAGAGTTTGTAACAGCCGGCGGAATTGATTTAAAAGAGATTAACTTTAAAACCATGGAAAGTAAACTGCATGAGAATCTTTATTTTGCTGGCGAAATAGTAAATATAGATGCAATAACTGGAGGATTTAATTTTCAAAATGCTTGGACGAGTGGTTTTATTGTAGCGAATAATATTGATTAAAGCAGTAATTAACAAAAAATTACATCTATTCTAAGTTTTTATTAATGACTATTCGTATATATTTACTTTCAGTATAAAACCAGAAAATGAACGTAAAATTACTTTTAGTATTATCCTTATTTGTTTTCCAATTCGGTTTTTCACAAACGAGAGAGTATCTTTCGGGAGTGGTGTCATCTGAAAATTTTTTACTTCAAAATGCAGATGTAATCAATAAGACTTCACAAAAAAGTACTACAACAAATGATCGAGGCGAATTTTTAATTGCCGTTAAAGCTAATGATAGTCTCCTTATTTATGCAAAAGATTACGATTTAAAAAGGTTAAAAGTATCTGCAGTACAGATTGAGGTTAACAATCTACAAGTTATAATGATTAAAAATGCCGAAGTATTAGATGAAGTTTTAGTTACTAAAATAAATAAGATTAAGTTAAGTTCAAACAAATGGCACGAACAAAGTAAACGTGATGAAATTACTGCAGAAAAAAATCCCTATACTGAAAACAAGATCGTAATGGTTAGAGGAGGGACATTTGTTAATGGCTTGAATTTTGCTGCAATTGGTAAAAAGATCATAGATTTATTTAAAAAAGAAAAGGAACCGGGAAAAGAAAAACCAGCTGACATTGAATTTGCGACTTTGGCAAAAAAAACTTGTGATGAAAAATTCTTTACTCAAAATTTAAAATTAAAACCCGAAGAAATTGAACTTTTTCTTCAATTTTGTGATGCCGATCCGAGGTCGAAAAAAATAAATGATTCTAGTAATGTTCTCGATATGATGGATTTTTTATTAATTAAAAATATCGAATTCCAAAAGATAAAATAATTCATTTTTTTACCTATTCAACCACCAAATTGCTCCATTTAAAACCGTAGCAAAACTTACCCAAAGTAAATAAGGAATAAATAAATAACCTGAAATTTTGTTGATTTTAGAAAATTGAATATAAGTTTCATAAATCATTAGCCATAAAATAATTATTTCCAGTCCAGCTAGCATTGGATTTTTTAGTCCAAAAAACAAATACGACCACAAGGCATTTAGAGCCAATTGAATGGCAAAGAATTGTAATGCTTTTTTAACGATTTCTTTTTCAAAATCTATTCTGTCCCAGACTAAACCTGCAGCAATTCCCATCATAATATAAAGCATACTCCAAACGGGCGCGAAAACCCAATTAGGAGGATTAAAGCTTGGTTTAATTAAAGTTGGATACCATGTTGTTATTGCAGTTCTGGTCACTATTCCTGAAAAATAACCCACAACAAGACAAGTAACAACTATCGATAATATTTTGGTAAGCTTATTCATTTTTTTGTTTTTGAGAAGTCAAAAGTACTTAAAACTTTTTTAAGTTTCTAAGTTTCTGAGTCGCTTAGGAACTCAGCGACATAGAAACTTAGAAACTTTCTATGTAAACGATTTAACCAAAAAAAGTATCTTTGCCGAAAATTTGTATTTATGTTTGAAGTTGACCATTTTATTCCATTAGAATATAATAATTCGATAGACCAAGGCAGTTTTTCTTGGAGTGCGCCTAGTAATATTGCGTTGGTAAAATATTGGGGAAAAAAAGAAAATCAGATTCCTGCAAATCCATCCGTTAGTTTTACTTTAAACAATTGTAAAACGATTACAACTTTGGCTTTCGCCAAAAGGCAAAACGATGGAAATTTTTCTTTCGATTTACTTTTTGAAGGAAAATCTAAGGAAGATTTCAAACCTAAGATTCAAAAATTCTTAGAACGAGTAGAGCGATATTTACCTTTTTTAAAGGATTATCATTTTACAATTGACACTCAAAATACATTTCCACACAGTTCAGGAATTGCTTCATCGGCATCAGGAATGGCAGCTTTGGCGATGAATTTTATGAGCTTGGAAAAGAAATTAAATCCAGCAATGACTGACGATTATTTTTATAGTAAAGCATCTTTTTTGGCTCGATTAGGCTCTGGAAGTGCTTGCAGAAGCGTAAAAGGCCAAGTAGTAGTTTGGGGAAGTCAAGCGAATATAAAAGGCAGTTCAGATTTATATGGAGTTGAATATCCATATACAATTCATTCAGTTTTTAAGAACTATCAAGATACTATTTTATTAGTAGATAAAGGAGAAAAACAAGTTTCGAGTACAGTTGGTCATGATTTGATGCACAATCATCCTTTTGCTGAAACTAGATTTGCTCAAGCGCATACTAATTTAGATCAATTAATTACTATTTTTGAAAGTGGTAATCTCGAAGAATTTATCAAAATTGTAGAAAGTGAAGCCTTGACTTTACATGCTATGATGATGACCTCTTTACCGTATTTTATTTTAATGAAACCCAATACTTTGCAGATAATTAATGCGATTTGGAAATTTAGAAATGAAACTAAAATCCCTATTTGTTTCACTTTGGATGCAGGTGCCAATGTGCATGTTTTATACCCAAATGAGTACAAAGAAAAAGTGTTGCAATTTATTACAGCAGAATTAGTTGGGTATTGCCAAAATGGTCAGTATCTTTGCGACGAAATTGGGAACGGTGCTTTGTTGAGTTGATTCTTTATTTTTGTATATTTAGATTTTAATTGTCACAATCATGGATTTGAATGCTGAAAAATTAGAGTTAATAAAAAAGTTAGTTGAAACTAAAGATGCCCTTCTTCTGAAAAAAATAAAAGCTATTTTTGATGAGGTTGAAAAAGAGGTTTGGGAAGAGTTAACCCCTGAACAACAAGAAGAAATAAACATAGCAATACAAAACGAAAATCGTGGCGATGTAGTCGATTTTTGACAACATACAATTATCAACCCCAAGTGGATAATTTTTTGAAATATTTATGAAAGGACCCTTATTTTACTCAAAAATATTACTCTTTGGAGAGTACGGAATTATTCGTGACTCAAAAGGGTTGTCTATACCTTATAATTTTTACAATGGGGCTTTAAAGAAAGATACTAATCCTTCGGCTGAAGCGATACAATCAAATGGACACTTGAAAAGATTTGTTGTTTATTTGGAAAATCTGCAACAAGAACAACCTGAATTGGTAACATTTGATTTAGAGACTTTAAATAACGACGTTCAGACAGGAATGTATTTTGATTCGAGTATTCCTCAAGGATATGGAGTTGGTAGTAGTGGTGCTTTGGTAGCTGCTATTTATGATAAATATGCGCAACATAAAATTACTGTTTTAGAAAATCTAACCAGAGAAAAATTATTGACTCTGAAAACAATTTTTTCCCAAATGGAAAGCTTTTTTCATGGAAAGAGTTCTGGACTTGACCCATTGAACAGTTATTTGAGTATTCCAATTTTAATCAATTCAAAAGATAACATTGAGGCTACAGGAATTCCAACTCAAAGTTTGGACGGAAAAAGAGCTGTATTTTTATTAGATTCGGGAATTGTGGGGGAGACAGCTCCAATGGTCAATATTTTTATGGAAAATCTAAAAGATCAAGGTTTCCGTACGATGTTAAAAAATCAATTTGTAAAATATACTGATGCTTGTGTAGAGAATTTTCTAGGTGGAGATATAAAGTCATTATTTGAAAACACCAAACAATTGTCTAAGGTCGTTCTTAATAATTTTAAACCAATGATTCCAGAGCAATTTCATGGAATCTGGCAAGAAGGAATCGATTCAAATGATTATTATTTGAAATTGTGTGGTTCTGGTGGTGGTGGTTATATCTTAGGTTTTACCGAAGATTTAGAAAAAGCAAAAGCATCATTGAAAGATTTTAAATTGGAAGTAGTTTATCAGTTTTAATATTTAGATAGGGAAATTATTAAAAGCCGTTATAAATTCTAAACAAATTACATGTTAAGCAGAAAGCATAAACTATTTATATTAAAAATTATCAGTTTATTCTCTGTTGTTAGGGGTTATAACATACCTGTTATTGCTTTAGCTCAATATTTATCGGCTATTTTTATATTGGCTCCAGAGCAAAGGGCTTTGTCTATATTGTTAGATTTTCGTCTTTTTATTATTGTTATGTGTTCTAGTTTGACTATTGCTTCTGGCTATATTATCAATAGCTTTTACGATAGCAAAAAGGACCTTATTAATCGTCCCAATAAATCACAATTGGATCGTTTGGTGAGTCAAAAAACGAAACTGCAGGTCTATTTCAGTCTCAACCTTTTTGTTGCTCTGATCGCTTTTTTTGTTTCATTTAGAGCTGTTTTATTTTACTCGGCTTATATCTTTTTGATTTGGTTTTATTCTCATAAAATCAAAAAATATCCTTTAATTGGGAATTTAATGGCTGCATTTCTAGCAGTCCTTCCTTTTTTTGGAATCCTGTTGTATTATTATTTACAAATGCCCCTGTATGAAATCGAAAACAATAGTAGTAAACTTGCGGTTATCCTTTCACACGGTGCTTTTTTATTCCTGTTAATTTTAATCCGAGAAATGATAAAAGATTTGGAAAATCTAAAAGGAGATTTTGCTAATAATTACAAAACTATTCCAATTATTTATGGAGAAGAAATAGCCAAAAAAATAATTACAACATTGACATTATTGACGGTTATCCCTGTTTACTTTTTGATCAATATTTATGATGTTGGCTACATGGATATTTATTTTTATTTTGGATTTATAATTTTAATTTTTTTTCTGCTATATTTATGGAAGTGGCAAACTAAAGCTCAGTACGTAATGCTTCACAATGTACTTAAGTTTCTCATTGTTGCTGGAGTTTTTTGTATCGTTCTTATTAATCCTTCTGTATTATGGCATGGTAAAAAAGTGTTAATGACAATTTAGTGATGAATATTTTTTGGAGCAGAAACATTAGGTGCTTTTAGGAAACATGGTTCCTGCTCTTCACTATATCTTTGCTTTTTTAAATAAAAAAACAAAGGATACCGTTTCGATCAGGGCTAAATATAAACATTAGACATTTTATTATCTTCAGCTTAGAATCAGATTACGAACTAATTTTAAATGTTTTAAAGAGCATTAAATTAATGAGTTAACGTTTTCTAATTATCAAAAATCGTTTCTCAATTATATAAATAGTATCTTTGCACCAAATTATAGAATATTATGAATAATAAGGACGGCAATAATAAAAGAAGTGGTGCTAGACCAACGAGTTCTAGACCAAGTTCAAATAAGCCAAAACCTGCGATGCAAAAAAGGGCTCAGGGGCCTAAAAAAGTAAAAGTAAACACTAAAGTAGCCGAAGCAGAGGCTAATAAAGTTGAAAAAAAACCAAATCAAGCACCTAAAAGACCTAAAGTAAAAGATGAAATTCGTTTGAATAAATATATTTCAAACTCAGGTACTTGTTCTAGACGTGATGCTGATATTTATATTCAATCAGGAAATGTAAAAGTAAACGGAATACCAGTTACCGAAATGGGATACATGGTAAAACCAGGAGATGTTGTGAATTTTGATGGTGCAGTTTTAACTCCAGAGAAAAAGGTATACATCTTATTAAATAAGCCTAAAAATTTTACTACTGCACTTGATGAAGGTCAGGAGTATCGTAATGTTTTAGAATTAGTAAAAGGTTCTACTACTGCTAAAATTGGTGCTATTGGTAGAATGGATAAGAATACAACAGGTTTATTAGTTTTTACTAATGATACTGATATGATTCGTAAATTCACATTACCAAGTCAGAAATCTACTAAAATCTATCAAGTTTCTTTAGACAAAAATTTAAAATTTGAAGATTTAGAAAAAATTAATAAAGGGCTTGTATTAGATGGACACCGAGTTTCGGTAGACGAAGTAAGTTATATTGATGGAGAATCTAAAAGTGAAATTGGGATTCAATTAAAATCCTCTAATATAAAAGTAGTCCGTGCAATATTTGAACATTTCGAATATAATGTCCTTAGAGTTGATCGTGTGGCTTTTGCTGGTTTGACAAAGAAAAACCTGCCAAGAGGGAATTGGAGAATGCTTACAGAACAAGAAGTTATCAATTTGAAAAACGTATAATTTTCTTTAAAATAATAATTTTAAATCCCTTTCAAATCAAATTGTAAAGGGGTTTTTTAATTTAAAACAGTACTAAATGACACCAGAAAAATTACAATCGATAGCTTTTAAATGGTTTGATGCCTTTAATAGTCATAATTTAGAACAATTATTGTCTCTTTATGATGACGAAGCCGAACATTATAGCCCAAAATTAAAAATACGCATACCTGAAACTCAAGGTTTAGTAACAGGAAAAGAAGCGCTTAGAAGTTGGTGGCAAGATGCTTTTGATCGATTACCTAGTTTACATTACAGAGTCACTTCTCTAACGGCCAATGCGGATAGGGTTTTTATGGAATACGTGCGAACAGTAGATGGGGATGAAGAGATGCTTGTTGCTGAGGTTCTTGTTGTAAAGGAAAATAAAATTGTAGCATCCAGAGTCTATCACGGATAAGATTTTAAGTAAAAATTAACAATTATATTTATATTAATAATTAGTTTTATAAAACCTTAAAATGCAACAAATATGAAGAGAATTACATTTTTTATAACAGCAGTTATTGCGTCGATTGTATTAGTTAATTGTAAATCAAATGAGAATAAACAAGATTTTTCATTATTTACGAAAAACTATTTTGATGATAAAAATATACTGGATCCTTTAGGAGCGACCCAAAGCGGTCAAATTGGTTACAATGATCAGTTACAATTTGAAATGACTGATAGTTATAGAAAAAAACAACTTGAGTTCTTAAATAAATATGAAACTGGATTAACCGCATTTGATGAAAAACAACTATCTGAAGAAGAGAAAAATAGTTATGAAATCATAAAATGGGAAGTTGAAGTTGGAAAAAAAATACTAGAACAACCTACCAATCTGATGCCAATTCATCAGTTTTGGGGAACTCATTTAACTATGGGGCAATATGCCGGTGGTACTAGCGGACAACCTTTTAAAACAGAAAAGGATTATGCTGACTTTTTAAAGAGAATGGATAAGTATAGTTTTTGGATCGATTCGGCTATAGTATATATGAAAAAAGGAATTGAAAAAGGAATCGTTTTACCTAAAGCATTAACAGAAAAAGTAATTCCTCAATTTGCTGAAATGCCAACTTCAAAAATCGAAGATAATCTGTTTTATTCTTCTATAAAGTTGATGCCTGCAACATTTTCAGAAGAAGTAAAAAAAGACTTAACAGCTAAATACACTGCTGAAATAAATGACAAACTGATTCCGAAATTTAAAAAAATGGCTGATTTTCTTAAAAATGAATATTTGCCTGCATCAAGATCTACTAGTGGAATTGGAAGTTTGCCTTCTGGAAAGGAAATGTATGCTGCATATGTAAAATACTGGACAACGACAGATATGACTCCTGAAGAGATTCACGAATTGGGATTAAAGGAGGTTGCTCGTTTGAATGTAGAAATGGAAAAAGTAAAAAATCAGGTTGGATTTAAAGGTACTCTCATTGAATTTTTTGACTATGTAAGGAATAAACCGGAACTAAAACCATTTAAAAAGCCAGAAGAAGTAATTGCTAATTTTGAAAGAATTTATAGCGTCATAAAACCAAATGTTGATAAGCTATTTTCATTACAACCTAAGACAAAATTTGAGATAAGAAGAACTGAAGCTTTTCGCGAAAAAACAGCTAGCGCTGAATATATGCAAGGATTAGCAGATGGGTCTCGTCCAGGTGTTTTTTATGTTCCCATTCCTAATGTAAAAGAGTACAATGTATATGGGGATGAAGATTTGTTTTTGCATGAAGCTATTCCTGGGCATCATTTTCAAATTTCATTACAACAAGAGAATTCAGCCTTACCTGATTTTAGAAAGTTTAATTGGTTTGGTGCTTATGGTGAGGGTTGGGCATTATATACAGAGAGTTTGGGTAAAGAATTAGGCTTGTATCAAGATCCATATCAGTATTTTGGGATGTTAGGAAATGAAATGCATAGAGCCGTTCGTTTAGTAGTTGATACCGGATTGCATAGTAAAGGATGGACTAGAGAGCAAGCTATTAAATATTCTATGCAGAATGAGGCTGAAAGTGAAGCAGGAATTACTGTCGAAATCGAACGTTATATGGCTATTCCTGGACAAGCTTTGTCATATAAAATTGGGCAACTTAAAATTCTTGAACTTCGTAAAAGAGCTCAAGATAAGTTGGGAGCCAAATTTGACATTAAAAAATTCCATGAAAAAGTATTAGAATCTGGTGTAATGCCATTGGCTTTATTAGAAAATAAAATTGATTCTTGGATTAAAGAAGAATAGTCGGGAAAAGAAGTTTGACAATATAAATATGTTGTTGAGAATTCAATATTTGGAGTTTTAAATAAAAATAAAAAAGAGGGGAGTTTCACTAGTGAAACTCCCCTCTTTTTTAAAATAAATTGATTATTGTATTTTGAAAATTTTGCTTAAGAAATGCAATTTTAAATCTGTTTTTATCAAAGTATTAGCGCTAAAGGCGTCTTCATATTCGAAATTTGGATAGCCAAGAATTACTCTAATGCCTTCAGGAACTGTATTTAAGATTGCTTTTTTTTCGGAGTTCAAATCATTTTGTATTTTTTTTGTTTTTTGCTTTTCATTTTTAAAATGTGATAGTATCAGCATAACAGCAAAATTTAGAATAGCCCCTGCAGTTTCGCTTTTAACACCAACTTCATTGGAGATCATTTCGGATATACGTCCTTTTTTAACCGAAAAAATTAAATTTAAAGGAGTAAAACCTTCATGTTCAAATGAGTAATTTATTGAAGATAATTTCCCATTGTCATATTCAATGGTTTTGTAAAATTCAGTGAAAGTTATAGATTCAATCACTTTATCATATAATGAACTATTGTCGATTATATTATCAAGACCAATAAGTACTGTACAGATACTCGTGTCAATTGATTTTCTTAGTAAAATTTCATTTTCTTCAAATTTTTTACAAAATTTAAAAATTAATGGAGAAGTAATTACACTTCGTAGTTGATTAAGTAAAATGGGGGTCATATTTTATCTTTTATCAAGCAAATTTTCTATTTGCATTTATTTTAAATAATCGACTAAGTGTGTTCTTTTTCCGATTATCTGATAAATATATATAAAAAAATATAACAAATAACAAAAAAAATATTTTTTTTGTTATTTGTTATATTTTAATTCAAAATTTTAATTATTTTATTTGTATAAGTGGTCTATTTATATCGTTTTTTGATTAGCTAATTGGTGTTGATTAAAAAAGTAAAGACTACAATTTGATTAGTATGGGAAATATTGGTCCATTATACTTGTAAGACCTTCGGGAGTTAGTATTTTACTCTGAAAACCTGTAATTGCAGAGAGTTTTGATGCTCTTTCTTTATCATCGGGATTAAGTGAGCTTGTTAACATTATAATTTTAGCATCTCCTTTTTGGTTGGATTTCAATCCAGAAAAGGCTTCTGCAAATTCCCATCCATCCATAACTGGCATATTAATATCAAGAAATATTAGCATAGGCTGTGGATATACATCATCTGATTTTTCGTATTTACCAGAGTTTGTTAAATAATCTAATGCTTCCTGTCCATTCAATACAGTTTCAATATGATCTGTTATGTCTGCTTTTTTAATGAGCATTTTGGTGATAAAATTAGTAGCTTTATCATCATCGATTAGTAATACAGTGTTTAATTTTTTCATTTTTATTATTTATTGATTTTCTCATAACTATTATAAGTTATGAGATTTCATTGATGTTAATTTTTGGTATGGTAAAAAATATAGTAGTGCCATGACCAAATGAAGATTCTGCCCAAATATTCCCTCCGTGTAAGGCGATAATTTTTTTACAAATTGCGAGACTTAGTCCTATTCCAGAGTATTCTTCCCGATTATTTAAGCGTTTAAAAATTATAAATATTTTTTCGAGATTATGTTCTTCAATTCCAATCCCATTGTCTTGTACAGTGATTTGCCAATTATTGCCAACTGGTATTGCACTTATATTGATTTCTAAAGGGACTTCTTTTTTTCTGAATTCTATAGAATTGGCTATTAAGTGTTTGAATAATTGGATTAATTCTACAAAGTATCCATTTACTGTTGGTAGTTTATCAATGTGAATATTTGCTTTCGTTTTTTCGATACTATTAGTCAACGTTGAGATAGCATTATTTACTATTTCATTACAATCCTCTTTTGAAATTTCAACTTGTTTTCCTATTCTGGAATAGTCTAGTAGTCCTTTAACAAGCTTTTGCATTCTATCAGATGACTCAAAAATAAAATTTAGATATTGTTCTTGTTCTTCTTCATTATGGTCTTTTAGATGATCATTCTTGAGAAGTTCTGTAAAATATTTTAAAGTTAATAAAGGTTCTTGTAAATCATGGGAAGTTATATAGGCAAATTGCTCTAATTCTTTGTTTTGGATTTGTAATTTTTGGTTTTGTGATGCAATTTTTTGTTCATTTTCTTTTCTTTCTGTAATGTCTTGTGCGATAGCATCTATATGGTCGGGAGTGCCATCTTTGTTATAAATTAATTTTGCATTTAAAGAAATTGTTTTTAATAAACCAGATTTGGTTTTAATCATTTTTTCGTGATTAATTAAATTCTTTTTTTCGGTAATTATATAATGAACTAAATCAGTATCATCGTCATCGATGTCTAAAATTCGTGAATGTCGGCCTATTAACTCTTTGGGTGTGTATTCTATAATGTCTTTTACTGAAGGACTTATGTTTAAAAATATACTATTGAGGTCTATTTGAAAAATAACATGTTGAATGTTTGTGAATATGTCACGGTATTTTTTTTCACTGTTTATTAATGCCTCTTCGATTTTTATTTTTTCTGTGATATTGGTTGAAATTACGGTTGCTCCAATTATTTCTTCGGCTTCATTTATAATAGGACTGGTTCTAAATTCCCAATAACTGCCGTTGAAATCAAATTGTCTTATAGTTGTGACGCTCTCCCCAAGAAAAACTTTGTCCAATACTGCTACCGCATCATTAAGTTCTTCTATATTGACTAAGCTTTCCTGTAGTGTCATACCTAGGGTAATTTCGATACTATTCATGGCCTTTATATTGTTTTTATGGAGGCTGTTGAAATTTAGATATTCGTAATTTCGGCCTATCGAATAAATACTCACATCTTTCGGGCTTTCAATAATGGATTCAAGGATGGATTCACTTTTTTGTAGTTTTTTTCTGCTTATTTTAGTTAAGTTCTTAGCTCTTTGACGTTCATCTAAAATCGATGATAAAAAAAGACTACATATAGCGGTGAAACACAGAAATAAGTCTAATGATAAAATTGAATTATTGATACTGTCTTTGCTAAATGGACCAATTCCTTTGACTGTTGTTATGATTGCAAATGAAGAAATTATTAGAATAATGAGCGTTGTGATTTGTGTTCCAAAACGATAAACAGCCCAAAACAGAATAGCAATAATGATGTACTTTAGATCAAAATGTTTAAAAAATACTATGTAACAAACAAGGACAACAACAGCTCCAAATAATAGTAATTCTAAGATTTTAAATTTTTTTTTCTCAAAAGAATCTTTTAGATACCAAGATAAAAAAACGGGGGTAACTAAAATGATCCCAACAATGTCTCCAAGCCACCATGTTTGAAAAACATACCAGTGTTCTTTGGTTATAAAACCGCCAATAGTTAAAGTAATTACACCTATTGATGAAGTGATTGTGGCGTAAGTAATAGAGCCAGAAATAAGTAGTATTAATATATTTTTTCCGTTGTATAATGGATGATTCTTCTTATTTGTATTGATTATTATGTATTTGCTAATGATTGATGCGATTACGTTCCCAAGGCCAATGAAGAATCCGGCAAAGATTATAGTTAGTAAATGTTGATTGTTTAAATTTTGGACATTTAAATTATTTAAAATATTTGATAAAAAAGCGCCAATAAAGATTCCTGGTAAAGCTCTGTTGCCTAAAATTAAGACAGCTGCCAATGATAATCCTGAGGCTGGAAATAGTGGGCTAACTGCCAAAAAAGCTATTGATAATAAAAAGCTGAGTTTGGCAAGAAGAATATATAATGCTGCTACTAAAAGAATAACGACAGGTGTGGACCTTAAAAAGGTTGGCTCTGAATAGAATGAAGTTAATGAATGATTAGATTTCATTATGTTTTGATTTCTATTTGCGTTAATATTAGAAATTAACAAGAACTGTCGTTATTAATAAAGGTTTCTTAATTCTCAATATTAATAGTTTAAATGACTAAAAATGTACGTTTTTGGATATGAATTTATGAAAATTAAATTAAAGTTTTTAATTTCAGTTGTTTTATTTCTCTAATTGAGGACTAATTAGTTTGTCTTTTTTTCTGATTCATTTGAAGAACTTGTTTTTTCTTAGCCTCTGTTTTTGAGATAGTCACGTTTTTTAGCTTAATAAATAGGTAAGGGGTAAAAACAAAAAACCCACTAATTTCTTAGTGGGTTTTGTGGTACCTCCAGGGATCGAACCAGGGACACATGGATTTTCAGTCCATTGCTCTACCATCTGAGCTAAGGTACCGTGCTAATGCGGGTGCAAATATAGGATCATTTTTAATTTATCCAAAACAAATTTTAAAAAAAATCAATTTGTATCTTCGCAATGTTAAAGATAAATTATGATTCTAGCAATTGATGTTGGGAATACCAGAATTAAATCTGCTGTATTTGAGGGGACTACCATTTTGGAGAGTTTTGTTTTTTTGAAAACTGAGCTTGAAATAAATATTCAAAATATTCTAAAAAAGTATAAAAAAATATATCATTTGGTAGTTTCTTCTGTTTCGGATATAGAAAAACAGTCTTTTTCAAACTTTGAAAGTCGGGTAAACATTCATTTCGTCTCCCGTAATGATTCCTTTCCGTTTGTCAATCGTTATAAGACGCCAAATACTTTAGGTGTTGATAGGATGGTGCTTGCAACTGGCGCGACACTTCAGTTCCCAAATCAGAACCGACTAGTTATCGATGCTGGGACTTGTGTCACGTATGATTTTATCGACGAATCAAATAATTATCTTGGTGGTGCAATTTCTCCTGGGCTTCAGTTAAGATATAGCGCTTTACATAATTTTACGGCAAAACTTCCCTTATTAGAATTGGAGAATCCGGAATATTTTATAGGTAAATCAACTTCAGAATCGTTACATTCAGGAGTTGTAAACGGATTGGTCTATGAAATTGATGGTTTTATAGAGGAATATAAGGCATTACATCCAAACTTTATAATAATTTTAACGGGTGGAGATGCAGTTTTTTTGGCTAAACGATTAAAAAATACCATATTTGCCAATTCAAATTTCCTATTAGAGAGTTTGAATCAAATTTTTCAATATAAAATAGAAAATGATTAAAAAAATTATTGTTATTGCATGTTTCTTTTTTTCACTAATGTCTAATGCTCAAAGTGGAACTGCATCTCCTTATTCTTTTTTCGGAATAGGAGAATCCAGATTTAAAGGAAATCTTGAAAATCGTTCCATGGGAGGGCTTGGTATCGAGCAAGACAGTCTTCATATGAATATTTTGAATCCAGCGAGTTTTGCTGCTATGAGGTTTACGGCTTTTACAATAGGAGGAAATTATACGACTACCAATTTGAAAACTGACTCCAGAAGTGAGAAATCTCAAAGAACAACTTTGGATTATTTGGCAATTGCTTTGCCTTTAGGGAAAATGGGTGTTGGATTTGGTTTGATTCCTTATACTTCAGTAGGTTATAATATTCAATCAACTGACGATAAACCCGATGGTGTTAATAATGTGATGAAAGGTACGGGAGGTTTAAATAAAGCTTTTTTATCATTTGGATATACTGTTATTCCAAATTTATTAGTTGGTATTGATATGCAGTATAATTTTGGAAGGATTAATAACTCAAATTTAGAATATTTAACTGGTGTAGTGGTCGGAACACAAGAAACAAACAAAGCTGATTTGAATGGATTTGCAACTAATATAGGTGTAATGTACAAGCATAAAATCTTTGAAAAAACAAATTTTTACAGTAGTTTGACCTATACTCCTAAAAGTAAATTATCCTCTACAAATACCAAAACTATTTCAACCGTAAATTATAATTCAAATTATGATGTAGCTATTATTGATCCTCAGGATGAAAGACAAATTAGAACAGATTTGACAATTCCAGATAAGGTATCTATCGGTTTCGGAGCAGGTAAGACCAAAAAATGGTTGTTAGGAACTCAATTGGTTTTTCAAAATGTTGGAAAGTTGACAGATGACTTCAATACATTAAGTAATGTTACTTATGGTAAATATTCAAGTTATAGTTTAGGAGGTTTTTATGTTCCTAATTATAATGTTTTTTCAAGATATTTTCAAAAGGTGGTGTATAGAGGAGGTTTGAAATATACGAAAACAGGAACCATAATTTCTTCTGAAGAAATTGATGAGAAAGCGGTAACTCTTGGATTTGGAATGCCTATTATTGGAAGTCTTTCTAATTTTAACTTAGGATTAGAATATGGGACAAGAGGGACTACTTCTAATGGATTGGTTAAAGAAAATTACTTTACTCTTGCCGTGAGCTTTTCTCTTAATGATAAATGGTTTGGACATAGAAAAATTGACTAATTATAAGTCAAAGAAATTGAGTTTCTGTATTGTTTAAATGTTTACTATGAATTTTTTTAATAAAGATATTTCTTTTTTTTTGTCACTTTTCATTATTGTAAGTGTGCTTTTTGGTTGTGAAAGTAATTTTAAAGAAGTTCATAAAAATGACTATTCTGAATTTGTTCCAAGTGGCGATGCAGATGATGTGAATTTAAAATATACCGATTCAGGAAAAATAAAATCAATATTGGTGAGCCCTAAAATGTTCGATTACGCCAATGTTGAGTTTGCCTTTACAGAATTTCCAAAAGGGGTTGATGTAACAGTTTATGATAATAACGGAAAAAGAACTTTCATTCGTTCGAATTACGCGGTTTCCTATAAACAAACTAATATTATAGATTTACAGGGTAAAGTAAAAATTACTTCGGAAGCAGGACAAGTATTAGAAACTGAGCAATTATTTTTTGATCAAAAAAATCAATGGTTTTATACTGAAAAGAAATTTAAATTGACTGATGCCGCAAACAGTTCTACTGGGCAAGGAATTGATTTTAGTAAAGATTTTAAAACCATTAATTCGCAAAGAATACAAGGGGAAATAGAATCAAAAGAATAATAAAAAACAAAAAACATGAATTTTTTAAAATATACCTCTTACCTATACTTAGCTTTTGGAATCTATTTTTTATATGATGGTTATACAAAATGGAGCACCAACGAAACTCCTTTGCTAAGTTTTATTATTGCAGGACTTGCCATTTTTATGTTTTTCTTTAGAAGGAAGTTTGCAAAAAAGTTTGAAGATAGAAATAAACAATCTTAAATGAAATGGAAATAGGTATCATAATATTGTGCTTAATACTATGTGCTTTTTTTTCTGGAATGGAAATAGCGTTTATCTCTTCGAATAAAATTTATCTTGAGTTAGAAAAAAAACAAGACAGTTTTGTTTCCAAAACACTTACAAAGCTCACAGAGAAACCATCAAAATTTATTGCCGCAATGCTTATCGGTAACAATATAGCCCTTGTTGTTTATGGGTTTTTTATGGGTGAGTTGTTGATGAGATGGTTGTTATTGTTTGATTTGCATTTTTCGAATTTCACTAGTCTTTTGATTCAAACGGTAATTTCGACTTTTATAGTTCTAATAACTGCAGAATTTCTTCCCAAAGTTTTTTTTCAAATATATGCCAATTTACTAATCAAGTTTTTTGCCATACCGTCTTACTTCTTTTATAAATTATTCTATTTTATTTCTACTTTTTTGATTTGGATTTCTGATTTTGTTTTGAGGAAATTTTTTAAAACTGAAGGAGATCAAGTGCAGCTTTATTTTAGTAAAATAGAGCTAGGGAATTATATTGCCGAACAAATGAGTACAGTTGAGAATGATGAAGAAGTAGATTCAGAAATACAAATTTTCAGAAATGCTTTAGATTTCTCTGCGGTTAAAGCTAGGGATGTTATGACTCCACGAACTGAAATTGCAGCAATCGATGTTTTAGAATCGATAGAGAATCTAAAAGCGTTATTTATAGAAACTGGTTATTCTAAAATGGTGATTTATCAAAATTCATTAGATGACATCATTGGCTATGTACACTCTTTTGACTTGTTTAAAAAACCTTCCAGTATTAAGGAAATAGTTATTGCAGTAGAATTTATTCCAGAAGCAATTTTTGTAAAAGATGCTATGAATTTGCTGACTAAAAAGAGAAAAAGCGTGGCGGTAGTATTGGATGAATATGGTGGTACATCAGGGATATTAACTATTGAAGATATTGTGGAAGAGCTTTTTGGTGAAATAGAAGATGAGCATGATTTGGATGAAGAATTAATAGAAAAAGAACTGGGTGATAATTCGTTTTTATTTTCAACTCGTTTTGATGTAGAGTACTTAAATCAAACGTATAAGCTGGAAATTCCCGAGAGTGATTCTTATGGTACACTTGGAGGATTTATAGTAGGTTTTACTAAGGAAATTCCTCAAAAAGGAGATGAAATTACTATAGAAAATTATCATTTTGTCATTGAAGAAGCAACAAATAAGAAGATTGAATTGGTTAAAATGACAATCAAAGACTAGGATTGCTTTTTTAATTTAAAAAAAAACAAAAAAAAAACAGTAGTTCTATAATTATTAATTAGATAATTGTATTTTCGCAAACAAAATTTTAAAATAAACAATAATATACAATGGCAGTTTTATCAAAAATTAGACAACATTCCGCTATAATGATTGGAGTTATTGCTCTAGCATTATTTTCATTTATCATACAAGATCTTTTTACGAAAGGGAATTTTGGTAAAAGCTCAAAAGATGTTGGAAGCATCAATGGAAAGGATATCGCATTTGAAGACTTTAGACTTAAAGTAAGTAATGTTGAGAAAAGTGGACAAGGAATTTCTTCTACAGAAGCTTCTAGAAGAGTATGGGATCAAGAGGTGACTATCGCTTTGCTATCTGCTGAATTTGATAAATTAGGATTAAGAGTAGGAGAAAAGCATATCATGGATGTTCTTACAGCTGATCAAAATATTGGTAAAAATCCAATGTTCTTGAATGCTGCTGGTATGTTTGATATCGTTAAATTTAAAGAGTATTTTAAATCAAACCCTGAACAGGCTCAATATCTAAAAGATAGAGAAAAAGATGCAGAATTGAATGCAAAATTTCAAATCTACAATACTTTAATTAAAGGTGGTATTTATACAACTGAAAGCGAAGGAAAATTTAATTACGAATTAGGAGCAAACAAAGTGAACTTTGATTATGTAGCAGGTTTGTTTTCGACAATTAAAGATAGTGAAGTAAAAGTTACTGATGCTGATGTTTTGGATTACATGAAAGCTAGTCCGAAAAAATTCAAGTCTGATGAAACTCGTAATGTAGAGTATGTTTTGGTTGAAGATAAAGCTTCTCCTGCAGATATTAATGATGTTAAATCTAAACTTACTTCTTTATTGTCTGGAAGTGTTGTTTATAATCAAGCTAGTGGTAAAAATGATACTTTAGCGGGATTTAAAAACACTAAAAATGTAGTTGAATTTGTAAACTCAAATTCTGATGTACCTTACGATTCTTCTTATGTAGCCAAAAAAGATTTGCCAGCTGTAGATGCTGATAAATTATACAACTTAGCACCTGGAGAAATTTACGGACCTTATGTTTTTGGTAAATATTACTGTATTTCTAAATCATTAGGAAAAAAAGCAGGTGTAAATGCTAAAGCAAGTCATATTCTTATTAGTTATGAAGGAACTCAAGTTCCTAATAAAAAAGAAAAAAGAACTAAAGAAGAAGCAAAAGCAAAAGCTGAAGCTATTTTAGCTCAAGTAACTGCAAATCCAGATAGTTTCATGATGTTAGCTTTTACAGCTTCTGATGATTCTTCTTCTCAACAAGGAGGCGATTTAGGTTATTTTGGACAAAATCAAATGGTAAAGCCTTTTAATGATTTTGTTTTCAATAACGGAATTGGAAAAATTGGATTGGTAGAAACTCCATTTGGATACCATATTATTAAAATTACAGACAAACAAGATGGTGTTCGTTTAGCAACTGTAGCTCAAAAAATTGAAGCTTCAGAAGCTACTTCTGATAAAGTTTTTGAGCAAGCAACTAAATTTGAAATGGCTGTTGCTGATAAAGATTTTAATAAAGTTGCGAAAGATTTAGCTCTTACTGTTGCACCAGCTGTTTCAGTAAAAGCAATGGATGAAAATTTTGGACCTTTAGGAGCTCAAAGAACTATTGTAAGATGGGCTTTTGAGAAAGATACTAAAGAAGGATCTGTTAAAAGATTTGAAGTTGCTAACTTAGGTCATGTAATTGCAAAAGTGAAGTCTATTGATAATTCTGGATTAGTTCCAGTTGAACAAGCAAGACCATACGTAGAGTCGATTCTTAAAAACAAGAAAAAAGCTGAATTGTTAAAAGCTAAAATGACAGGAAGCTCATTAGAAGCTATTGCAAAAGCAACAGGTTCTACTGTTCAAAAAGCAGCAAATGTTACTTTAGAAAATCCAGTTTTACCTGGAGGTGTTGGTCAAGAAGCTAAAGTTGTTGGAAACGCATTTGCTTTGGCAGCTAATAAAGTGTCAGCACCAATCGAAGGAGTTACTGGGATTTATGTTGTAAAAAATACAAGTACAGTAAAAGCACCAGCTTTGAAAAGCTATGCGGATAATGTTGCTAAATTAAAAACACAAAGCGCATCAGAGGCTAACAGAGTATTGCCTGCTTTAAAAGAAGATGCTGATATTCAAGATAACAGAAAAGATTTTAATTACTAAACAGTAATTAATTGAATAACAAAAGCCCGATACTTTTAAACTGCGAGTATCGGGCTTTTTGTTTGAATATTTTGATTGTGTTTATCTAATAATATAGTTTTTAGTTTGAGGTTAAATTATAATGCAAAATCTAGATAATTATGAAAATGTATTTTATTGTTGTAAAATCATGCTGTTAAAAGTTTATTTTGGTATATAATCTAAACAATTTGGGTTATAAGAAAAATTAGCATTAATTTGTCATCGGATTTTAGTAGAAATTATCTCCATATTAATAATTTTATTTTATAAATGAAAATGTATTGCTTAAATATTTTAATTAATAATAATTTGTATGTTTAGTTTTTTTAGAAAAAAGCCTAAAGTGTATTCCAAAATTGAAAATCATATTTTTGGAATAATTACAGAGTTATTGAAACTTAGCGTTACAGATATTAATTGTGACGAATTAGGAGGTAAATATTATTTAAGTAATGAAGAACAACATTTTAGAGTTACTATCTTTAGCAATGATGCAGTTATTAGATTAACTAATACGAGAGACTCTGTTGCAGAGAAATATGATAAAATATTTGTTGAAGATGTTTTAAGAGCTGTAAAAGAAGAGAAACATCGTAGGATGGAATTAGTTTGTGATTCTATTACAATTAGTATTGAAAAAATGGCGGAGCGTTTGCACAATACTCTTATAGAATCAAATGAACAAGCAGATCATACAATTCAACTTATAGAATCTGTAAAATATTCTAAAAGCAAAAAAGCTAATTAATTAAATGTTTTCATTTGATGTTTTTCATGCCTTTTCTGTTATAATTTACAAAATCATATCTTTATACGTAATAATTGTTTCATAACCTTTGTCTAAAAAGTATGACTGTGGGTTTTCTTCGGAAATAATCAATACAAAATCACCACCCCAAGCGCCAAGGCTTTTTATGGTCCCGTTAAAATCTGGAAATAAAGTTTCTTTGACTGTTTTTGTTTCTAGAATAGTACTCAAAGTTTTTTCGTGATTTTCTAATAGTTTTGCAAAAATGGTTTCATTTTCTGCGTTTAAAACTTTTAGCGTTATTTGGTTTATAACTTCTTTTTGAGCTTCTAAATTATTTTTCTTCTCTTTATAAGAGGCTATTGCACTTTTGCTGTTTTGTTTTTGATTGAGATAAACAAAGTATATATTTTTTGTAAAAGAAGGGTTGAATTTGACTATTTCAACAATGGGTTTTTGCTGTTCAAGATGATATAAAATAGGAAAATTATTTTGAGCGCAGGCAATGTCATAACCACTGCCACCAAAACTATTTTTAAGCAATGTAAAGGCGTCAATTTGGAACCATTGAGCAATATTGTTTATTAACGTAGAAGATGTGCCAAGTCCCCATTTTCTTGGAAAACTCAATTGTGTAGTAACGATGTATCCTTCAGAAGTTGATAGCTTATTTGGATTGAGCTGATGGGCAACTCTTAAAATAGTAATTAAGGTGTTTTTTATAGATTCAGATTCTAAAGTAGTTTTGGAGGTGATAGTTGAAATAGGAATAGTTTCATTAAACCAAATACTTTCATCAGCATCATAACTCATCCATTTTATTTCTGGATTATTACTTTTTTCAACGACAAGATTTTGGCCAAATTTTGTTGGCAAGGCTAATGCTTTTGCACCATCAAGAACCAAATATTCTCCAGTTATTAAAAGTTTGCCGTTGCTGTAAAAGGTTTTTTTCATTTTGAAAAAGAATAAATAAAAAAGAATCTATGTTTCCTGAAAATCGTTCTGTTTATTGTAGCCCCGATAGTAGTGAAAATCCTTTTGTCTCGTTTTTTAACGAGACAAAAGATTGTAACGGATAGCGGGAATAGCTCCTGAAAAAATTAATTAGTTCCTTAATTTTTCTAAAAAATCAACTACTGCGCTGTGTGAAACTATATTGTGTTTGAAGTGTTTTTTGGTCAAAATACGTTCTTCTTCATTGGCTTCAAACTGGTTGAGAATATTATTTAGATGCATTTTCATGTGACCATCCTGAATTCCAGTAGTAGTGAGGGAACGCAAAGCAGCAAAGTTTTGGGCTAAACCAGCGACTGCTACTATTTGCATTAGTTCTTTAGCAGAAGGTTTTTCTAGCATTTCTAATGATAGTTTTACCAAAGGATGTAGTGATGTTAAACCTCCGACTGTTCCTAAAGCTAATGGCATTTCCAACCAAAAACTAAAAATTCCGTTTTCTATTTTGGAATGGGACAAGCTGGAATATTGACCATTTTTTGAAGCGTAAGCGTGGACTCCTGCTTCAATCGCTCTAAAATCGTTTCCAGTAGCTAGGACAACCGCATCAATTCCGTTCATGATTCCTTTATTATGGGTTACTGCGCGGAAAGGTTCTACTTCGGCAATTTGAACGGCTTGTATAAATTTGGCAGCAAACTCGTGTGGATTTTCAATGTGTTTTTCGACTAAATCTTCGATAGGACAAGATACTTCGGCACGAACAATACAATTAGGGACATAATTTGAAAGAATGCTCATAACGACTTCTATATTTTTTTCTTCTTCTGAAAATAGTTCGAAATCTGAAGCTTCTTCCTTTAATGTTTTGGCAAATACTTCCAAACAGGAGTTAATGAAATTAGCCCCCATACTATCTTTTGTTTCGAAAGTAGCGTGAAGCTGGTAGTAATTTGGTAGTAAATCAGTTTTGTCTTTCAGTATGATATCCAAAATACCACCACCACGTTTTTGCATGTTCTTGGTGATGTTTTCGGTAGAATCGAATAATTTAGATTTTAATTGTGAAAAGAATATAGCTAATTTTGAAGTGTCTCCTTTATAGATAAAATGAACCTGTCCAATTTTTTCAGTATTAAGAACTGTTGCTTTAAAGCCACCCCGGGTTGACCAAAATTTAGCTGCTTTGGAAGCAGCAGCAACGACAGAACTTTCCTCAATAGCCATTGGAATCGTATAATATTTTTCGTTTATCAGAAAGTTAGGGGCTACTCCAAGTGGAATATAAAAATTGGATATAGTGTTTTCTATGAATTCATCGTGCAGTTTTTGGATTTTTTCATCAGCATTCCAATAGTTTTTTAGTAATGTGACAGCCTCACTTGGAGTTGAAAAATAGTGATTGGCAATCCAGTTTATTTTTTCTTCTTTGGATAGTTTAGAAAATCCGGCAACTACGTTATTCATAGAGTATAAATTATGGCTTTATTACAGCAAAGATACACATTCATTTATTTTATTTTTGGATTGATGTTGTTGAATTAAATCAGACTAAATTTTAAAATGAGAAGTTTTATTTTGTTCGATAAAATGGAGATTCTTGTTTAAGAATATCACTAATAACATATTCGTTCACATAGAATAAAAAAAAATACTTTCTATTGGTGTTTTGTGTGAAATTTTAAATATAACATATTTTATAAGAACAATGATTGACCTTTATTTAATTATTGTGAAACATTCATGTGGACTGTTAAAAATATTTTTTTATAACATTTAACAGCGCAATAGTGTTTTATTTGTAAAAATTTCACTAAAATTGTCGCTTTTATAACTTTATCTATATTATGAATTCGAATAAGATTACTGCGTTACTTTTCTTTTTGTGCATATCTGTATTTGGTCAGCAAAAAATTACGGTTGATGAGATTTTTACAGGCGCTTTTAGTCTTAATGGAATGGCCGAGTTGCAATCATTACAAAATACCAATCAATATACTGTATTGAATTTTAATAAAGCAACGAGAAGTATGCAAATCGACCTTTATGATTTTGCAACATTAAAAAAGGAATCAAACTTAATTGATACCAAAAATTTTGCAGCGCTTGCTTACGGAATTGATAGTTATACGTTTGATGCTTCTGAAAAAAAGATATTGATAGCTTGTAATTCGGATAAAATTTTCCGCCATTCTTTTACTGCAGATTATTTTTTATATGATCTTACAACTAAAACCCTAACTAAGCTTTTTGATTTTAAGGTACAAGAACCAACTTTTTCTCCTGATGGGACTAAAATTGCTTATGCTGCAGCAAACAATTTATATGTTTATGATGTAGCTACCAAAAAATCAACAGCGATTACTACCGATGGAAAGAAAAATGCAGTAATTAATGGTATTACGGATTGGGTTTATGAAGAAGAATTTGCTTTTGTACGGGCATTTGATTGGAGTAAAGACAGTAAAAAAGTAGCCTATATACGTTTTGACGAAAGTGAAGTCCCTGAATTTTCAATGTCTATTTTTCAAAAAAGTTTGTATCCAACGATTGAAACTTTCAAATATCCTAAAGCAGGAGAAAAAAATTCTTTGGTTTCGTTGCATATATATGATGTAAATGCAAATACTGCCAAAAATATAAATTTAGGAAACTACACAGATTTTTATATACCTAGAATAGAATGGACAAATGATGCGAATGTTTTATCTGCAAAAGTATTCAATCGTCATCAGGATAATTTGGACTTACTGTTTGTTGATGCTACAACTGGAACAGCTAAAGTAGTTTTGAACGAAAAAGACAAAGCATATGTAGATTTTGTAGATACTGACAATCTTACTTTTTTACAAGATAACAGTTTTATCTGGACCAGTGAAAAAGACGGTTTTAATCATATTTATGTGTATGATAAAACAGGAAAACTTAAAAATCAAGTTACAAAAGGAAACTGGGAAGTTACTTCATACTACGGTTTCGACGAAAAAACAAAAACCATTTATTATCAATCTACAGAAAATGGTTCTATTAACAGAGATGTGTATCGTATAGGATTAGACGGAAAAAACAAAGTACGTTTGTCTAAAAATACGGGTACAAATGTGGCTACTTTTAGTCCTAATTTCCAATTCTTCATTAATACTTTCTCAAGTACTTCTCAACCTACTACTTATACGTTAAATGAATCTAAAGCAGGGAAAGAAATTCAAGTTGTTGAAAATAATCAGGCAATTACATCAAAATTAGTGTCTTATAATTTACCGTCTAAAGAGTTTTTTGTTTTAAAAACGGCTAAAGGCAACGAATTAAATGCTTGGATTATGAAGCCTAAAGATTTTGATGCTTCAAAAAAATACCCTGTTTTTATGTATCAATATTCTGGTCCAGGATCACAACAAGTGAATAATGATTGGAATAGTGCAGATGATTATTGGTTCATGATGTTGGCGCAACAAGGTTATATCGTTGCTTGTGTTGATGGTAGAGGAACGGGTTATAAAGGTGCAGATTTTAAAAAGGTAACGCAATTGCAATTAGGTAAATACGAAGTAGAAGATCAAATTGATGCTGCTAAAGTGTTAGGAACTTATCCTTATGTTGATGCTTCAAGAATTGGAATTTTCGGTTGGTCTTTTGGTGGATTTATGGCATCAAATTGTATTTTTCAAGGAGCCGATGTCTTCAAAATGGCTATTGCAGTAGCTCCAGTTACCAACTGGCGTTTTTATGATAGTATTTATACAGAAAGATATATGCAGACTCCACAAGAAAATGCTAAAGGATACGATCAAAATTCTCCAATAAATCATGTTAGTAAATTGAAAGGGAAGTTTTTATTAATCCATGGTTCTGGTGATGATAATGTACATGTACAAAATTCAATGGAGATGATGGAAGCTTTGATTCAGGCTGATAAGCAATTTGACTCTCAGATTTATCCAGATAAAAATCATGGAATTTATGGAGGGAAAACTAGAATTCAATTATATAATAAAATGACTAACTTTATAAAAGAAAATTTATAACATAATTCATAAATACCAAACACAAATACCAAAAAAATGACTGAAAATCAAACGAAAACTGCACATCCAAAAGGGCTTTGGGTGTTATTTGGAACCGAAATGTGGGAACGTTTCAACTTCTATGGAATGCGGACCCTATTAACCTTGTTTTTAGTTAATTCCTTATTAATGAAGGAAGAAGATGCTTCTTTGATTTATGGAGGTTTTCTAGGACTTTGTTATTTGACTCCAATGTTGGGAGGTTTTATTGCAGATCGTTTTTTTGGAAATAGAAACTGTATCATGTTGGGTGGATTATTAATGGCTATAGGGCAATTATTATTATTTACCAGTGCCAGTGTTTTTGGTGATAATATAGGGTTAGCAACAGCAATAATGTATTCTGGTTTGGGTGTAATCATTTTTGGAAATGGTTTTTTTAAGCCGAATATCTCCAGTATGGTTGGAAGTTTGTATCCAAAACAAGAAAAAACTAAATTGGATACTGCCTTCACCATTTTTTATATGGGAATCAATATAGGGGCTTTTTTAGGTCAATTTATTTGCCCATTAGTAGGTGATGTAAAAACGGAAGGAATTAGAGATATTCATGCTTTCAAATGGGGATTCCTTGCTGCAGCGATTGCGATGGCCATAGGAACATTGGTATTTTATTTCTTGAAAAACAAATATGTGGTTACTCCAGAAGGTAGACCATTAGGAGGATTACCTTCTAAAAACGAATCATCTGATTATGAAGAAGGAGAAGCTCAAAGTGCAGTTTTTTCTACTAAAGCATTATTAGTTTCTGTAGTAGCTTTTGTTGGAATGTTCTTTTTGTTCCATTTTTCGGTAGATGGAGACAATGTTGTTAAAACAATTATTTACCCAATTATTTATGCCTGTGGTATTACTTTGGCGGGTTTAATTTTATCTGACAGTTCATTAACTAAAGTAGAGAAAGACCGAATTTGGGTTATTTATATTATTTCATTCTTTATTATTTTCTTTTGGGCAGCATTCGAGCAAGCGGGTTCTTCGTTAACTTTTATTGCGGATAACCAAACGGATAGAGACTTTTTTGGTTGGCAGATGCCAGCATCAATGGTTCAGATTTTTAATGGATTATTTGTTGTCGCTTTAGCAGTTCCATTCAGTATGTTATGGGATAAACTAAGAGCTAAAGACAAAGAACCAATTTCTCCTGTAAAATTGGCTTTCGGATTATTAATAATTGCTATAAGTTTCTTTATGATCGCCAATCAGGTAAAAGATTTAGGAAGTTCAGGATTGTTGGCTGTAAAATGGTTGATTTTATTGTATTTATTGAATACTTGTGCAGAGTTGTGTTTGTCACCGATAGGATTGTCATTGGTAGGTAAATTATCACCAAAACGTTTCTCCTCTTTATTATATGGAGTGTTTTTCTTGTCGAATGCCTCAGGATATGCTTTAGCAGGAACTTTAGGATCGATATTGCCAGCAACTGGAGATAAATTTACGAAAGCAAAAGAATTAGGAATTGATTTGCAAGCAGTATTAGACAAAACGATAAAGCCTACTGCAGAGCAATTGCAATTATTAGATAAACATCAAATTATGGATCATAACCCTATTTTTGCAGGTTTTGAAATTCACAACTTATTTGAATTCTTCATGGTTTTTGTGAGTTTGACTGGACTTGCGGCATTGTTATTATTTGCATTAACGCCACTTTTGAAAAAAATGATGCATGGTGTCAGATAATTTAATGAAATAAAAATATACTTAAAACATCATCCTTTTGATTCAATCAAAAAGATGATGTTTTTTATTTACCTACTTTAAAAAAATAAATTTATAATGGAACAAAATTTAAGTTTAGAACAAATACAAAAATTTGAAGGGAAATATCCAAAACAATTGTGGTACTTGTTTACTGTAGAAATGTGGGAGCGGTTTTGCTTTTACGGAATGCGAGGGGTTTTAACCTTTTTTATGGTAGATCAGCTTTTGCTTAAAGATGGTGCTGCCAATTTACAATACGGAGCTATTCAGGCATTTGTGTATGCCTTTACGTTTATTGGAGGTATTTTTGCAGATAAAATTTTAGGCTTTAGAAAATCTTTGTTTTTCGGGGGAATCGTTATGATTCTGGGAAATTTACTTATTGCTTTTGCTCCACAGCAAATGTTTTATTACGGTTTGGCATTTTCTATAATTGGAACAGGGTTTTTTAAACCAAATATTTCTTCGATGGTTGGTGAACTTTATCATGAAGGTGATCATAGAAGAGATGCAGGTTACGGAATGTTTTATGCAGGAATTAATATTGGTGGTTTTTTTGGAGGAATCCTTTGCATTTATTTAGGTAAATACTACTCTTGGCAATTGTGCTTCCTTTCTGCAGCTATTGTCATGATGTTTGGATTGCTTACTTTTTTGTTTACCAAAAAACATCTTGGGCCAATTGGGGATTCTCCATTGCTACATTTGGAACCAACTAAAAGAAAACTTAGAGAAATAGCCGTTTATTTGGGGTCGTTATTAAGTATTCCATTTATTTTTATAATGGTAAAAAATACCGATTATACCGATTATTTCATGTACACAATTGGTATAATCGCGGTAGTTTATTTTACATACGAAGTGATAAAGCTGGGAGATGTAAAGTTGCAAAAAAAGATGATAGCGGCTTTTACCTTCATTTTCTTTTATTTAGTATTTAATGCAATCTTTGAGCAAAGTGGAGGTTCATTGTCTTTGTTTGCTAAAGACAATTTAAGTTATGATTTACTTGGATTCAGGATTGATCCTAATGCGGTAAACAACAGTTCAAATACTTTGTTTGTTGTTGTTTTTAGTCCTTTAGTAGGATTGCTTTGGCTTTGGTTAGCAAAAAAGAAAATAGAGCCTAATACTTTGATTAAATTTGGTATTGGATTTTTATTTTTATCTGCTTCTTTTTATATTTTTTATTACACTAAGTTTTTTGCAGATGCTAACGGAATCACTTCCTTGAATGTATTCACATTTGCTTATTTGGTAACCACAATTGGTGAACTTTGTTTAGGCCCCATTGGAATGTCGATTATCACTAAACTTTCACCAAAAAGACTCTTCGGGATGATGATGGGATTGTGGTTTTTGGCAAGTGCATTTGGTCAACTATTTGCAGGGAAATTGGGTGCCGAAATTTCTAAATCAAATACCGGAACTACTTTGATGTCTAAGTTGCAGTCCTATACAGACGGGTATTATCAATTGGCTATTTATTCCTTGATTGCTGGTGTGATTTTGATTGCGATTTCACCATTAATTAGAAAATTAATGCAAGAAGTAAAGTAGCCGACAATTTTTGGTATTATTTTTGTATAAATTTGCAAATAAGAAATATGTTTTTGAGTTAATAAAGTTTAGTTTTTTATAAATTTGACTCTGCTAAAAAAATTAATAAATAGAATAGATGAAAAAAGTAGTTTTAATTGCATTCTTTTTTATTGGGATAAGTGTTTCTCAAGCTCAAGAATTAAAATGGTACACTGATGTAAAAGAAGCTATTACAGTTTCAAATAAAGAGAAAAAACCATTAATGTTGTTTTTTACAGGAAGTGATTGGTGCGGATGGTGTATTCGTTTGCAGAAGGAAGTGCTTACAACACCTGAATTTAGTAAATGGGCCAAAGAAAGTGTTGTGCTTGTAGAATTAGATTTTCCTAGAAGAACGCAGCAAGACTCAATTGTTAAAAAACAAAACAACGAATTGCAACAAGTGTTCGGAATACAAGGTTTCCCGACAGTTTATTTTGCAAGAGCAACAGTCAAAGACGGGAAAACTAATTTTGAAGGTTTAGGAAGTACTGGTTATGTCGCTGGTGGCCCTGCTGCTTGGATTGCTACGGCAGCACCTTTTGTTCCAAAACCTGTTTCTACCGCTAAGGCAAAAACTAAAAAGCATAAGTAAAGCTTAATTAATTTTATAGAATCCCTTTTCGTTCGTTGAATGGAAAGGGATTTTTTGTTGGGAACAAGTAGCTGCCCATTTTTTTTGAATTGATTTATAATTGGATGCATCTGCAACAATGATTTTTGGCTTTATAGTTTGCAACAGTCGGTCAAGGTTGAGCTTAGGGGATTGTATCAATAGTAAAACGTCAGGATGAATATTTGTGGGATACACTTTCGAACTGTCAATCAAAAGTATTTTACGGCCTTTAAAATAAATTAGATTTTTCAATTTAGACTGCTGTTCTAAAGTACAGAAATTAGCTGTGAGATAAGATGCTAGCAAAGTATTGTTTTTACTGTTTTTCAGGATTGCATCATTAGTATATATAGTTGCTTTAGTTCCATTCCGTTCTATGAGTTGTGTTTTTTTGGAAGTATTTAAAACAATAAATTCAATTTGATTTTGAACTTCCCATTTGGTACCAATAGATGATAATTGAAGAATTATAATAGCTGTTAATACTCCGAATACACTTTTTATATTTTTCTGTTGGAATGCAATAATCAGCGTAATAATTACCAGATAACAGCTTATCAAAAGAGGAAGGTTTAAAGGAATGTTTTTTATAATAAATTGTTCCAATGAGGCAATGCAACCAATTATTTTATCCAAATAATAAATACTTAATTCCAGAGTTTTTGCTGGGTAAAAAGGCACCCAGTCGAATGCTGCCAAAAGCATTACAAGAACTCCTAAACTCATTATGAAACCTAGAAACGGAATCACAATTAGATTCGTAATGAAGAATAATCCAGGGAATTGATGAAAGTAATAAATACTAAGTGGTAAAGTACCAATTTGTGCCGCAAAGGAAACCGTTAGTATCTCCCAAAAGTAGTAGACAATTTTATTTTTTGGCTTCCAAATATTCGCAAATAAAGGCTGTAACCACATTATAAAAAACAGCGCTACGTAGCTTAGCTGAAAACCTACATCGAATAAAAAGGAAGGTTGAAACAATAAAATAAGCAAGATCGAAACCAGTAAAGTATGATAAATATTAGTACTTCTTCGTAAGTATTGCCCAATGGCTACAAATGAAAACATGGTTACAGATCGCACAACCGAGGGTGCCAAACCTGCCAAAACCCCAAAAAGAGACAAAGAGATAAGTATAATGACTAGTTTTACAAAAGAACTTCTTTTGGTATTTGGAAAAGGTTTCAGAAGAAAAGTAACAAAAAGGAGTATGAATCCAATATGTAATCCCGAAACGGATAGAATATGAACAGCTCCCGCATATTGATAGTCTTGTGTAATTTCGGGGTCAATATCTTGTTGTTGCCCCATAATTAAAGCCACAGCAACATTGAGTTCTTTAGTTTTAAATTTACTTTTTTCTAAATTTCGAATAATCTTAGTTCGTAAGGCAGCGGTATAATACCAAATGTCTTTCTCAATTTTCGAACCGATTTGTATCTCATTTGGAACCGCATACAGTTGCGCGTAAATTTGTTTATTTTCCAGATATTTTGAGTAATCAAATTGATTTGGATTTTTTTGAGCCGTATTTTGGTTTAATAAACCATTTATTTTCAATTGATTTCCAATGATAAAAGAATCAGTTAGGCTGTCCTTGTAAATGTTCAGCAGAATTCTGCCAGAGGTTTTTTCTCCATCAATCGAATTTAGTTGAGCAATATAACGTTTATTAAAAGCCGTGTTTTTCAATTTCTCCCTCAAGGTAAGCGTGAAAGTATGAGTCGTATCAAAGACGTTTCTGTAATGCGTATAATTGTTTTGCTGAAGAGAATCTGTATGAACAGTTAGTGTTGTGGCACCGACGCAAAAGGCAAGGAGGTACGTTGTTATTCCAAAGAGGGAAGCTGATTTTGAACTTGACTTGAATGCATAATAACTTCCTATAAAAAACAGCGTACTTATACCAAGCATAATGAATACTACCGATGGAATTGGTTTAAGAAAGTAAGAGAATAATATCCCTAAAATAAAGATTATAGTAATTTTTGTTAAGGGGAATTGTAATGTTTTCATGTATTGAAATTGTTTTTTATTCGAAACCGAAACGATTTCACAGCTTCTAAAATACAATTATTTTGTAAGAAATAAATTATTTATCTATTTAAAGGAATATTTGGGCGTGACCCCGTTGAGAAAAGGGGCTTCTTATAGCATCGGGTATACAGCCCCTTTTCACAACGGGGTCGGGCTATCCATGCTACTTCGGTAGCTTATTCCTATCCCTCACGCGAACACACAAACGTCGTAAAAGAGAAATCAGACTGAATTATTTTAGGTAATATAAAATGTAAAACTTACCTGCCAAGCTATCCGAAGATTGTAATTGGAACTCAGAAGCACCTTCGATGCAGTCAGAAATAGGTTTAATGGCAACGGAAGATAATTTGTAGGGAGAGGAAGACCTTTTGAAGGTAACGGAAGATGATTTGTAGGCAACGGAAGATGATTTGCAGGCAAGGGAAGATAATTTGAAGGGGGGGGAAGGCCTTTTGAAGCCGACGGAAGATTATTTGAAGGCATTCTTTTTTTTCGGAAGCCCTATTTTACTGGGCGGAGTAGAAAAACAGCTGAAATAACCATAAAATACGGATAGCGGTTAGCGATTTTAAATTTCTATATTTGAAAGAAGGAATAAAACGAAACAAAGTTTTTTAATTTGACCTATTTTGGGTGTATATGAGAAAGTTTGTATTGTATATAAATGAATTAGTAAACATTTTGTATGAACGACGAGAAAATTGAACATTTACTAGAACTTCTTCAAGCTGAAGAAAATAATGATATTAACACAATGATAAGTCATTTTGAACTTATCACAAATTCTTTAATGACTTTAGCGCAAAGTTTATTTGAGAATAAAGAAACTATTAAATACCATCAAAAAGAAATTGAAAGTAAATTTTTCCGGTTCGGGTTTGCTAACTTCAGTCTGATTAATTTAATGAAAGGAAATGAATTTTCTATTAATAATAGTCAATTGAAAATTGTCGATATTTTTTCTTTAAATAGTATTACAAGAATGCAAATTGAATCTTTTTTGATTATATATTATCTTTTTTTTGATAACGTAGATGAACTAACTTTTAATTTTAGATATGATATTTACAAATTACATGGATTAATAAAACAATTAAACTTTGAAATCAAAACTGATATTCCTGAAAAAGAAATTCAATTAAAAAAAATGGAAGATGAAAAAGTAAAAACTATTTTAAGTATTAAAGATTCAAACATCTATATAAATGCAAATCAAAAAGAGAAAGATACTTTTTTAAATCCAAAATTTGCCAAACTAATAAAAAGTGAAATTCTATTTGAAAAAAGTGGAATAAATAATATTGGAATTAACAAAATTTGGCAACTTTATTCAAATCATGCACATTCCGAACATATAGGTGATAGACAATATAACAGCTATAGAATGAATGACTTTAAAGAAAGTAATGCATCATTAATAATTAACATAAATACTATGTTAAGTGCTAGATTAATAATATTCCTAATTAATTCTTTTTCAAGCATCAGAACTAAATATATAGAAATATCAGAAAAAGAACGAACTCATATTGAAATGTGGGGAAAAATCGGAAATAATTAAAAAAAACGTTTGCTAACTAGCCGTTTTCCGAGGTTGGTTTTTTGTAGACTTAAAGTTTTTTATTCGTATTACGGAGTTTCTAGCGGAGATTCCTCCTTCGTCGGAATGACAATATTGTAGAAAAGAAGTACGGTAAAAAAGCATAAATTGTTTATGATAAAATATTTTTAAGCAAAATAATTACACAAAGTAAACACAAGAAACTCTTCATTTTTGTCATTCCGACGAAGAAGGAATCTTCGCAAGTGGCTCAACAATCTTTCAAATTATAATTAGAATGTGATTGCAATTATTTCAAAGAACCAACGATTAACTGAGCTGTTTTTTTGCTAGCTCCAATTCCACCAAGTTTTTCTTCTAGTAAATCGTAATTTTCTAATAGTGTTTTGCGGTAATTAGATTCAAGGATTTTGGTTAATTCTTCACGGATGCGTTTGGTAGAGCAATCATCTTGGATTAATTCGGTTACGACTTCTCTATCCATAATTAGATTAACAAGAGAGATGTATTTTAGAGTGATAATTCGCTTCGCAATCTGATAGGATGCCCAACTTCCTTTATAACATACTACTTCGGGAACTTTGAAAAGTGCCGTTTCTAAGGTTGCAGTCCCTGAGGTAACCAATGCAGCGGTCGAATTGCGCAACAAAGCATAGGTTTTATTGGAGATGAATTTTATGTTTTCGCTGGAAATAAATTGCTGATAAAATGTAAAATCTTGACTTGGTGCTCCTGCAATTACAAATTGATAATCTGGAAAATCACGAACGACACTTAACATTACCGATAGCATTTTACTGATTTCTTGTTTTCGACTTCCTGGTAATATGGCAATAATTGGTTTTTCGGATAAGTGATTTTCGGTTCTAAAAGCATTAGTGTCAATACTTGATTGATTGTGAATCGCATCAATTAGAGGATGTCCCACAAAAGTAACAGGGAAATGATGTTTGACTTCGTAGAAATCTTTTTCAAAAGGCAATATCACATACATTTTATCCACATCGTGTTTGATGGCCGTGATTCGGTTTTCCTTCCAAGCCCAAATCTGAGGAGAAATATAGTAATGGTTTTTATAGCCTATTTGTTTAGCCCATTTAGCTATTCGCATATTAAAGCCTGGATAATCAATGTATATAATAACATCTGGATTGAATTGTGCTATGTCTTTTTTGCAGATTTCTATGTTATTCAAAACAGTTTTCAGATTGAAAAGGACTTCAACAAAACCCATAAAGGCCAAATCGCGATAGTGTTTTACTAAAGTACCACCTACATTTTGCATCAAATCACCACCCCAAAAACGGATATCGGCCTGAGGATCTTCTTCGTAGATTGCTTTCATTAAATTAGATCCGTGTAAATCTCCTGAAGCTTCTCCTGCAATAATATAGTATTTCATTTTTTTGCTTTTTATGATATAATTCAAATCGACAATTGCTGATTTTTGGGTAAACAAATATAGTATTTATTCTTTTTTGTATTTGGCAGCTACTAAGTTTTTGAGATTCTAAGTTGCTAAGGTTAGAATCTCAGAATTTTAGTAGCTTAGGTGCTTTTTCTAAAGAAACAAAGTGGTAATGGTCAAGGAAATAACTGCCAAAACAACACCTCTTGCCATAAGTTCTTTATTCATCTTTAGTAAAATTCCAAAAGCTATTAAATCAAGGATAGATCCTAAAGTAACAATTTTACCTAGATGACCTTCGCTTTTCATTGCCTGCATTCCCACCATAAAATCTGAATGGGTTATAATTGTGATGTACAGAAACATTCCTAAGATTGAAGCAATGATTCCAATTATAAAGCCTATGAGTAAGTCCATTTTATTCATTCCAATTTCTTTTAGTTAAATTTTGTATTGCGTGATGTGCCGTTAGGTCAAATTGTACAGGAACTATGGAGATAAAACCGTTTTTTAAAGCCCATTCATCAGTGTCTTCACCTTTGTCTTGGTTGACGAATTCTCCTGTAAGCCAATAATAGTCTTTGCCCTGAGGGGTTTGTCGTTTATCAAATTTTTCTGTCCAAAGAGCATTTGCCTGACGGCAAATTTTAATTCCTTTGATTTCTTTTTCTTTTAATTTTGGAAAGTTCACATTCAAGATAACACCTTCTGGCAGTTTATTTTCTAAGACTTCAAGGGTTATGTTTTTAATATGAGACTTAATTTGAGTGAAATCGGCATTCCAATCGTAATCTAATAATGAAAATCCGATTGCCTGAATACCTTCTATTCCTGCTTCTACAGCGGCACTCATAGTTCCCGAATAAATAACATTTATAGAAGAGTTGGAGCCATGGTTAATCCCAGAAACACATAAATCTGGTTTTTGCTTAAGGATTTCGTGTACTGCAATTTTTACACAATCTACAGGTGTGCCAGAACAACTATACTCTGTTATTGCATCTGTATCTTTAGATATTTTATTGAGATATAAAGTGTCATTTATGGTAATGGCATGACCCATTGCACTTTGCGGTTTGTCTGGAGCGACAACAATGACATCTCCTATTGTAGACATTACTTCTATTAAAGTTCTGATTCCTGGAGCCGATACGCCATCATCATTTGTAATGAGTATTAAAGGCTTTTTATTTTTCATTTGTAATTAAATTAAAAGAAAAGAATTATTGAAAAAAAAATGAGTTCATGAACAAATGTAGCAACTCAAAATCTTATATTGCGAACAAATAAAATATATTTTTTTGCATATGATTTTTAATGTTAAAAGTGCAATTTTATATCTTTAACAAAAAATTATATAGTGTTGTTGGGAGTTGGCATGGTTTTTAACGTAACTTAGTTTAAAAAATTGATGAATTCTATTATTAGCTTTATGAAAAGAAATTATAAAATACTCATAGCTGTGGTGTGCCTTTCGGTGACCTTATTTGCCTTTAATATAAAATCAAAGAAAGAAGTTGATCCAGATAGAGATAAGTTATTATTGGAGCTTTTGACATTTGTAATAGAGAAAGGGCATTATAATCCTGCAATTATTGACGATACTTTTTCAAAAGGAGTATACAAGGACTATATAGCGGCATTAGATCCTTCAAAGCGTTTCTTCCTGCAATCGGATATTAACGAGTTTTCTAAATTCGAATTAGAACTTGACGATCAGTTGACTAATAAAGATTTAACCTTTTTTAATCTTACTTATGATCGTTTAATGCTTCGTATGGATGAAAGCAAAAAAGTGTTTAAAGATATTTTGAGCAAACCTTTCGATTATAAAGTTGATGAGGATTTTAATGTTGATTACGATAAAGCTCCTTATTCTAAAAACACTACAGAATTAAAAGAAAAATGGAGAAAACAAATTAAATTATCGACTCTTTCGTCTTATACAGATAAGAAAAAAATGGAAGAGGATAAGAAATTGAAAGATCCAAATTATGTAATGAAAACAGATGCTGCTCTTGAAGCTGAAACTAGAGAGGGTTCTTTGAATTCTTTGAATGAATCTTTTGGTTTTATGAATGAATTGAAAAGAGATGATTGGTTTACATTGTATATTAATTCAATAATGTCACGTTTTGACCCACATACTACTTATTTTGCTCCTGAAGAGAAAGAGAGATTTGACGTAAGTATGAGTGGTAAACTTGAAGGTATTGGTGCGAGATTACAAAAGAAAAATGATTATACCGAAATTTCAGAATTAATTTCAGGAGGTCCAGCTTGGAGAGGAAAACAATTGGAAGCAGGAGATTTAGTGATGAAAGTAGCACAAGGAAATGGTGTTCCTGTGGATGTTGTTGGAATGCGTTTGGATGATGTAGTTAAAAAAATTAAAGGACCAAAAGGTTCTGAAGTTCGTTTAACAGTTAAAAAAGTTGATGGAACGATTCAGGTGATTTCTATAATAAGAGATATTGTTGAGATTGAAGAAACGTATGCTAAATCTAGTGTAGTTGAAAAAAATGGTAATAAATACGGGGTGATTTATTTACCTAAATTTTATATCGATTTTGAAAACAAAGACGGTAGAGATGCTGGAAAAGATATTGCTTTGGAAGTAGATCGTTTGAAAAAAGCAGGTGTAAACGGTATTGTTTTGGATGTACGTGATGATGGTGGAGGATCGTTGTCTACTGTTGTTGATATTGCTGGTTTATTTATTGAGCAAGGTCCAATAGTACAAATAAAATCAGCTGGTAAGAAAAAAGAAATTTTATATGATACCGATAAAAAAATTGAATGGGATGGACCATTAGTAATTATGGTAAATGAATTTTCTGCATCAGCTTCAGAGATTTTGGCAGCAGCTATTCAAGACTATAAAAGAGGGATTATTATCGGAAGTAAACAAACTTACGGTAAAGGAACTGTTCAAAATGTAATTGATTTGAATCAGTTTGTACGCAATAGTTCTGCAGGAGATTTAGGAGCATTGAAAACAACGACTCAGAAATTTTATAGAATTAATGGAGGTTCTACTCAACTTGAAGGAGTGAGCAGTGATGTGGTTATGCCGGATCGTTATGCTTATTTAAAAATGGGAGAACGTGATGAAGAAAATGCTATGAAATGGGATAAAATTGATCCAGCTCCTTATTCAGTTTGGAATAATAATTCCAAATTTGAACAAGCTATTATTAATAGTAAAAAGAGAATTGAAAACAATATTCAATTTCGATTGATAGAAGAAAATGCGAAATGGATTGATAGTAGAAGTACTGAAAATACATATAGCTTGAATATTGATAAGTTTAAAGTAGCTCAAAATCAAATTGAAGAATCTGCTAAAAAATTCAAACCAATTGTTGATTATAAAAACAATTTAAAATTCACTTCATTACCTTATGAATTAGATGGGATTAGTAAAGACGCTGTTTTAAAAGAAAAAAGAGAAAGATGGCATGAAAGTTTATCTAAAGACATTTATGTTGAAGAAGCTTTGAATGTTCTGGATGATTTACAGACTAAATCAATTGTAAAGAGTACTATTCCAGGAGATAAAAAAGGAAAGTTAGTTAAATCATAAATCTATGTAAGGATTTTTAAAAATAAAAAAAAACGCTTCAAATGCTATTTGGAGCGTTTTTTTATGGACAAAAGAAACTATTATAATTATTTTGAAGAGATAAAATAAATATTCAATAAAGAATAAATTATCTCTTGAAAATAGATATGTTTATTTTATTTAAACTAATTTATATATTTAACAAAATAGTATGCGTTTGCCTTCAGAAATGATTTTGATTTCAATGTAATTTAGATATATTTGAGGGATTCTATTATTAGAACTTTATGAAAAGAAATTATATAATATTTGTAGTTACAATAAGCCTTTCGTTTACCTTATTTGCCTTTACTATTAATTCAAAAAAAATAGTTGATCCAGATAGAGATAAATTGCTTTTGGAATTATTGACGTTTGTAATTGAGAAAGGACATTATAATCCTGCGGTTATTGATGATAATTTTTCAAAAGGTGTTTACAAAGACTATATCGCAGCTTTAGATCCGTCTAAACGTTTCTTCCTGCAATCAGATATTAATGAGTTTTCTAAATTCGAATTGGAGTTAGACGATCAATTGATTAATAAAGATTTAATTTTTTTTAATCTTACTTATGATCGTTTAATGCTTCGTATGGAAGAAAGTCAAAAAATATTCAAAGAAGTATTGAATGTTCCTTTTGATTATAAAAAAGATGAAAGTTTTAGTGTAGATTATGATAATACACCTTATGCCAAAAATACTAAAGCGCTGAAAGAAAAATGGAGAAAACAAATAAAGTTATCTACTCTTTCTTCATTTACTGATAAACAAAAATTAGAAGAAGATAAGAAATTAAAAGACCCAACATATGTTATGAAGTTGGATGCAGTCTTGGAAAAAGAAACAAGAGACAGTTCATTAACTTCTTTGAATGAATCTTTTGGATTTATGATTGAACTAAAAAGAGATGATTGGTTCACATTATACATCAATTCTATTATGTCTCAATTTGACCCACACACTTCTTATTTTGCACCCGATGAAAAAGAACGTTTTGATGAGGGTATAAGTGGTAAACTTCAAGGGATTGGTGCTTTATTGCTAAAGAAAAATGACTGCATTGAAATTTCAGAACTTGTTTCAGGCGGTCCTGCTTGGAGAGGGAAGCAATTGGAAAAAGGAGATTTGGTTATGAAAGTAGCACAGGGTAATAACGTTCCGGTGGATGTTGTGGGGATGCGCTTGAGTGAAGTTGTAAAAAAAGTTAAAGGACCAAAAGGTTCTGAAGTTCGTCTAACTGTTAAAAAGGCAGATGGTACAATTCAAATAATTTCTATAATAAGAGATATTGTTGAAATCGAAGAAACATATGTAAAATCGAGTGTTGTTGAAAAGAAAGGTTTAAAATATGGAATTATCTATTTACCTAAATTTTATATTGATTTTGAGAACAAAGGAGGTAGAGATGCTGGTAAAGATATTGCTCTGGAAATAGATCGTTTGAAAAAAGCTAAGGTTAATGGTATTGTTTTAGATGTACGTGATGATGGTGGAGGTTCTTTATCTACAGTTGTTGATATTGCGGGTTTATTTATACAAGACGGTCCTATTGTTCAAGTTAAATCAGCAGGTAAGAGAAGAGAAATTTTATATGATACCGATAAAAAAGTCGAATGGGAAGGTCCACTAGTAATTATGGTAAATGAATTTTCTGCCTCGGCTTCCGAGATTTTGGCTGCTGCTATTCAAGATTATAGAAGAGGAATCATTATGGGCAGCAAACAAACTTACGGTAAAGGAACTGTTCAAAAGGTAATTGATTTGAATCCATTTGTACGTAATAGTGTCAATAGTGGTGTTGGTGATTTAGGTGCTTTAAAAACAACTATTCAAAAATTTTATAGAATAAATGGTGGTTCAACTCAACTTGAAGGCGTAAGTAGTGATATAATAATGCCAGATCGTTATGCTTATTTAAAAATGGGTGAACGTGATCAAGAACATGCAATGCCTTGGGATAAAATTGATGCTACTCCTTATGCCGTTTGGAATAATACATCTAAATTTGATCAAGCTATTCTTAATAGTAAAAAGAGGATTGAAAATAATGCTCAATTTCAATTGATAGAAGAAAATGCGAAATGGATTGATAGTAGAAGTGCAGAGGATTTATATAGTTTAAATATTGATAAATTTAAAATTGCTCAAAATATAAAAGAAGAAGCTGCTAAAAAATTCAAACCAATTGCTGATTATAAGAATAATTTAAAATTCATTTCATTACCTTATGAAGTATTGAAAATTACTAAGGACCCTGTTCTTAAAGAAAAAAGAGAAAGATGGCATGAAAGCTTAGCTAAAGATATTTATGTTGAAGAAGCTCTGAATGTTCTGGATGATTTGCAACCAAAATCAATTGTGAAAACAAGTATTACTGTAGATAAAAAGAGTAAATTGGTTAAGTCGTAATAGCTTTTAATATTATTCGTTTAGATTTAGTATCGATGAATTTCTGTTCAAATATTGTTATATTAAGTAAATAGAGGTTTGAAAATGATAAGTTATACCCAGATTATTTCGAAATATCTTTTGATTCCTTTTTGTTTAATCTCATGTAAAGATTATAAGAAAGAAAAAATGCTTTCAGATAAAGCTTTTGTAAGTATAAGTGAAAAAGAACAATCAAACTTGTTATCACATTCTTTTCAAAAAGGTACTTTTGATTACTTGCCTACTTCAACAACAAATCAAATTATAAAGCATTTATATTATACCTTATCTTATAACGAAGATAAAGAGCAGGCCGAATGGGTTGCTTATGAATTAAACGGCTCAAATGATAAGAAAAATAAATTTGAGAGACCTTTTTTTATTAAAGATCCTAAAGTAACAAGTGGATCTGCCGATTGGAAAAACTACAAAAAATCTGGCTATGATAAAGGTCATCTTTGTCCAGCTGGAGATATGACTTTTGATAAAAAAGCGTATGACGAAACATTTTACACTTCGAATATTGCTCCTCAATTACACGATTTTAATGATGGTGTCTGGAATAAATTAGAACAGAAAACACGTTATTGGTCTGTGAAATATAAAAAACTATATGTAATTACAGGTGGAATATTATCATCAAATTTGAAGACCATTGGGAAAGAGAATGTAGCTGTGCCAAATTATTTTTATAAAATAATTGGTAGTGATCTCGGAGGAAAATTTAAAATGATTGCTTTTTTGGTTCCAAATGCAAAAAGTGACAAGCCTTTATATGATTTTGTTGTTTCTGTTGATACTATTGAAAAAATGACAGGAATTGATTTTTTTTCTAAGTTAGAAGATAAAATAGAAACTAATTTAGAAAAGAAAAACGATTATAAAGAATGGAGTTTTAATTAATAATTACCACTCATTCACTTTGTTAGCATCCATTTTGATAAAAATGAATAATAAAATTGTGAATCCCCACAAACCCGATCCTCCGTAAGAAAAGAAAGGCAAAGGTACTCCGATCGTTGGAAAAATCCCAATAACCATTGCAATATTTACAAAAAAGTGAGTAAATAAAATACCTGCAACACAATAACCATACACTCTGCTGAATTTGGTTTTTTGTCTTTCGGCAAGATAAATTACTCTAAGGAATAAACCAGTAAAAAGACCTATTACTACTAAACATCCAAGAAATCCCCATTCTTCTCCAACTGTAGTAAAAATATAATCAGTATGTTGTTCAGGTACAAAACCTCCTTTAGTTTGTGTTCCTTCAAGAAAACCTTTTCCCAGCCAGCCTCCGGAGCCAACTGCAATTTCAGATTGGTTGGTGTTATATCCAATACCTTTCATGTCTACCTCTTTGCCCAATAAGATATTGAAACGGTCACGATGATGTTGTTTGAAAACATTGGTAAAAACATAGTTTACAGATAAAACAAAGCCAGATATAATGGCAAAAAGAATGCCGCTCAATACAATGTTTCTATCTGCTATTCTTGATTTATAATGGATTAAAATAATTATCAAAAGTGATATCAAAATAACATATTCAGGCTCTAATACCAACGTTAACATAAACAGTAAAATAGTTATAAAACCTGTCCATACATACCAAGCAGGTAATCCTTCTCTAAATAAAACGATAATAAAAATACTGTAAATTAATGCACTACCAGGATCTGGTTGTGGTAAAATGAGCATAACTGGTAAGAAGACAATTGCTAATGCCTGTATTTGTCTATTTGTTTCTTTTAAGTTAATCTGTGTATCACTTAAATATTTTGCAATGGCTAAGGAGGTTGCAGCTTTTGCAAATTCTGATGGTTGTAATGTGAAACTCCCAAATCCATACCAACAGCGCTGCCCCGCTATTGTTTTTCCAAAAACAAATAAACCAGCAAGAGAGATAAGAGAAATCACAAATATAATACTGGCATATTTTTCATAAAATTTACCATCAATATATAACAAAATAAAAATTATAGGAATAGTTAAAGCAATGAATATGGCTTGCTTTTCATAAGTTCCCTCTGTAGAAGATAATGAGGATGAATATATATTTAACCAACCTAAAAACACTAGTGCTATATAGATAATGATACATATCCAATCAATATTGCTTGATAAACTTTGATTTTTCATTTGATATGAATGTATTATTTTTTGGTTTTTAAAGTATCTTTTTTTGCTGCAGCAAGTTTTGTTTTACTTTTTAAAATAGAATCTTTTATCCATAATTCTTTTTTAACTTCTTCTGAAAGTCCACCTAGTTTTGCGTAGCGTCCCTGTAAGCTAGTGTTCAATACACGAGTTTCTAAATCAGTTCTTGTGATTTTTTTTCTTAAGTATTTTTCAATCATTAAACTGGCAATAGGGCCCGCAATAGTTGATCCAAAGCCTCCATTTTCTACTAATATGGCTATGGCTATTTTGGGATTGTCTTTTGGTGCAAATGCAACAAAAATGGAATGATCTTCTAGTTGTGTTCTTACTCCGTTAATTTTGGCAAAATTTTCAGCAGTTCCTGTTTTTCCACAAATATCTATTCCTTCTACTCTAAGGGCATAAGCTGTTCCTTTGTTATACACATCAAATAGTCCACTAATCATAGGGGCAAAATGTTTTTTGTCTATGGTAGTTACATGTTTTGTAGTGTACTTTTTATCTATTGTTTCCCCTTTTATTTTTTTAATAATGTGAGGAGTATAATAATATCCTTCATTAGCTACTGCCGACATCATATTCGCTAATTGTATAGGTGTCATCAATACTTCACCTTGTCCTATAGCGTTAGAAATAATTGTTGTACCTCTCCAGCCTCCATTCGGATATATTCTTTTGTATGTTTTTGAAGTGGGGATATTTCCTTTTTTTCCAGTAGGTAAATCATACCCCATAAATTGTCCTAGACCAAAACTTTTTATGTGATTGCTCCATACGTCTACTGCATACGCTGGTTTGTTGTATTTGGCAATAGTTCTCAGATATACGTTAGAGAAATAAGCATTACAAGATTTATAAGTACCAACATGTAAATCACGAATACCTCCACCACAGTGACATCTTTGAAAATGTCCTCTTGCGTAGGCAAAACCATGATTACATACAAAAGTAGTTTCTTCGTCTATTACTTCTTCTTGTAATCCAACAAGGCCAGTCATGATTTTAAAAGGGGAGCCTGGAGGGTATTCAGCTAGTAAAGACCTGTCGTAAAGTGGGTTTGCAATAGAATCGCGATATAATTTAGTATAGTTTTTAGAACGTTGTCTGCCAACTAAAATTCCTGGATCATAAGAAGGTGCGGTAACAAGTGCTAGAATTTCACCTGTTTTAGGTTCAATAGCAACTATTCCTCCTCGTTTATTTACCATTAATTGTTCGCCGTATTTTTGAATTTCGGCATCTATGGTCAGGTTTATATCTTCTCCTTGTAGAGCAATCGTGTCGTATTTTCCGTCTTTATAGGAGCCAATTTCTCTATTGAATTTGTCTTTTTGAAAATATTTAACTCCTTTTATTCCTCGGAGAATTTTTTCATAACTTTCCTCAACTCCTTGTTTTCCAATTAAATCACCACTTTTATAGTAATGATTTTTTTCAATAAGCTTTTCATTGGCTTGTGTTATAAAACCAAAAATATTGGCCCCATAATTTGCTTCATAATCGCGTAATGAACGTTTTTGAAAATAAAAGCCTTCAAATTTTCTAATTTTTTCTTGAAAAGCGGCAAATTCAGTTTTATTTAATTGAGCCAAAAATACTGATGGTAATCTAGGACTGTAAACTTTGGCTTTTTCTATTTTTTTAATAAAATCTTCTTTGGTAATATTCAATAATTTACAAAACTCCAATGTATCTGTTTTGTTTAACTCTCTTGGAATTACCATGATATCATAAGAGGGTTGATTGGCAACTAATAAAACGCCATTTCTGTCATAGATATAACCTCTCTCTGGATAATCATACTCTATTTTTATAGCATTATTTTCAGATTTTAGTTTAAAAGAATCATCAATAATTTGCAAGTAAAAAACACGAATGATTAACAAAGATGCCCCAATAATGATTAAAGCTGGCAACAAGATTTTTCTCATCGTTTATTTGGCTTTATTAAGTAAATAAGAATAATACAAGTTAAAATTGTAAATAGTGTACTTAAAAGAGTTCTAAGTAGAACGTCTAAAAGGAATGAGATTTGAAAAGATTCTAATAGAAATAAAGTAACATGGTGTGTTGTAACTGCCAATAAAATAAACGTAAATCGTTCTGGTGTTAATACATCATTTAATTTAATGGTTTGATATTCATAACTAAGGCCAAATGAAAATTTAAAAAAGAAAGGTCTTAAATATGCCAAGATAACACATGCAGTGGCATGAACACCCCCAGAATTACAAAATAAATCCATAATCAATCCTAGAAAAAAACTAGCAATAAGAAGATTGGCTTTGTTACCATTTACTGGATAAAGGATGATAAAAAGAATATAAGGAAAAGCACTTACATATCCTCCAAAATTCATATTATTAAAAACTAGAATTTGTAAAGCTAATAAGAGCACAAAACGAAAAATATTCACTAACAACGTGCTATTCATCTTTTCTTTGGTTTTCTAAATTTTTAATTTCTTCGCTGTTTTCAGTCTTTATGATATAAACGTGACCTAAATTGGTCATATCATTGAATAATTTTACAGTAATTGTGTAATAATGAGTCTCACTATCTGTTTCCAATTTAGAGATGGTTCCAATTCCAATATTTTCAGGAAATATAACAGATTGACCACCTGTTACAATAGTATCTCCTTTTTTTACGCTGGCTAATCTTGGGACATCTATCAACTGAACAAATCCAGTACTTTTTCCATCCCATTTCAAGGTTCCAAAATGGTCTGAGCTTTTAATTTTTGCGTTTATCTGCGATTTGGTATTAAGTATGCTTATTACAGTAGAGTAGTTGGTAGAAACATTATCGATAATACCAACAATACCTAAACTGTTAATTACCCCCATATCTGATTTAACTCCCTCTTTAGCACCAGAATTTAAAGTTAAGAAATTCTCATACACATTAAACGAGTTATGAATTACTTTGGAAACAATGATGTCTTTTGGTAAAACGCCTTTTAAACTGTCTAGATTTGGAATTTCAGCAGAATCTTTAGTCTTAAATAGTAAACTTTTTAGATTAGCATTTTCCAATGCTAACTGATCATTTTGTTCTTTTAAGTGAAAGTATTCTTCCATAGAATTGATTCTTTCATAAACGCCACCACTTAGAAAATTAGCAGAGCTAATAACTTTGCTTCTATGAAAAGAATGCGATTGAATGGTAAGAGATAATGAAATACCCAAAAGCAGCAAAAACAGTATTCTATTACTGTTTTTTATAATAAATGAAAATATTTGCTGCATTTTTTAATGGTATAATTAATGTTGAATAACTATAATGTTCAGTAAAACAATGTTTTACTTGATTAATATATTTTTAAATTTTGAAATGTTTTTCAGTGCCATTCCAGTTCCTCTTACAACAGCTCTTAACGGATCTTCAGCAATGTAAACGGGTAAATCCGTTTTTTGAGAAATTCTTTTATCTAGTCCTCTTAACATAGACCCACCACCTGCTAAATAAATACCTGTATTATAGATGTCAGCTGCTAATTCTGGAGGAGTTTGAGATAATGTTTCCATTACCGCATCTTCAATTCGTTGAATCGATTTGTCTAATGCTTTTGCAATTTCTCTATAAGATACTTCTACTTGTTTTGGCTTACCAGTCAATAAGTCTCTTCCTTGAACAGACATATCTTCTGGAGGAGTTTCCAAGTTTTCGATAGCAGCACCAATTTGAATTTTTATTTTTTCAGCAGTACTTTCTCCAACAAATAAGTTGTGTTGTGTGCGCATGTAGTAAACAATATCATTGGTAAAAACATCTCCCGCGATTTTAACAGATTTATCACAAACGATTCCTCCTAATGCAATTACAGCGATTTCAGTTGTTCCACCACCTATATCAACAATCATATTTCCTTTTGGTTGCATAATATCGATACCAATACCAATTGCAGCGGCCATAGGCTCATGAATTAAATATACTTCTTTACCATTAACTCTTTCACAAGATTCTTTTACCGCTCTCATCTCTACTTCGGTAATTCCCGAAGGAATACAAACTACCATTCTAAGAGCTGGAGTAAACATTCTTTTTTTCAATGCAGGTATGCTTTTTATAAACATACTGATCATTTTTTCAGAGGCATCAAAATCGGCAATTACACCATCTTTTAAAGGCCTAATTGTTTTAATGTTTTCATGCGTCTTCCCTTGCATCATATTGGCTTCTTTGCCAACTGCAATAATCTTGCCTGATATTCTATCACGCGCAACTATAGATGGACTGTCAATTACGACTTTGTCATTGTGAATGATTAAAGTGTTTGCTGTACCAAGGTCTATCGCAATATCCTCGGTCATGAAATCAAAAAATCCCATATGCCTTTTAAGGGTTAAAAAGTTATAAATAAATTACGCACAAAGTTAAACAAATTAATGTTTAAAATGACGAGTTCCTGTAAATACCATTGCAAGATTATTTTCATTACAATAATTAATGCTCAATTCGTCTTTGATTGATCCTCCAGGTTGAATTACGGCAGTTATTCCTGCTTTTTTTGCTATTTCAACACAGTCTGGAAATGGGAAAAAAGCATCACTAGCCATTGAAGCTCCTTCTAAACTAAATCCAAAAGCTTTTGCTTTTTCAATAGCTTGCAATAACGCATCAACTCTTGAAGTCTGTCCTGTTCCAGAAGAAATCAAAGTTCCGTTTTTAGCAAATACGATTGTGTTTGATTTGGTATTCTTACAAACCTTTGAAGCGAAAATCAAATCTTTAATTTCTTCTTCAGTTGGTGCTGTAAGCGTAACGGTTTTTAAGTCAGCTTTAGTATCGGTGATATTGTTTCTTTCCTGAATTAACAAACCATTAAGACATGTTCTTACTTGTTTTTGAGGTAATTCAACCTCATTTTGAATTAATATAATTCTGTTTTTCTTTTCTTGTAAAATAGCAATGGCTTCAGCATCATAAGATGGAGCAATAACTACTTCACAAAATAGTTTGTTTATTTCATTAGCTGTAGCAACATCAATAGTAGTATTTGCAATCAATACACCACCAAAAGCAGATGTTGGATCACAAGCCAAAGCCACATTATACGCTTCGCTAATAGTTTCTCTTGTAGCTAATCCGCAGGCATTGTTGTGTTTTAAAATGGCGAAAGTTGGGCCGTCTGTTTTAAATTCATGAATTAAGTTTACAGCTGCATCAACATCTAATAAGTTATTGTATGATAATTCTTTTCCGTGAACTTTGGTAAACATAGCTTCAAAATCGCCAAAGAAGAACCCTTTTTGATGTGGATTTTCACCATATCTCAATACTTGTCCGTTTTCTATACTAGATTTATAGATTGTTTCATCAGTATTAAAATAATTAAAAATAGCGCCATCATAATGTGAAGAAACATGAAAAGCTTTAGTTGCTAATAATTTTCTATCTTCTAAGGATGTTGCTCCATTTTGAGCAGTAATCATGTCCAAAAATAAACCGTATTGATCCATTGAAGCAACAATAGCAGTGTCTTTGAAATTTTTTGCGGCAGCACGAATTAATGAAATACCACCAATGTCAATTTTTTCGATAATATCACTTTCACTAGCTCCAGAAGCTACTGTTTTTTCAAAAGGGTATAAATCAACAATAACCAAATCAATTTGAGGAATGTTATATTCCTTCATTTGTTGTACATCACTTTCGTTATCTTGACGATTTAGGATACCACCAAAAACTTTTGGATGTAAAGTTTTTACTCTTCCGCCAAGAATTGATGGGTAAGAAGTAACATCTTCAACTGGAATAACAGGGATTCCTAAATTTTTAATGAATTCTTCTGTTCCTCCTGTTGAATAAAAAGTTACATTTTGCTCATGTAATTTTCTAACAATTGGCTCAAGACCATCTTTTGAAAAGACTGAAATTAATGCTGATTGGATTGTTTTTGTTGTGCTCATCGAGTAGTTATAATTTTAAAGTGCAAAAATAGTTTTTTTTGATAATATAATTCAATAAAAAAGATGTAACAATCTCTTAAAATATCATACCAATTGTTAAATATATTTTTTTAGGATTTTGAAATAAAAAGATAGAATTTTACAGTAATACAAATTTTAAAAATATGCTAGTTTACCTACGATTATTAAAAGAGAGTTTTGGTTTTGCTATGAATGCATTGCGAAGCAACAAATTGAGAACATTACTTTCATTATTGGGGGTTACTATCGGAATATTTTCTATAATAGCAGTACTTGCTGCGGTAGATTCTTTGGATAAAAAAATCTCTAAAGATTTAAGTAGTTTAGATAAAAATACTGTTTATTTATTAAAATTCTCTTTTGGACCTTCTGATATACCACAATGGAAAAGAGAACAATTTCCTAACGTAAAATATTCAGAATATATTTATTTAAAAAATGCCATGACGCATACTGCTGAATTGGGGTATCAAATTTTCACAAAGAGCGAATCAATAAAATATGAGTCTAATATAGTTTCTGATGTCAATATTGTACCAGTATCTCATGAATTTATTGATATTCAAGGATTAGAATTTGAAAATGGAAGGTTTTATAATGAGTCCGAAGCTAATTCTGGCGCTGCAGTGATTGTTTTAGGTGATGATGTTGCAAAATCACTTTTTGAAGGTGCTGAAGCTATTGGGAAAAATGTAAGATTGTACGGCCAGCGATTTACGGTTATAGGAGTTTTGAAAAAAGAAGGTTCAATGTTTGGAGGTGGTAATGACTCTTCAGCTTTTATCCCCGTTAATTTTGTTCGAAGACTATATGGTGATAATAATCCAAATTTAACGAATGTAATTATATTCAAGCCAGAAAAAGGAGTGGATATGGAGGAGTATAAAGGTGAAATAACACAAAAGCTTAGAAATTTTAGAGGACTGAAAGCAGGGGAGATTGACAACTTTTTTATTAATGTCTTTGCTGGTTTTTTAGATATTATCGATCAAATTTTAGGGTCTTTACGAATAGGGGGAATCTTTATAAGTTTTTTTTCTTTCTTGGTTGGTGGTTTTGGTGTTGCTAATATTATGTTTGTTTCTGTAAAAGAGCGAACCAATTTAATTGGTATTCAGAAATCATTAGGTGCTAAAAATCGTTTTATATTATTTCAATTTTTATTTGAAGCGATTATTCTTTGTGTAATTGGAGGTGCAATTGGATTGTTAATGGTTTGGGCAGTTTCTATACTTCTTACCAACTTATTAGATTTTGACTTTGTTTTAAGTATGTGGAATATTTTAATTGGATCAGGGTTATCGGTTATTGTAGGAGTTGTATCGGGTATCATACCAGCTATTGGAGCATCTAAGTTAGATCCTGTTGAAGCGATTAGAACAGGTATGTAATTGATTTTTCGTATTATAGTATTGTTAATTTAGTGTAAATTTTGGATGACTATAAATATTTAATTAGTTTTGATAAACATGGAATGATTAAATATTCATAGATGAGCTTTATTTTAAAAAATGTAGATATAGTTGACTCTATTACTAGAGAGGATTTTAAGAAAAACTATTTAGACAAAAGAAAACCTTTAATTATAAAAGGATTGACAAAAGATTGGCCTGCTCGCGAAAAGTGGTCAACTGATTATTTTAAAGAAATAGCTGGAGATATTGAGGTAAAGCTAGTTGATAATTCCAAAGCAGATCCAAATAAAGTAATTAACGCCTCTATTGCCAGTATGAAGTTTGGTAAATATTTGGATTTAATAAAAAGTGAGCCTACAGACTTGCGTATTTTTTTCTTTAACCTTTTCAAACACAGGCCAGAGTTAGTTAATGATGTAGTGGTACCTAAAGATTTAATGGGAGGATTTATTGAAAGTATGCCTGCTATGTTTTTTGGAGGATCTAAAGCAATCACTTTTTTACATTACGATATTGATTTACCTCACCTTTTTCATACTCATTTTGGAGGGCGAAAACATATTATATTATTTGACAATAAGTGGAAAAAACGCCTTTATTGTGTTCCTAATACGACTTATGCTTTAGAAGATTATGATGTTGCTAATCCAGATTTTGAAAAATTTCCGGCATTGAAAGGGGTAGAGGGTTATGAAGTTTTTCTTGAGCATGGAGATACTTTATTTATGCCAACAGGAATGTGGCATTGGATGCGGTATATTGATGGATCTTTTTCCTTGACACTTCGTGCGTGGGATCGGTCAATAAGCAGGAAAGCAGCTAGTGTTTGGAGTTTGTTTATGCATGGTGCAGTTGATAGTGCTGTAAAAGTGGTTTTTAAAGGGCGTTACGCAAAATGGCGAGAGCGATTAGCTTTTAAAATAGCTGAAAAAGAATTAATAAAAAACAGACCAAAATAGGTTTTTAGAACATATGTTAAGTTGTTGATATTCTATGGTTTTATTCTCGCTAATTTTATTTTTGTTTTATCCCATTTTATTTCATTTGAATAATAAAAATCATTGTTTTTCTTGTATTTTAAAACGGTATCTTCTTCTTGAGTTGTTTTCCTTATGTGATACGTTCGAATAAGACCTCTTTTTAAAAATTCCAAGAAGTATTTATTTTTGATAGTGTCATTTTGTGAAACAATTATTAAAATCTGTCTTCTTTTCTCTTTAGTCAAAATGTTTTCTGAAATAAAGTCATTTAAAGTTTTTTGTGGAATTTTAATAATATCTTTTGGTTGTAAATCGAGAAAATGTGTCATTCTCGGAACCGGTGCTACACATGATAGGACTATTTTTTGTTTGGTAGAAAAAAAAGTCGCCTTTTTTATCAATAACAAGCTGACTTTCTCCATAAAAAAAGCCTTTTGTTGAAGGAAGTTTGATTCTACTATTATTTCTTTTTAAGGAATCTGCATATTCTTGCATTTTTTGATCTTCAAATGAAATTATATAAGGTTTATTTGTTTTTGCAATCTCTTCTTTTTTTTTTGGAACAATTTAAAAATGACAAACAAAACACGAAAGCTATAAATGTTCTTCTCATAAAGTAGTTATTTGAAATAAAGATATATAAAAAAAATCCCAAGAAAATTTCCTTGGGATTTTGCAATTTAGATATTTGTAAATTATCTAATTGTATTATTTTGAATCAAATCAAGATATAAATTAATCTTGTCTTTCAATTCTTTTCTTGGTGTTATAAAGTCTAAGAAACCATGTTCTAATAGAAATTCAGCAGTTTGAAATCCTTCTGGTAAATCTTTACCAGTAGTGTCTCTTACTACACGAGGTCCGGCAAAACCAATTAATGCTCCTGGTTCTGAAATATTGATATCTCCTAACATGGCATAAGATGCGGTAGTTCCTCCAGTTGTAGGATCAGTACAAAGTGAAATATAAGGAAGTTTTGCTTCAGAAAGTTGTGCTAGTTTTACAGATGTTTTAGCCAATTGCATTAAAGAATAAGCGGCTTCCATCATTCTAGCTCCTCCAGATTTGGATATCATTACAAAAGGCAATTTGTTTTTGATAGCATGATCAATTCCTCTTGCGATTTTTTCTCCAACAACTGCTCCCATTGATCCGCCGATGAAGGCAAAATCCATACAGCAAATTACTACTTCTTTTCCTTTGGATTTTCCAACTCCAGTACGCACAGCGTCTTTAAGTTTTGTTTTTTCCATAACTTCTTTCAGTCGATCTGCATATTTTTTTGTGTCAACAAATTGCAGTGGATCTTTAGAAGTCATATTTTTGTCTAATTCAACAAACTCATTGTTGTCAAATAAAATATCAAAATAAGCTTCACTTCCAATTCTAACATGGAAACCATCTTCGGGACTTACAAATAAATTACGTGCCAATTCATCAGCGTCGATAATTTTTCCGGTAGGTGATTTGTACCAAAGCCCTTTTGGAATATCCATTTTGTCTTCGGTAGCCGTAGTGATTCCTTTTTCTTGTCTTTTAAACCAAGCCATATTTTTGTAATTATGAATTATAAATTATGAATTATGAGTTAAACTCATAATTCATAATTGGTAATTTGAATTTATAATGTATTCACATTATTTAAGTCAGCAAATGCTTGCTCAAGTCTTGCGTTGAATGTGCTTTCACCTTCACGTAACCATTTTCTTGGGTCGTAGTATTTTTTGTTTGGAGAATCGCTACCAGTTGGATTTCCAATTTGAGTTTTAAGGTAGTCAATATTGTTAACCATGAAGTCGCGAATACCTTCAGTAAATGCAAATTGTAAGTCAGTATCAATATTCATTTTTACTACACCGTAACTAATTCCTTCTCTGATTTCTTCCAATGTAGAACCAGATCCTCCGTGGAAAACAAAATCAACTGGATTGTTTCCAGTGTTGAATTTAGCTTGTACGAAATCTTGAGAGTTTTTTAAGATTTTTGGAGTCAATTTTACGTTTCCTGGTTTGTAAACACCGTGAACGTTTCCAAAAGCTGCAGCGATTGTAAATTTTGGGCTAACTTTTGATAATTCTTCGTAAGCAAAAGCTACTTCTTCTGGTTGTGTATATAATTTTGAGCTGTCTACATCAGAGTTGTCTACACCGTCTTCTTCACCACCAGTGATTCCAAGTTCGATTTCAAGAGTCATTCCCATTTTACTCATTCTTTCTAAATATCCTTTACAGATTTCGATATTTTCTTCGATAGGCTCTTCAGATAAATCAATCATGTGAGAAGAGAATAATGGTTTTCCAGTTGCTGCAAAATGTACTTCTGAAGCATCTAATAATCCGTCAATCCAAGGTAATAATTTTTTAGCACAGTGGTCAGTGTGCAAAATAACAGTTGCTCCGTATGCTTCTGCTAATGTATGAATGTGTTTTGCTCCTGCAATACCACCAGCAATAGCTGCTTTTTCTCCAGCATTAGAAAGTCCTTTTCCAGCATTAAATTGTGCTCCTCCGTTTGAAAATTGGATGATAACTGGTGCATTTAGTTTAGCAGCAGTTTCTAGTACTCCATTAATTGTATCAGATCCTATAACATTTACAGCAGGAAGCGCAAAACCTTTTTCTTTTGCATAATTGAATATTTCTTGTACTTGATCGCCTGTAGCTACTCCGGGTTTAATATTGTGTGCCATTGTAATTTTCTTTTAATTGTTTTTTTTAGTTTTTAGATTATAATTTGCAAAAATAAGAATTAATTAGCACTTAGAAAGGGTAATTGATCCCAAAATTAAATACAGAGTTTGCAAAATTATATTGGGTAAACCATCTTTCCCCGATTTCCTTGGCTGGATTGTAGGTTTTAAAGCCAACATCGAGTCTTACAACAAAGAAACTTACATCATATCGAATACCAAATCCTGTTCCTAATGCGATTTCAGTTAAATCTTTTATACTGTCAAATTTTGCTGCTTCATAGGTAACAGCATCAAGTGCATTCCAAATATTTCCTGCATCTGCGAATAAAGCTCCTCCCCATTTACCTGCAATTGAGAAACGATATTCACCACTAATGGCAATTTTCATATTGGCTTCGTTAAAGTCATTTGTAAAAGAACTACTTCCTGGGCCAAGATTATAGGGTTGCCAAGCTCTGTTGTCATTGGATCCCCCCGCATAGTAACTTTTTGAAAACGGCACTGTATTTGAGTTTCCGTAAGGTATAGCGATACCAAAAAAGGTTCGCATGGCAAATATGTTGGATTTACTAAGACTCCAATGTTTAATGAAATCAAATTCTGTTTTTATATACTCAGAATATTCTAAATTAAAAATTTCATAATTACCATTTTGATTTTTAGGAATATTTCCAATTTCTGATATTGCAGATAGCAAAGTTCCTGCGGACTCTATTTTTGTTCTAAAAGTATAAAAATCATTGTCTTGTAAATCTTTTTTGCTGGTTTTAGTGAAATTAAAATTGGTTGCCAAGATAAAATCATTGTCAGTAAGTCGTATTCTTTGTTGTTCAATACTGTTGACATTCTGGAATTCAGGATCATTTTGGGTTAATGTGGTTTGACCAGTTAAAACATCATTTGTAAAGCCTGTTGTTCCGCTTTCTATAATCAAATTTCCATTTGAATCTGCATAAGATGGATTTGTATTATAGGTTTTGGAAATGTTATTTAAAGCATCATAAGAACTTGTATAAACATGGAAATAATTTTCAGGATTTAGGTTTCGAATAAACTGAAAGTTTAAAAGATCCAAACGAGTGGTAGTGTTTTTCTTCGGTGTCCAATTGTATGAAAAGGAACCAGTAAAGTTTTCTTTGTCCAATCCAATATTGGTTTGTTTGGATAGACCAAGACTAACTATTGTTGAAGGAATCATACTTTTTGGGATGATTTTTTCTGTTTTGATTGGAAATAGTACCCGTGGAAAGTTTAATTTTGCATCTATACCATATTCAGACACATTGAAAAAACTATCATTTGCATTTGCAATATCCTTGGAAGCACCAATATTTCCTCTTGCTGAAAGTTCTAATGTTTCAGCACCATTAAATACATTTCGTACCGTTTCGGTAACACTTCCAGTTATCCCGAAATCTTCAATATTTGAATGTGTGAAATCTAAAGTATAGCCAAAACTATATTTTTTTCGTGGGGTTAAGTATATATTGGCAATCAAAGACTGTGAAGTTACATCCGTCTTGTCAACTTCATATTGTATAGTTGGGTAATTAAAAGTTTTTAAATTATTTAAGTACCTAGTAGATAAAACAGTTTTGTTATCATTGAATACTCCTCCTTTGGTGATAAAAATGGCATCGGTTATTGCATGTGGAGTGTATTTTATTTTTTTAAAACCATATAAAGTCATATTGTTGTAGGTCACACTGTCCTTAACAGGTTGATTGTGATTTGCAGTCGAGTAATCCGTATAGACTTTAATGTTGCTAATTTTATATATTTTAAAAGGCTCAGTTTTGATTGAGTCATTTTCTAGATAAGAATAGTTTTCAATGTTTAAAAGTACTGATGCTTTGTCTTTTTTATTGATGGTATCAATGTCAAAATTGATGTAATTGGGTTGAAAAAGATAAGCACCATGGTTTCTAAAATAGGTGCTAATATGATTTTTTTCATTTTCGAAATCTTCTGTTTTGTATTGTTTTCCTACTGTCAATGATGATTTAGTCTGTTTGTAAAGAGAATCTAAAACAGGAGTTTTTATTTTTGTTTTAATAGAATCAATAAAGTAAGGATTTCCAGTACTCAAAAAGTATTTAAATCGAGCTTTTTTTGGTGCCAAAGAATCCAATTTATAGGAGGCTTTTATGTTAAAATAGCCATTGTTGGAATAATAGCTCTTAAGTCTAGTTAGTGACTTTATAGATCTTAAAGTGTCTGCAATTACTGGTGCTTCTCCTGTTTCTTTTAAAAATTCATGAATGCCAAGATACCAAAAAGATTTGCGAAGTCCTTCTACTTGTTTTGCCGAAAGCCATTTAACTTCTCTATCGTACTTTTTTTTGTTATTTAAATATTTTAGATTGAAAGTTGAATCCGGATTTGGATTGGCTAAATTGTAGATATTCAATAGCATTCGGTATCCTAAAATACTACTGTTTGGTTGTTGATACAGCTGATCATATATAGTTTGGTTTTTGAGTAATTTGCCATTCTCAAAGATTTCATTTTTAACAAGAAGCTGTTTTCTAGCTGGAACTCTTTTTTCTGAATTACAAGCGTAGAAAAAAACACTAATTAGGATAAATAATGATATTTTTGCAAGACTATTTTTCTTCTTAAAAAGTATAGATTGCCTAAAATTCTCGGCAAAATTATTTTTTATAATAAAGGAAAAAAAACATTTATTCATCTGGGAATTCTTGTTGTAGAATATTTAATTCAAAAATACATTTTTTATGCTTAGTAAAAACCAAATAAAACTTATATCTAGTTTACAACAAAAAAAATATCGTTTTGCGAATCAATTATTTTTTGCTGAGGGTGTAAAAGTAATTCAAGAATTAGTAAAATCAAATTTTGAAATGGATCATCTTTATACAACGAAAGAAGATTTTAATGCGATTGCTTCTCATAAAAAGACGCTTATTGCTGAAAATGAGTTGAATAAAATTAGTGCTTTGACTACTCCAAATACTTGTTTGGCCGTATTTAAAATCCCTTTAGAAAATAAAATTATTGAATCTGGATTGATTGTTGCTCTCGATTCTATTAGAGATCCAGGTAATATGGGAACTATTCTTAGATTATGTGATTGGTTTGGAATTAAACAATTAGTTTGTTCAAAAGAAACTGTTGATATTTATAATCCGAAAGTGGTACAGGCTACTATGGGATCTATTGCTAGAGTAAATGTTAATTATGTTGATTTAGAAGATTTTTTGGAAAAAACTAAATTACCAGTTTTTGGAACATTTATGGATAGTGATACTATCTACAAATCAACTTTGCCTCAGGAAGGGATTATTGTTATGGGAAATGAAGCCAATGGAATATCTGAAAATATAGAAAAATTAGTCACAAAAAGAATTACAATTCCTCGTTTTGGAGATCTTCAAATTACCGAAAGCTTGAACGTAGCCACAGCTACAGCCATTATTTTAAGTGAATTTAGAAGACAAAGTTGAGGTTTTACTATTAATGAAACGTGAAATTGATTAAAATGGCTCTTGATTTCATAGATTCTATATTTCCAGTCCAAGGACTGTTTGGGTCTTTATCACGAATCAATTCATCAGAAATTCCAAATTGACCTCTAATCGAAGGAGAGAATATAAAATACTCCGAAAAAATATCAATACCAAAACCTATTTCATAATTAGTAGTCCACGTTTTTACTCTAAAACGTTCTTCGAGATTGTCATCAGGAGATTTTGAATTACTAGATAAATTTAAATTAGCGGATACACCTCCTAATAAGTAAGGACGTATATTTCCAGTTCTTAGTGCAGAAAATTTCAATAATAATGGAAAATTAATATAAGTGCTGTTTATTTCTCTTATAGCATCACTTGAGGAATTAAAATCTGAGTTTGGTGCATAATGTAAAGTTCTATCCGAATAATAAAGTCCTGGCTCAAAACGTAAGTCTAAATATTCTTGCAGTCTAAAGTTGGTTACTAATCCCACATTAAAACCTGTTGATTTGTCTGTCTGTATATCAGGGCCTACTGTTTTATAATCAATCTTGAAATCATAATTGTTGAATCCTAAATAAAAACCAAAATAGAGTTTTTTCTTTTGCCAATTTTCGAGATTAATTATCGGATCCTTACTAAAAATACTTTTAGATTGGGAGTTTCCTTTTATGGCAATGCTTAATAGAATTAATACAATTATTTTTTTCATATTTATGCTGAATATTTCAGTATTATTTTTTTGAAGCAGAGTAAATAGTTGCAACGCCAAATGTTTGAGGCAATGCATTCACCATTATAAACCCAGTTTTTCTTAAAATATTGTTTAAGGCTTCTCCGTAAGGGAAAGCAGCAGCAGATTCTGATAAATATCCATAGGCTACATTATCTTTTGAAAATAGTTTTCCTATCAGTGGTAGAATGTTTTTGCTGTAAAAATTATAACCTTGTTTATAAGGTGTTTTATCTGGAACCGAAGTTTCTAGAATAACAAATATTCCGCCAGGTTTTAATACTCTCAAGATTTCTGAAAGTCCTGTTTCAAGGTGTTCAAAATTTCTAACGCCAAAAGCTACCGTTATAGCGTCAAAATGATTATCTGCAAAAGGCATGCTTTCGGAATCTCCTAATACCATTTCAATAATTTGAGAGAGATTTTTTTCTTTAATTTTTTTTTCGCCTATTTCAAGCATTCCAGCCGATATGTCTAAACCTGTAATTTTTTCGGCTCCAGTTTGCGCCATTAAAATAGCAAGATCTCCAGTTCCAGTAGCAATGTCTAATATAGTTTTAGGATTAGTTTCTGCAACCAATTTCAAAACTTTTTTTCTCCATTTGACATCAATGCCAAATGAAATAACTCGGTTTAGGTTATCATAGTTTCCGGAAATGTTATCAAACATTTTGGCTACTTGTTCTTTTTTACTTAGAGAGGAGTCTTTATAAGGTGTGATTTCTTTTGGCATTTTTTTTATTTCTACAAATATAAACAAACTGCATAAACTATAATTGTGTTTTTTTTATTGAACAAAATTTTATTGTATCGTTGTTTTTGAAAATAATTTCTGAGTTCTGAGTGATTTTAAAAAAAATGAAAAATAATTGAAATATCACCAAAAGTGGGTATTGTGGAAATTGTTTTTATTACTGATGTTTGTACTTTAAAATTTAAATATTTTTTTTAATGATTAGACGGGAACTAATGACCCAAATCAAATGGATGCTTGTTGCGCTATTTATCTCATTTGTTCTTGTGTTGTTTTTTGAAGGTACTGTCACTAGTGGTAGTATTATTTTAAAAGCGCAAAATACGTTCTTAGGATTAAATTTGTTTTTGGAAATTTTAATTTTCTTCACCTTTAGTACCTTTGTGGTATTTGGTACTAAAGGTTTTTTTGAGTTGTACTCTCAAAAATTATCAAATTATATTGTCCTCATCTCGGGGGTAATATTGATATTTGTGATTTGTATATTATGTTATCAAATTGTAGTACAAGAGTAGGTCATTACCGCTAATCATTTAAAAAAAAGCATCCTAATTTAGGATGCTTTTTTTATTTTAAGAGTTATCTGAACTGAAGATTTTTGAAATAAATGTCAGTTAGATTTTGGTAAACGTTTGGTAAGTATAGGCAAATTGATGTTTATCATCTGCAGGGTTAAACTCGGTTTGAACTTCTTTCCAATCATTAGAATTGATTTCTGGAAAAAAAGCATCTGCATCAAAACTATGATGTACTCTTGTGATTTCAAGTTGATCAGCAAATGGAAGCCCTAAATTGTAAATTTCTCCTCCACCAATTATAAATGAAGTTTCATTTTCTGGACAAACCGCAAGAGCTTTTTCTATACTATCCACCACGATACAACCTTCAGGATTATAGTCTTTTTGTCTGGTTATAATAACATGCGTTCTATTAGGGAGTGGTTTTGGGAAGCTTTCAAATGTTTTTCTACCCATTATTATATGATGACCAGTAGTTAAGGATTTGAATCTTTTAAAATCATTAGGTAAATGCCAAACTAATTCATTGTTCTTTCCTAAGGCATTATTTTCTGCAACTGCAGCAATCATAATAATCATAATATTAGTGTTTATTTAGAATTATTGCTCTCAATTTTGGATTGTAATTGAGTAATTTTTTTTTGTTGTAAGGCTACAAGTCGGTCAATTTGATCTCTTTCCCAATATTTATTCATGAATCGATCGGTGATAAAAACCTTTATGAAATGCAACACAAAAATAAATAGCCATAAAGTAATAATCCAAATACACCAATTTAATTCTATTGCGGTTTCAAAAAAATAGACAGCCATAAATAAAAAAAGGCTGCACAATGTGAAGAAAACAAAATGGTAATACAATCTTTTCTTTTGCTTTATGCGGTTTCGGGCATATTCATATTGTTCGTGTAATTCCTTTTCCATAAAGTAGAATTTTGCTTATAAAGATAAAATTTATTTTCAAATGTAACTATTTTGATTGTCGAATATTTAATCAGAAATCGTTTTCTTGAACTGAAATTAATATTTAAGACATTCAATTTCTTTTTAATGACAAAAAAGAAGTGCTTTTTTTGTTAATATACTAAAAATGAGGATGTTTGTGTATGTTTCGAGATATTTTACTTACTTTGTTATAACCTAAAAATAAAATAGTTATGTCAGTAAAAAAACAATTTATAAAAACGAAACCTGTTTGTAAAGTTACTTTTTCTTTAGAAGCAAAGGAAGCTGATCAAGTGTCGGTAATTGGTGATTTTAACGATTGGAAAATTGAAGAAGGTGCTTTAAGCAAATTGAAAAATGGAACTTTTAAAGGGACTTTTGAATTAGATAAAGATTCAACATATGAGTTTAAATATGTAGTTGATGGTGCTTATATAAATGAACCAGAAGCAGATTCGTTCAAATGGAATGATTTTGCAGGAGCAGAGAATAGTGTATTAGTAGTATAGCAAAAAAAATCCGCTCATAGAAGCGGATTTTTTTATGTGTTATACAGCTACACTTCCTTTTATGAGGGCGTGTGGCTCATATCCCTCTAATGTAAAATCGTCGAAACCGAAATCGAAGATGTTTTTTATATTGGGATTTAATATCATTTTTGGCAACGGTTTGGGTTCACGGCTAAGTTGTAATTCAAGTTGTTCAAAATGATTGTTGTAAATATGGGCATCTCCAAAAGTATGTATGAAATCGCCAACTTCAAGATCGCAAACTTGTGCGATCATCATTGTTAGTAAAGCGTATGATGCAATATTAAATGGCACTCCAAGAAATATATCTGCACTGCGTTGATACAGTTGACAGGAAAGTTTTCCTTTGGTTTCTTCTTTAGCAGTATCTGGTGAGGCTACATAAAATTGGAAAAAAGCATGACAGGGAGGTAGGGCCGCTTTATTGTTAGCAACATTTTCCTCAAATGATTTTTTGGTGTCTGGTAATACAGATGGGTTCCATGCCGAAACAAGCATTCTACGGCTGTTAGGATTGGTTTTTAATTCGGTAATAAGTTCCGAAATTTGATCTATTTCTTCACTGTTCCAATTTCGCCATTGATGACCGTAAACAGGACCTAAATCACCATTACTATCAGCCCAAGCGTCCCATATTTTTACTCCGTTTTCTTGAAGATATTTTATATTAGTATCTCCTTTTAAGAACCAAAGCAATTCATAAATAATAGATTTAAGATGTAGTTTTTTGGTTGTTACCATTGGGAAACCTTCGCTCAAATCAAATCGCATTTGGTAGCCAAATACACTTTTGGTTCCTGTTCCTGTTCGATCGCCTTTTTGATTTCCGTTTTCTAAAACGTGTTTTACTAAGTCTAGGTATTGTTTCATTTTTAGGACTTTATGCTCTATGCTCTATGCTTTAAGCTTATTGCCTAATGCTTATTGCTTAATGCCTTTAATATTATCTTTTTGAAATTTCGTCTCGAATTTTAGCTGCTTTTTCGTAATCTTCTTGCTCAACGGCTTGTGCTAATAATTCGTTTAACTCCTGTAAACTATGATTAGAATAGGTATTACCTGATTCGTTACTCTCGGTACTGCCAAAAGTCTCTGGATTTGAAAGTATATCCTCTATTTCATTGGATGCTTCACTTTCAAGTGGATTGGCTTTTAAATAAATTCCAGCTTTGTCCAGTATGTTTTTATAGGTAAAAATTGGTGCGCTGAATCGAATAGCTAAAGCAATAGCATCTGAAGTTCGGGCATCAATTATTTCTTCGATTTTATCTCTTTCGCAAATAATGCTAGAATAAAAAACGCCATCGACTAGTTTGTGGATAATTACTTGTTTCACAACAATATCGAAACGTTCTGCAAAATTCTTGAATAAATCGTGTGTCAAAGGGCGAGGTGGCTTAATCTCTTTTTCTAAAGCAATCGCAATAGACTGGGCTTCGAAAGCTCCGATGACGATAGGTAATTTCCTTTCTCCATCAACCTCATTTAAAATTAACGCATAAGCGCCATTTTGAGTTTGACTGTATGAAATTCCTTTTATAGATAATTTAACTAAGCTCATGTTGGTATAGTGAGAAGTACAAAGTACTCTATTAATTTGTCTTTTTTCTAGTTCTAAATAAAGTGCAATTTTAATCAAAATTAATGGAACAAAAAAGCTACCTAAAGCAAAGATACAATTATCTTATTTTTAGGTAGCTTAATTTTATAAGAGAAATTAGATTTTAGGATTGTTGTTCCTTAAATGCTTTAAATTTGGCTATTAATTGAGGTACAATTTCAAATGCGTCTCCAACAACTCCATAATCCGCAACTTTAAAGAAAGGAGCTTCTGGATCACTATTAATAACTACTTTTACTTTAGAAGAGTTAATTCCTGCAATATGTTGTATTGCTCCAGAGATTCCAATAGCAATATATAAATTAGTTGCAACTGGTTTTCCTGTTTGACCTACGTGTTCTCCGTGAGGTCTCCATCCTAAATCGGATACTGGTTTTGAACAAGCAGTTGCAGCTCCAAGAACTCCAGCTAATTCTTCAATCATTCCCCAGTTTTCAGGCCCTTTAAGACCACGTCCTGCAGAAACTACGATATCAGCATCAGCAATTGAAACTTTTCCTGAAACTTTTTCTACCGATGTTACTTTTACTCCAAAATCACCATCTCCAATAGTTGGATTAAAATCTTCTTCGGTTAATGAAGAAGCACTTTCGAAAATACCATAAGAGTTTTTACCAATAGATAATACTTTTACATCAGTATTGATTTCTGTGATGTTGAAAGCTTTGTTTGAAAACGCATTTCTTTTTACTTGAAATGGTGAAGTACTTACAGGTAAGCCAACAACATTTGAAGCATAACCAGCCTCTAATGCTACTGCTACTAATGAAGCTAAGTAAATACTATCTGTTGTAGAAGATAATAAAACTATTTTGGTTGCTTCTTTTTGTGCCGCTTGCTTGATAACATCAGCGTATGCTTTTGCAGTAAAACCACTTAATTTATCATTATTTACTTTTAAAACTTTATCAACTCCGTATTTTGATAATTCAGAAACATCACCAGCATTTACGGTCACTGCTGTAACGGTTGTTCCTAATGATTCAGCTACTTTTTTTGCATAAGAAGCTAATTCTAATGCTACTTTTTTAAATTTTCCTTCTGCAGATTCTGCGTATATTAATATTGACATAATGATTTTAGATTTTAGATTTTAGATTTCAGGATTTAAAAAAAACTGACTACTAAAAACTGATTACTGAATACTAGATTACTTTCGCTTCGTTGTGTAATAAATTGATTAATTCATCCAGGTTATCTGCAGAAACTAATTTCACTGCTGATTTCGGAGCCGGTTTCTCAAATTTCACTGCTTTAGTATTTACTGCAGCATCAACTGGCTCAAGAATTGTTAACGCTTTTGTTCTAGCAGTCATAATTCCTCTCATGTTTGGAATACGTAAATCTTTTTCCTCAACAAGTCCTTTTTGTCCACCAATAATTAAAGGTAAAGTTGTAGCCACTGTTTCTTTTCCACCGTCAATTTCACGAACTGCAGTTACATTAGTACCATCAACTGTAATTGCAGTACAAGAGTTTAAAAAGTTATATCCTAAAATTCCAGCAAGCATACCAGGAACCATCCCTCCATTATAATCTAATGATTCTTTTCCTGCGATTACAATATCGTATCCGCCATTTTTAATTACTTCTGCTAATTGTTTAGCTACAAAAAATCCATCAGTTGGGTTTGTATTAACACGAATGGCTTCATTAGCGCCAATTGCTAATGCTTTTCTTAATGTTGGTTCGGTATCTGGTCCTCCAACATTGACAACTGTAACAGTAGCGCCTTGTTGTTCTTGAAACCAAATAGCACGTGTTAGACCAAATTCATCATTTGGATTAATTACATATTGAACTCCATTAGTATCAAAATCAGCATCTCCGTTAGTGAAGTTGATTTTTGATGTAGTATCAGGAACGTGACTTATGCAAACTAATATTTTCATAATTTATATATATTAAATTCTTTTTTTTCTCTGACAAATTTAAAATAATAAATTGAATAATTTACTATGCATGCATAATATTTTTTGTAACTATTACGATTTCGTAAGTTATTTGATGATAAGATTGTTTTTAATCAAAATTATTATAAATAACAGAAGGAATTTTGTGAATTATAACATTTTATGAATGTTGTCTCTGTTGTTGTAAATCATCATTTATAGTGAGGGTTACCTTTTTTTCGTGCGTTACTTTTGTTAAAGATGATAAACATGATAAAACTAAGTTAGTAATGAAAAAATATATTCTTCTTTGTTTTTTTGCATTCCAAGTAGTCACTTATGCACAATACACTACAATTCCAGATGTTAGTTTTGAAAACAAATTAATCTCATTAGGACTTGATACTGGTAATCCTGATGGGAAAGTGCTGACCGCAAGTATTGAAACAGTAACGGTTTTATATATTGATAATGCAAATATTTCTGATTTAACAGGAATACAGGATTTTGTAGCACTACAAGAATTGTATTGTTATTATAATGCTTTATCAACAGTTGATTTTTCTAAAAATACTGCCTTAACAATTTTGCAATGTTACCACAATCAATTGATAAATTTAAATTTTTCGGAGAATAGTAATCTGGAGTATTTAGATTGTTCTAATAATGGATTGTCTAGTTTAGATTTGTCTTTTAACACAGCATTGAAAACATTATATTGTGTTTCAAACCAAATAATAAGCCTAGAGTTTACCAAAAACCTAGCGTTGGAAAAAGTATTTTGTCATGGAAACCAACTGACTACTTTGAATGTTTCCCAAAATTCACTTTTGAACACTCTATCGTGTTATACTAATAGCTTGACAAGTTTGAATATCTCTAAAAATAAAGTACTAAATCGTTTGGATTGTTCTCGAAATCAGTTGAAAAACTTGGACGTTTCACAAAATATTAATTTGGATTATTTTGTTTTTACAAACAATCAACTAGTTTCTATAGATACTAAACAAAATTTAAAATTGACTTATTTAAGTTGTTCTTCAAATGAATTGACGGATTTGGACGTGTCTAAAAATGTAGCTTTAAAAAATTTATCCTGTTCTTCAAATCAAATTGCTTCATTGAATGTTTCCCAAAATAGTGCGTTGGAAACTTTAATTTGTGGTTCTAATGTATTAACAATCTTAGATCTTACCGCAAATGTTGCCTTGAATAATTTAATTGTTTCTAATAATCAATTGACTGTCATTAATGTTTCAAAACATACTGCTTTGACAAGATTGGAATGCAATAATAATTTGTTGACGGAGCTGGACGTTTCGAATAATAAACTTCTTGAATTCTTTAGATGTGATAGTAATAAATTATCTAGTTTGAATTTGAAAAATGGAAATAATACCAAGCTTTCTTTTAGTTATTCTAATTATCCCAATTTTACAAATAATACAGCTTTGAGTTGTATTTTGGTAGATAATACCTCTTATGCAGAGACCAATTGGGATAGTAAAAAAGATGTATCTGCAAGTTTTTCTGAAAACTGTAGCTTGGGTATAAACGATTCCTTTTTGAGTACGATTGCATTATATCCCAATCCTACAAATGGAGTACTACACATTGATAATGTATCATTGGAAAAAGCTATTGTTTATGATGCTTTGGGGCATACTATGAAAACTTTTTTGTTTCATAAGGGTTTAATAAATAGCAGTTTAGATTTGTCGAATTTGTCGAAAGGGATTTATTTCGTTTTATTAGAAAATGAAGGAGGGGCTTCTACTCAGAAAGTAGTAGTAGAATAAAATTCAAAAGCTACTAGAAACATAAAATCATCATAAATAGTGAGATCCATTAAATGGAATAGCCCGAATTTTGAAAAAAAAGAATGAATGCTGTCAATACTATTAAATACAACTGATTTAAAAAAGGAATTCGAAAGTGCACATTGGGTTCAAATAGTAGCAATTACCCCAAGTGATACTATTTATATTGCCTTATTAAATGTATGGATTACGGATAATTATCAATCTATTCAACAAGTAATTATATATTTTGAGGAGTCCAGAATAATTAAATTATATAAAAACATTCAGGAGAAAGAAATACGCTGGAAATGTATATTTAGTCTTGAAAATGGACAATATTGGTTAGGAAGTGGTTATTCTAGTTTTAATTCGGGAGCAAAATTGGCTTTATTCAAAGAAGATCAATTGTTAACATCTCGAATATTTAACAAAGGATATAGTACTGAGATAAACAAAATTGAAAATGGTAATAATGGTTCAATTCTTATAAATGGAAACTGGTATCAATGTGTGCCTGCAGGAGGGCACGATGATTTTTGGCCGGAAAGGTGGCAAACTAAAATATCAAAAGAAGGGCTTGATTTCATAGAGGTAGAAAATCCAGTAATTAAACAAAGCTATTTTTCATCTTCAGTTTTAGATTCAAATAATGAAAATTTTTATGTTCTAGAAAATCATGGTATTTCAAAATATTTGAATGAAGGGGAAATCATTTGGAACCAAGGATTGGGACATTTTGGACTAGAAGGCTTAATGCCATTGAATAAAATCGTTCCTTATTATAAAGTACATAATGGAATAACTGTTCATGACGGAGTTTGGTTTTCTGGCATAGATTATACGAATTCAGATAGATCGGTAGAAGATCCATTGTTTGGAAGAGTTACAGTTTGTGGGACTATACTTTCGTTTAATCATATCCTATATGATTTTCCCGAAATCTATAAAATTCACACTATAGTTTCAGGAATAGACAGCGATTGCCTATTGATTGGGGAAACATTACGCATAGGTGAAGGTACTGGATTGTTCCTCCTTCATGTACATTTTTCGAATGGTGTTTTTTCTACAAACATTAAATATCTGAACTGCAATGGCGATGATTTACAACTTTCTGTAAGTGATAGCCCATCGTTTCAGGAACGTTATTTAGATATAAAAGGGGTCTATCCTCAAAGTTCCAGTCTGGAAGATTTGAATGAAATTATAATTTTTGGTAATGTAAATTATCTGCGCAATAGAGACAATGGAATGGTTTGGTCAGTTAAAATTGATACAGTCTTTGAATAACTAAAAAGAAATAAGAATGTATCTTAAAAATAGAATTGATAATATTTATTTGCACCTAATTTTTTTAATTCTGAACACATTGTAAACAAGGCGCAGCAATTCACGCCTCTTATGAGCAAATGCAAAAACATAATTTGAATACAGATTTAGATATCCTCTCCGAAATACAATAATTAAATGATAAAAAATTATAGATCTTATCAAAAAACAAAAGAAGTTTATTTTAGTGGAGAGAGTGTCTTTCCTCTAGGATTAATTCTTATAGCCTCTGCTATCACTTATGGATTATTCTATTTTTTTGGAATGGGGATTGCCTTGTTTTTTAATGTGATCATTTCATGGTGTTCATATTTTTACGTGTATTATTATGGTAAGTCAAGTATCGGTATAACTTTTGATTTTTTAAAAGGAGTCTTTCTTATACTGGCGTTATTGATTTTTGTTGATTACGGAGTTTACACCCTTGTTGTCTATCAAAAAACAGGAGTATTTAATAGCCTTTATTTTAAACTTTGGACGTCTATTTTATTTGGAATTCCTACGTTGTATTACGTTTTTCAATATAGTAGTTATTATTTTTCTGAATGGAGAATGGCAACAAACTATCTGAAGGTATCATTAAAAATACATCATGATAGAGAATTGCTTACTCATATTGATACTATACAATTTGTAAGCATTTCAAAACGTACAATGTCTAATATTAAGTTAGAAAAAGCACCTTGTTTTTATTCGGAAAGGGAGTTGGGAAAAATGGAGGATAATAGTACCCGAAATTATTATTTAGAAAAAAGTGTTTTTAGTGATACCATACATTTACCTTTTGGGACAGACCATCTTTTTATGTCTTGGTATTCGATTGTGGAAGATAAATATTATGATATCGAATTGCCTTTTCCTTTTTATAAAATGATTCTTGAACGAGAAAAATACCCCACAAATGTTTCTGGGATTTTGAGAGGCAAAAAAACCAAACGACTAAATCTCCAAATTCACGCCAATGGAGGAATAAAACTTTTTAATAGTGACACTGTTTTGATTAACCATCTGGACAGTATTCCAACTTCAATTACTGAAGAAGTTCGAAATGAAAAAATAAAAAGGCATCGCTATTCACACGAATATTATAGTGAGCCAAAAGCCTTTTCGAGTTTGATAGAAAAGATTAAAGCTTCTGGAGGAATTGAAGAACGCTTTTTAATACAAAATAAATTAGTTCCTTGGAGTATGACTATTTCGGGGCTGGAGGGCAAAAATTACTTGGAGATATCTGATGTTTCTTTTAATGAGTATGAAACCGAAAAAGAAACTTTGGAACTATCGATGTTGAGGTTCTTGCCAAAAAAAATTGAAATTGTGTACAGAGGCGATTATTTATACCGTTGGCTCATTTTACGAATCAATACCCAAAAACTCTATCAATACATACAAAAACTCACTGAAGAGAATGAAGAGAATCCCATTTTATTTGATCTTGCTTTTCAAAATTCACCAAAAATAACAGACTTGAAATTTACGATTACTGCCAATGAAAAATCGATAGTTTTTCCTGGTTGGGAGATTCAAATAGATAAAGTTCGTAAAGAAAGTATGGATGATCATTTGCTTGACAAAAATGAAGACCAAACCAAACGTACTCTTCTAAAAGAAGCTTGGGCATTCGTTGGAAACAAACAATACGATTTGGCTCAGGAAAAATGTGATGCAATATTAGCAATCGACCCAAGGTATGGATATGCTTATTTTTTGGAGTCTCGATTAGTATGGTATAAACAAGGATTTGAAGCCTGCTACGCCAAAAGAGATTATTTTATTGCCAAAACAAAACATGAACCAAGTGCTTTGGCACATATTTATAATAATTACGGATGCCTATTAGATCAAGAACTACGATATGAAGAGTCTATATTATATTTTGAAAAAGCAATAGAATCGTATCCAAAAGAGGGGCTATATGTGTGTAATCTTGCTGAGATATATTGTAAACTAAGAGATGCTGAGAAAGCGCTCGAATTAGGAAAGAAAGCAGAAAAACTGGGATATGAATCGGAAACGCTAAATGCTATTTTAGTAAGTGAAGGTACTCATGATTTTACCTTGTTTGAAGAAAGAAAATAATTTAAAACGAATATGATGGGTGAAGATATTAGAGAATTAACGGGGATTTTGATAGTTTTTGTATTAATTATTGCTGCCATGCAGTGGTTTTTGCTGCGATTTACCCATTGGTCAGTTGCATTCGTTGTAACTGGTATTATTGCCTTCGTGGTTTCATTTTTGTATGTATCTCTCAGTAATGCCAGCCCAAATGGAGGTAGTACCGGACCCAATGTATCAGAGTTTATAACACCTACGCTTATCATTTTTGCATCTTTGCTTTGTGGACTGGTCTTGGTTAGTTACTTGACTCAAATTCGATTACCAAAATTAGTTTTTATACTTCCGCTTGTTCTTATTGCTGTGTTTGCCATCGCGCGGTATATGTATGGTTATATAGATGATGTGACGGTATATCGTGAAATTTTTAGTAGTTGTATTATAGAAATAGAAAACAACTCAGGAGAAAATCTAGTACACGAAATTAGTTTTCAAAACAAGTCTAACAGTCTCACGACGACTATCGATCCAAGCGAGAAGGAACCACCTTATCCGTTTATTCCAAGATCTGCGGATAAAATAATTTTTCGTTGTGTTTCCGTTAAAATGGATCGGATGTTCTTTCAAGATTTTCCGTTTGATTACAGTTTGTGTAAAGAAAAAGATGGAGAAAGGATGGGGCTTTGTTTTTGGCTTCGTCAGAAAGTTGTTTTGCCCATAAAAATAGTCTTGCAACCCAACAATAGAGTCGATTTGTATATTGATAATCATTTGGCAAATCAATATCAACTGCATAACCAGGATTTATCCATGACAGTAATGCATAAAGGCAAGTATAAATAGAAACATAATACGACGAAAATATAAAATATTTCAATATTAACGACCTCTTATTTGGAGAGTTATGATGTGAGGAATGTCCTTTATTAATAATAGTAACATGATTAAAATGATAAATTTTTATATACTAATTCCGGTTTTATTGATGGGATTCTTCCTTTTTGCACAACCCCGAAATTCATCAAAGTATAAATATCTGTTTCGCAATACAATATTAAGTAAGTCTAAAAAACACGAATTGGCTTCTGTACTGCGTGGACGCGTGTATTATCCACGTTATTTTTACATTCCATCCTTAAAACAATATATGGTCTATTCGGATCTGGACGAAACAGGACCTTTTAGAATGTCTCAAATGAAAAGCAAACCTGAAGGAAAGGCTTACTCGTTACTGGATGAAAATGGAAACAATGTTATTACATTCGAAACACCCTTGCGTTTTTCTTCCCGCAGCGGTAGTTTTTATGGAGCTTCATCATATATTCCGTTTTTAGAAACTGGAAAAAAAGAGACTCATTCTTATGATCAAATATACAATTCAACTTTAGACCTAAGTAGAAGAGAATTTGAAAAACTTTTTATACAATTGTATACATCATCCGAATATGTAGAGTTTATAAATCTTCGTACATCGGGGGATGATATTCATGAAGCAGGTGTTGTTTTTAAACGTCAGGACAAGGTTGAGGTTTTGCTTGCGGGATTGCGGGATAGTCGTATGATTCGCTATTTTCAGGAAGACAAAAAGATTAATAATTTTGATGATTATTACTTACCTGATATTAAAGATAAAGAAACCTTTCCACAATCGAAACCTTCAATTGAAATGATTTGGCTCGAAACGAAAGATACAAATCCTTTTGTTCATTGGCGAACAGGTTTAAATCATGAGTTTCGCATTAAAAAATATATCGGTACTTATGCTTCTGGCTGGAGGGGCATTATGAAGGTGGGTGGTATTCCGATTTATGCACCAAGCGAAACTTCAGGAACAGTGTATGTACGTTTTAAGACGAAAGGTGAAACTTTTAGAGTCAAAATCTTAGATGTCGAAAAGTTTGGACCAGCCTATAATTTAGGGCTTCGTACTTTTCAATTGCCTGCATCTATTCGCACAAAGAACTCATTGGTCTTTATGGAATCTGTGCAAAATTGTGGAGATAACCGTTTGGGTGGAGGAGTTTTCGTGGTTCGGCCAACTGCGAATACAAATTCATCTGCCGATATTCCATCAGACATGACAGAAGAACATTTTAATACTTTGCCTGTAACTTTACAAGAGGCATTATTGGATCCAAATGCGGTAACATCATTAAAAGTGTATGATGAAAATCGTAGAGAATGGATTCCCGAATTAGAACGATTAAAGAATCTTACCCATTTAGAAATAACCACTGCAATAAGCGAAATTCCAGATGCTATTTCAAAATTTCCTAAATTACAGGAATTGAGAATGGAACACTGTAACATTGATAAAATTTCGCCACAACTGGCACAACTGACTGAATTGAGAGAGTTAAATTTATTTTCAAATAAATTAACGGAGTTTCCTCTTGCTTTTTTGGAACTAAAAAATCTAAAGAGATTAAATATTGGTGCCAATAGAATTTCAAACTTACCGAGTAATATCAATGTATTGAATCAATTGGAATATCTGAGCTTAACATTGACAGAAGTAACCACTTTACCAGAATCAATGATTGGAATGAAAAAATTATATATCGACGACAGTAATGATCTTGAGCACAAAGTACCCAAAGAATACAAACATTTGTTTGTGTATACTAAAGAAAAATTGGAGGCTCATGATTTGTATTATCATCAACAAAAACAAAAATTACAACTAAATTATTAATTACAATAAATCATTAAAAATGAATAAATTAAAACAAATTATTGCCTTCCTTTTAATCATGACTAGCTTTTTTTCTTGTTCTAAAGAAGACAACGCTAAAGAAACTCCTGAAAAAGAAAGTATTAACAAAAAATGGATTGTTGGAAATTCAGCCGAATTCAAATCGATTGAATTTGATACTAATGGAAATTATATTATCACAAAAAATAAAATTGATGTAACCTCAAAAGTTAAAGAAGCTGAAGAAATTATTTTGCTAGGTACTTACGAAATATTAGATACGGATGTTTTTTTACTATCTGATTTTGGAACATTGAAATATGATGATAGTGACCCAAACCATATTAAATTTTCGGTTAAGTATGAAGGTTCTGATACCTACACTTATGAATTAAATGTGACTAAATCCGCTGAATTTACTAGTACACCTAAGACCGATTTACTATGTAATAATACTTGGAAATTTACTAGAAAAGAGCCTATTAAGGATACAATTAATTTAATAAATTTTTCTAAAGCAGGAACGTGTTTTACAAATTTCAGTAATAGTTCGGCAAACGTTTTGAATATAACACAGTTTGGTAAATGGAAATGGCAAGACAAGGAAGAAACTAAAATAGTAATTACACAGATAAAATATCCTCAGTGGATTATAGACAAAGATGAAGAAGTTGAGTTTGAAATAACTAAGCTCACTAGTACAAGACTTGAAATGAGTGAAGTTTTTAATAATGAGACTTATACTGTTGCGTTTGATACGATAAGAGTCTTAAAAAAATAAAGCAATTCCTTTTAAAAGAATATTTTTGTTTGTACTTTTTTTTAAGATGTAAAATCACTATAAATAGTGAGTGTTACTAAAAGCCTCAAGATTAGATTTGTATTATAAAGTTTTATAATTAATTAATAATAAAAAATTTAACCCATGGGATTAGCAGAAAAACGTACAGCAGAATCAATTAAAACAGAGAAACTTCCAGCTTTTGAAGCAAAACTAAAAGACAAAGCAGGTTATGATATTAAAGTAGATATCAACTGGGATACTTTTACCGCTTATGATCAATATCCGCTTTCAAGATTAGATATTGTTTTTGATGATTTAGAATCATTCGTTAAAAAAATATGTTCTGATGATATGGGTAAAGAGGCTTTACAGGACAAAATGTCAACTATTCAATTGACTAATTCTGATAATAATGATGATGTAAAAATGGAACTTAAAGATAATACATTGTCGTTGACAGTTCAATTGGTACAAGGGTCTTTTAGTTCTCAAACTGATTCACAAATTGCTAACTATGTAGAAGCATTGTTGTAATCATGATTGCATCATATCAAAAAAATCTATTCAAAGACTTTTTCAGTTGGTTTTCAGAACTCACTGATTTAGCTCAAAATACAGAAGATAATTCCAGTTTACCGAAACTGGAATTATTATTACATACAGGAAATTCAATTCGTGGTAGTATTATTCAATCTCGAAAAACTGCCAATGAGCATTTATTAATGATTCTTGAAATTCCTGATTCTTATTCAAAATCTGATATTACATTAGTTTCAAGCAGCCAAGTTGTAGCCATTACACTTGTTGAACCGAGTCATTATTTAAAATTTTTTGCCGCTCCGGAGAATACTGTGATAGTGGGAAGTTTGGAATTAAAACGAGCAGTCAAAAATACTGAAGCTGAATTGGAAAAAATCGTTGGAGAGAAAATACAATTCCTTTTGAATGTTGATGCATTTCCAGAAAGTTCTAGAAGCGATATATTGAGAACCATTAATTTTCTGCCTGCTATTTTTGAAACACTTACTGCGGATGAATTAGGTAGAAAAATAGTTCGAAGCACCATAAAAAATATCCAAATTACCGTCGCAACAACCAATGTTATTACACTAAAAGAGCAAACGTTGCATTTGGAAATACTTTCACCTTTGTCAATCTTGGAAGCAAAAGAGAAAGAGAGAATAAAAACTGCTATCGAGAATTTATTATAGCAAAAACAACTCCTTTATTTTTTTTTGAAAGTAAAATCATCATTTATAGTGAGGGATATGGTTTACTCAATCTATAGTTTTGATGCTTAATAATAAATGTAAAAATCAAAAAATTACATAATGATAAAGTATGCTCCTTTCAATCATAGAAAACAAATAGTTCAAGTAATTATAACATTTTGTTTAATTACTGTAAGTGCTTCTTCTTATAGTCAGAGCGGTTGTCTTGAGGTTCCAAAATCCATTCTAAACGGTACAAATGGTTTTTCTGTAGAAGGAAAAACAGCAAACGATGACTTAGGTGATGCAACTCAAAGTGCAGGTGACATCAATGGTGATGGTATTGCCGATATTATGATTGGTGCACCAGGAGTTGATTTTGGAGGACTGACCGATGTGGGTGAAATTTATGTGATTTTTGGAGGGACTGGTATTTCAGCAAGCACTTTTGATGTTACTACTCTAAATGGGACTAATGGTTTTGTAATTAGAGGAACTGTTCAGGATGAAAGATTGGGAGAAATGATAAGCACCGCTGGCGATTTTAATCATGATGGTGTTGATGATATTATTGTTGGGGACAATTTTAACCTAAATGGGCAAGGCACTGCTTTTATTTTTTATGGATCCAAAATGGGATTTTTACCAGTATATGATAAAACAACTCTAAATACTACTAATAGTGTCGTTATTACAGTTGATAATTTTACATATACTAAAGTTCGTGATGTGAGTTACGCAGGAGATATCAATAATGATGGTGTTGCTGATGTAATTATTAATATGTATGGAAATGATAAAGCAAATTACTATGTTGTTTTTGGACAATCGGGTATTAGCAATTTAAGTACTTCAGCTCTTGATGGAGTTAATGGATTTTATATTTTGGGTTTTACACAAATTTGGTCTGGACAAGAATCTACAGGAAGTAATGCAGGGGATATCAATAATGATGGAATTGATGATTTGGTTTTAGGATTGCCTGCTTATAACGAAGCAGGAGATGGTTATGCGGGAAGAGTCGTGGTATTATTTGGTAAAACATCTGGTTTTCCTGCTTTATTACAGATGGATAATATGTCGGCATCTGATGGATTTATAATTACAAACTCGGGATCTTATAGCCGTATGGGAAAATCGGTTGCAGCAGCAGGAGATTTTAATAATGATGGAATTGATGATATTATTATTGGTGCGTCAGGGAAAAAAGTTAATAATTTGCAAAATGCAGGAGAGGTTTATATTGTTTTTGGAAGAAGCACTACTTTTCCATTTACTTTTTCTGTTTCCAGTTTAACGGCTGCAACAGGGATTACTATACAAAGTAAAAGTGCTTATAGTAATTTTGGACAAGTTGTAAATGGATTAAAAGATGTAAATAATGATGGTAAGAATGATGTTATTATTGCTGCCCCAAACGGTGGAGGAAAAGCTAATAATGGTGTAGTATATGTAGTTTTTGGCAGTTCAATCCCCACGGCTACTATAGCTCAAGATATGATTTATGGTACAGTGGGTTATCAGGTTTATAATGATGTAAATTATTCTAGTGATTCTAATTTTGGAAATGATGCTGCCGGCATTGGTGATTTTAATAATGATGGAATCAATGATTTTATTGTTGGGTCTATTGGTAAATCTTCTTATTATTATAAAAAAGGTAATGCGTATATTTTTTATGGAGAAAAATTAGATCGAATTGATTCCGAAAAACCGAACATAACTTGTCCAACGGGACAAATGTTGTATGCAAATTCGACCTTACCCAATTATATTTCGTTTTTACCAACTGTAACTGATAATTGTACCGATAACATGGATTTGGTTTTTACACAAACCCCACCTCAAGGTAGTCTTTTTACTTCAGATACGAATGTAACCATAACAGTTACTGATAAATCAGGGAACACAAATTCCTGTTCATTTTTGGTAAAACTAAAAACAAATATCGCAGATATTAATTGTAGTACTTATTCTACTTCTGTACAAGATTTAAATGGAAGCAATGGTTTTACAATTTATGGAGAGAAAACAACTCGTGAGGCTGGTTCAAGTGTAAATACAGCTGGTGATATAAATGGAGATGGAATTACTGATTTTATAATAGGTGCTCCTGGAAATTACAGTCCATGGTATGGTCAATATCAAAACGAATATCGAATTATTAAAGGAGCTGCTTATTTAGTTTATGGTACTTCGGCTGGTTTTCCTCCTAATATTGATTTAGGATTCTTGAATGGAACAAATGGTTTTGCTATTCGTAACGATAATATAGCAGATAATTTCCCTGTAACAGGATATGATGTAGGAAGTGCGGGAGATATCAATGGGGATGGAATAGGAGATTTTATGATTAGTGATCCTTATCGACATTCTCCTTATGGATCAGAAGTGGGGCATACTTATATTGTTTTCGGAAAAACAACTGGTTTTCCATCTGAATTGCTATTATCTACGTTAGATGGAACCAATGGATTTTCATTAATTGGAACAGAAAATTACGGAGATGCGGGGATTAGTATTGATACAATTGGTGATATAAATGGTGATGGAATACAAGATATAGCTGCAATTACTGGTGGCTCTGGAGCAGGAAATGGAAAATGTTTTATAATATATGGATCTCATTCGGGATTTCCTGCAGTATTACGAACCAATCAACTAAATGGAACCAATGGTTTTACAGTAGAAGGTGATGCTACAATTGGCATCATAGGAAATTCTGTTTCAGGTTTAGGAGATATCAATGGTGATGGAATTTCGGATTTTGCAATGGGAAGTTACAACGGAACAGGCCAAGTACACAAATTTGTTATTTATGGACGTTTATCTAACTTTCCATTGACTTTAAATGTTTCAACTCTAAATGGTGCTAATGGATTTATTGTTGAAAATACAGCAGCTCCTTTGAATGCTTATCTTGGGGTGTCAAAAGTTGGAGATATTAATGGAGATGGATATAATGACATAGCTATTGTTAAGGATTATATACTTTTTGGAGGACCAACGATTCCTGCGAAAATGGATTTAAAAAATTTGGATGGTACCAATGGTTTTAAATTAACCGACGTTAGTTATGGAAATGTATTTGGTTCAGCGGGTGATTTTAATGACGATGGATTTGATGATTATGTTTTTCAGAACAGTACTGATTTTTATATTTTATTTGGAAAAAACAGTTGGACTCCAACGGTTAAAGTTAGTTGGCTCACCGCCAAGGATGGTCTGATGGTGCTCACTTCATCATCAAGTGATTATTCTGTAAATAATGCAGGAGATGTAAATAAAGATGGAATAAGCGATTTGATTATCGGTAATAGTTTTGATTCGTACGGCAGTAATTTAAAAGTTAATACTTCACCAGGATTTGCTTATGTTCTTTTTGGAAAGAAAATTACAGATACCGAAAAGCCTGTAATTACGAATTGCCCAACCAATAAAGCATTAAATATTGGTGATGCTATTCCAGATTATAAAACAGCTATTACAGTTACCGATAATTGTGACGATAATCCTGTAGTTACTCAAAGCCCTGTTGCAGGAACTATTTATACAGGAGGTACACAGTCTTTAACTCTTACCGCCACGGATGCCAAATCCAATTTTGCAACTTGCACTTTTAATATTGTGAGTACTGTCGATACCGAGTCTCCTGCAATCACGTGTATGCCAGATCAACAACTCAGCTGCGGAAGCTTAGTTCCTGATTATTTAGCGTTGCTAACCGTTACCGATAATATAGATACTAGTATTGATGTATATCAATCTCCTGGAGCTGGTTCGAAGTTTTATAATGGAATGGAAATTAAATTCACAGCAAAGGATGATGCAGGAAATGAATCAGAGTGTAAAATTAAAATTACAGCAACTGGGCCCGATACAGAGCCGCCAACATTTAATTGTCCAACTGGGCTTACATTAAATTGCGGAGATGTTCTACCAAATTATGCCGAAGACTCAATGATGAATCTGGCAGATAATTGTAGTGCCAACCTACATTACGTTATGACACCTCCTCCGGGGACTAAATTCTATGATGGTATATCAGTTCATATTGATTATTCTGATGTATCTGGAAATACAGATGGATGTACTTTTGTAGTTCATTCAGCAACAGTTGATAGTGCAAAACCTGTTATCTCTTGTATTGGAGACCAAACTTTAACATGTGGTAGTGTTTTGCCAGATTACACCCCATTAATCACAGCAACTGATAATTGCGATGCTTCGCCAACAATCACTCAAAGTCCTATAGCGGGAAGTCCATTTGTGGCAGGAATGACAGTAACAATAACTGTTAAAGACGTTTCAAATAATACAGAAGTGTGTAGTTTTTTGGTTAATGCTTCCGCAGATGTAACCAAACCAGTCATCACATGTATTGGCAATCAAACATTAAGTTGTGAAGGAATACTTCCAGATTACACCCCACTAATCACAGTTTCTGATAATTGTGATGCTTCGCCGACAATCACTCAAAATCCAATTGCTGGAAGTCCTTTTATCGCAGGAATGACAGTAACAATCACTGCTAAAGACGCTTCAAATAATACAGAAGTGTGTAGTTTTTTAGTTAATGCTTCCGCAGATGTTACCAAACCAGTTATCAGTTGTATAGGCAATCAAACATTAAATTGTGGAGCAAATCTTCCTGATTACACCCCATTAATCACAGCTACTGATAATTGTGATGCTTCACCATCAATCACGCAAAGCCCAATTGCGGGAAGTCCTTTTATCGCAGGAATGATGGTAACAATGACTGCTAAAGACGTTTCTAATAATACAGAAGTATGTAGTTTTTTGGTTAATGCTTCCGCAGATGTTGCCAAACCAGTTATCATTTGTATTGGCAATCAAACATTAAGTTGTGGAGCAACGCTTCCAGATTATACAGGATTAATAGTAGCCACCGATAATTGTGATGCTTCACCATCAATCACGCAAAGCCCAATTGCGGGAAGTCCTTTTATCTCAGGAATGACAGTAACAATGACAGCTAAAGACATTTCGGATAATACAGAAGTATGTAGTTTTTTAGTTAACGCTTCCGCAGATATTGCCAAACCTGTTATCATTTGTATTGGCAATCAAACATTAAGTTGTGGAGCAACTCTTCCAGATTATACAGCATTAATAGTAGCCACTGATAATTGTGATGCTTCGCCAACAATAACTCAAAGCCCAATTGCGGGTAGCCCTTTTGTAGTAGGAATGACAGTAACAATTACTGCTAAAGACGTTTCGAATAATACAGAAGTGTGTAGTTTTTTGGTTAACGCTTCCGTTGATGTAATTAAACCAGTTGTGATTTGTTCTGGAAATAAAAGTTTAGTTTTAGGATCGGTACTTGCTGATTATACTGCTACAGTTACAGTTAGTGATAATTGTGATGATTCACCTGTGGTTACTCAAAGTCCAATAGCAGGAAGTCCTTTTGTTAACGGAATGACAGTTGTTATTTCGGCAAAGGATGTTTCTGGTAATATAGGCTCTTGTTCTTTTGTTGTAAATGAAATTGTAGATACAGAACTCCCTAAATTAATTTGTTTGTCTGACCAAAATTTACCTTGCTCGACAACAAAAATCCCCGACTATACAAAACTAGTAACGGTTTCAGATAATCTGGACTCAAATCCAATTGTTACACAAAATCCTGTGGAAGGAAGTCCTTTTATAGCTGGAATGACAGTAACAATGACAGTAACAGATGCAAGTGGGAATAATGCAAAATGCAGTTTCAAATTATTTGAAAGTTCAGTTTCAGTAAATGCGGGTAGCGATATTTATATACAAGAAGGGGAAGAAGTCTCCCTCCAAGCTGTTGCAACAGGTACTGGAAGTTTTAATTGGAGCCCTACAACAGGACTGAATAACTCATCAATTAGTAATCCAATCGCAAATCCATTGGAAACCACTAGATATACTGTGATTTTCAAAGACAATGAGGGCTGTTCTGCAGAAAATTCTATTACCATTTACGTTGATCCAATACAAAAAGACGATACGAAATATGGTTTTTCACCAGACAATGATGGAATAAATGATTTTTGGTTTATTGATACGATTGATCAATTTCCAAAAAATGAAGTTTCGATTTTTAACAGATGGGGAGACTTAGTTTTTCAAATAGAAGGATATAATAACACTACTAATGTTTTTACAGGTGTTGCCAATAGGAAACGAAATTTTGGTGCCGATATACTTCCAGAAGGAACTTACTTTTTTGAAATAAAAACCGAAGCAACATCACATTTAAAAAAATACAAGGGTTTCCTTGTTTTAAAACGATAATTTAATGAATAAGAATTATTTTAAGCTAATCATTTTGATTGCTTTTGCGATGGTACCAAATAATGCTCAAAGCCAGCAAACACCAATTTTTACAAACTATAACTATAACACAGTCGTTCTTAATCCAGCCCACGCAGGATATTATGAAGATGCTGATATTACATTAATCAGTACAGGTAATTTTTATAATATTGAAGGAGGAGCAAGAGATACCCAATTGACAGTGAATACACCTTTGAGATCCAAACATGTGGGACTTGCTGCGGGGATATCCAGAGATCAGATTGGAGTTTCCAGTGTGACTAGTTTTTTTGGAGCCTATTCGTATAAGATTTTTTTTGATGAAGAGTATGGTCGAGGAAGATGGTGGGCATACGACCCTAACATTATTTCTTTTGGAATTACTGCTGGAGCTTCTATATATGATGAAAATTTATTGGAATTAGGAATTGAAAATGATCCTAATTTTCAGGAAAATATTCATACAATGGTGCCCAATATTGGAGTTGGTTTGTTGTATAATAAAGATCATATTTATATAGGTCTTTCAGCACCTAATTTATTTGGTTCTTCGTTGTCTTCTGAGAAGAATTTAAATATAAAAAGCAATTATTATGGGTATATGGGCTATCGTTTTTTTACCAATCAATTTGAAGAGGTGATGATTAATCCTAGTACTTTGGTAAAATATGTGCCAGGAGCTCCGCTACAAGTCGATTTGAATTTAATGCTAAATTACAAAAACACTGTTGAGGTTGGTGTTGGTTATAGAACCAGTAATGCAGTGAATTTTTTGGCGGGTTTTTATTTGTTTGATCATTGGAGACTAATGTATTCATATAATTACTCATTAGAGGATCATAGCATTAATAACACGCATAGTTTGGTACTGAATTATCGACTTGGAAAAGGGTTTGAAAGATAATATGTAATTTGGATTAATCTAGTAGTCCATATTCAATGGCATATTTTACTAATCCTGCCGTGTTTTTTACATTTAGTTTCGAAATTAAATTACGGCGATGAGTGTTAACTGTGTTGAGACTGATAAATGTTTTTTCAGCAATTTCACTACCCGTAAATTCTTGAGCAATGAGAATCAGAATTTCTTTTTCTCTGCTGCTTAATTCGGTGATGAAAAAAGTATTGTTTTTTATTTTTGAATTGTTATCATCATTTTTATCTAAGACTTCTTTGCAAAAATAAGTTTCTCCTTTTTTTATCGTATGTATCGCATGAAGGAGTTCTTGTTTTTCGGCATTTTTTAGTAAATAACCATCAGCTCCCATCCGAATGAGTTTGGCAATTATTTGGATATTACTATGAGTGCTTACAATCAATATTTTGATCGAAGGATATTTTTGTTTTATTATTTTGGTCACTTCGATTCCATCCATCTCAGGCATGCTTATATCCAGTAATATAATGTCAGGAATAGCATTTTCCATTATTTTAAATACTGCATTACCATTTTCTGCTTTCCCTAAAATGGTTATATTTTCTTCGTTTTCTAATAATGAAACAATACCCTGAAGAAACATAGTATGGTCATCGGCTATAATGATTTTGATTTTTTCCATGTTTTGTTTAGGATTTAAAAGGTGATTTAGTCAAAGGAATTTCAATGTTTATGATGGTTCCGCGTCTTAACATGGAGTCAATTTGCATAGAACCAGAAATTGTATTCAACCGGCTATTTATATTTTTGAAACCAATTCCGTGGGATTTCTTGTAAGAATCAAAACCAATTCCGTTGTCCTCAAATAAAATATTGAGATTATTTTCTATACAGTTCAGTTGTAGTTCAATAGTTGTTGCCTTGGCATGTTTGAGTGTATTGGTTACTAGCTCCTGAATGATTTTGTAAATTTCCATCTGTAAGCTTTCTGCAATCAAGTCAATTTGTGTTCTTGGGTAAGCGACAAAGGAAGTTTTTAGGTCGTTTATTCCAGCTAAATTTTTTTGATATTCTTCTAGAAGATTACAGAAATTATTTTGACTAAATTTTTCAGGAATCAAATTATGGGATAAATCCCGAACTTGTTGATAGGTTTCGTCCAATTGTTTTTGGATGATTTGAATAGCATCTGGTTTGCTTGCAACGGTGTTGAGTTGTAGTTTTATGGCAGCAAGATTACCGCCAATGCTGTCGTGTAGTTCTTTAGCAATTTTTGATCTGGCTTTGTCTTGACCCTTTACGGCAGCTTTTATTAATTTTAATTCTTGATCTTTTACGAGAGTAATTATTTTTTGTTCGCTAATTTCTTTTTCGTTTTGGTTTAATAATCGTTGAGTTTTTAGCCTTTGATAGTACAAAAAGAGTAAAGCAATAATTGGAATTAAAAGTATTGAAAATGCGATAAGAGTTATTTTTTTAGTCTCTTTTTGCCAATTGATTTCAGCAGTTTTTAATAATTGGTCTTTTTTTAGCGAGGTAATTTCACTAGCTTTTTTTTGAGAAATATTATTTAAGTTTAGTATTTTATTTTCGTTTTTCTTTTGGTTAATCTCTTTTTGCAGATTTAAGAAAGCAAGTGCTTCTTCGTTGTTTTTTAGCTCTAATATTTTGGCTTTGTTTTCAACTTGCAGTACTTTTATTTCTTTCTCATTTTGCCATGTTTTGTATTTTACTTCCAGTTCATTGATTTCTTTGTCTTTTTGGAGATGAGCAATAGAATCCTTTATTTTGGAGGATTTGTTAGTAAATAGGTATGCGTTTTTATAATCGTTTTGAGTTATAAAAATGTCTTTTAAATTGTCGTATATTTCGTTTTGTTCATGTAGGTATCCTAATTTTTCGGCATCATTTAAGGCGCTTGAAAAAATGATTTTAGCATCTTCTTGCTTTTTTAAATCCAAAAATATTTTTCCTAAATTAAGTCGAGCTGTTATTGCTATTTGAGGTAATTCACCTTTATCTGCCAATTTGATGGCTTCTTGATATAAAAGGGTTGCATCATTTAATTTTTTTTGAGATTGGTAATTGGAGGCAAGACCTATAGCAATCACGGATTTCCCTTGTATATTATTAGTTTTTTCGCATAATACCTTAGCCTTGTTGAAATAAGAATTAGATTTATCGTACTCTTTCAAGGAGCTGTAAATGTCACCAATATTGATATAACTGCCTAGTATTATTTCTTCTCCTTGTTTGTATTCAAGGCATTGTTTGAACAGTTTGAGCGCATTTTTATAATCACCAAGATCACTATAGGTTAAGGCAAGTCCGTGTACGTGAGTGTAATACAAATCAGTTTCATTGAATTTTTGAGAAGTCTCAATTCCTTTGATATGCCATTTTTTGCTTTCTTCTAATAATCCTCTTTTTTTATTGTTAATAGCTAGTAAATTATAGCTCAATGAATATGTTCGATAACGAAGAGAATCATTACTATTGGTATTAGATTTTAAAACTTGGTTAGTATAATAAAGAGAAGAATCTATTAAAGAGCGTTTGTTAAAATAGTAAGCCAAAAGCAAATTAATGTTGACTAAATTGAGTTTTGATTTATGGTTTTTTAATAATTGATGAGTAATTTTATAAGCCTTTTTGTCTTCGCCTTTGTTAAAGAGTATAAAGGCACCGTCTATTGATTTTTTCTCTTGGAGTTCAAAAGCCGAAATTTTAGGAATTGGATTTTGTTTAGGATCTATTTTTTGTGCATTCAAAACACAACAAAGACCTAGGAAATGTATGTAAATAAAATTCTTTAACAATTGAGGCATAAGCAAATGTATTCATTTTTTATTTTAAAGAAAAAGGCAATGTTGTTGGAAATAGTGAATTTTGTGCTAGCAAATGATTTTTTGAACAAAATAAATAGTAATTGTTTTAATAGTTGAAAGGATGTTTTATTTTGAAGAAAAAAAAATGTCTTTTGTATAATCGATTTTATAGACAAATAGTAGAGGAATCCTTTATGTGGTGGCTTTGGCTACATAAAGATATAGCGAATAGCTGGAAATAGCTTCTAAAAAAAAACAATAGTATAAAACCTTATTATTTTAAAGAGATTTATGCTTTTAAGTAATTTAAAATAATTATTTTTGCGTTTCTTAAATTACACACAGACTATATAAATATGAGAACGATACAATTTAGAGAGGCCATTTGTGAAGCAATGAGCGAAGAAATGCGTCGCGATGAGTCCATATACTTAATGGGTGAAGAGGTTGCAGAATATAATGGTGCTTACAAAGCATCTAAAGGAATGCTAGCTGAATTTGGTGAAAAAAGAGTAATCGATACACCAATTGCAGAACTTGGTTTTACTGGAATTGCAGTTGGATCTGCAATGAACGGTTGTCGCCCGATAGTTGAGTACATGACTTTCAACTTTTGTTTGGTTGGTATTGATCAAATTATTAATAACGCTGCCAAAATGCGTCAGATGACTGGTGGACAGTTTAACGTTCCTATCGTTTTCCGTGGACCAACTGCTTCAGCTGGACAATTGGGAGCTACTCACTCTCAAGCTATCGAGAACTGGTTTGCAAATACTCCAGGACTAAAAGTGATAGTTCCATCAAATGTTTATGATGCCAAAGGTTTATTGAAATCGGCTATTCGTGATAATGACCCAGTTATTTTCATGGAATCAGAGCAAATGTATGGTGATAAAGGTGAAGTTCCAGATGGTGAATATACTATTCCAATTGGTGTTGCAGATATCAAAAGAGAAGGAACTGATGTAACTATCGTTTCATTTGGAAAAATTATTAAAGAGGCTTATATCGCAGCCGATGAATTGGCAAAAGAAGGTATTTCATGTGAGATTATCGACTTAAGAACGGTTCGTCCAATGGATAATGCAGCGATTTTAACATCTGTTAAAAAAACAAATAGATTAGTAATTCTTGAAGAGGCTTGGCCTTTTGCAAGTGTATCTTCGGAGATTGCTTACCTTGTTCAAGAGCAAGCGTTTGATTTTCTTGATGCACCAATTCAACGTATTACAACAGCAGATACTCCAGCACCATATTCTCCAGTATTGCTGAAAGAATGGTTGCCAAATGCTGCCGATGTTGTGAAAGCGGTTAAGAAAGTTTTATACAAATAATTTTGAATATTACTATTTAAAAAGCTTCATCAATTATAATTTTGATGAAGCTTTTTTTTATATATCATGAAAAAAATATTAGCAGTTATCGTATTAATTTTTATTGCAACCAGCTCTATTTTTGGTCAAACAAAAGTGAGTGGTATTATTGTAGATAAACTCAAGCAGCCTGTTCCTTATGCGAATGTTGTTTTCAAAAATTCGAGCACTGGTACTGTGACTAATGAAGATGGAAGATTTTATATGGAATCTCCAAATACTTATACCACATTGCTAATTACATCGGTTGGTTTTGCTGATAAAGAGATTACACTTACCAAAACGGTTAATTACAATTTTACTATTGAATTAAGTGAACAGCAAGCTTTGAAAGAGGTAGTGATTTTTGCAGGCAAAACCTCCAAGAAGAACAATCCAGCACTCGATATATTACGAAAAATCTGGGAGAAAAAGCGTAAAAATGGATTGTATCAATTTGATCAATATCAAATGGAAAAATATGAGAAAGTGGAGTTTGATATCAATTCCATTGACAGTGCCTATAGAAAACAAAAGATTTTTAAAGGTATGGAATTTATTTTTGACCACGTAGATACTTCTAAAGTAACGGGAAAAACGTATTTGCCTATTTTTATTAATGAGGCATTGCTTGATGTGTACGGTGACAACAAAATACCAAAAGTAAAAGAAATTACGAAAGCTAATAAAACTTCAGGGTTTGAGGGAAATCAGCAAATTTTATCATTCATAAAAGATTTATATTCAGATTATAATATCTACAATAATTATATTGCTTTATTTGATAAAAGTTTTACGAGTCCACTTTCTAAAACGGGAATTGATGTATATAATTATGTGCTAAAAGACAGTGCTTTTGTCGACAAAAAATGGTGTTACAATATTGTTTTTTATCCAAGACGAAAAAATGAATTGACTTTCAAAGGGGATTTTTGGGTAAATGATACCACATTTGCTATAAAAAAAATCAATATGGCCGTTACCAAAAGTGCCAATATTAACTGGGTAAAAGATATTTATGTAGAACAGGAATTTGAGGTTTTAAGTGATTCTGTTTTTCTTTTAACCAAAGATTATTTGATGTCTGATTTTGCTTTTAATAAAAAAGAAAAATCAAAAGGGGTTTATGGTAAGCGAACAACGTATTATCAAAACCACAAATTCAATATTGAAAAACCTGAAAAATTCTATAAAGAAGAAGTCAATTTTGTAGATAATGAAATATATAAGAAAAGCGATGAATATTGGGAAGAGAATCGTTTTGAGAAGTTAACCAAAGACGAGCAAGGTGTTTATAAAATGCTCGATACCCTACAGACAGTTAATGCATTTAAGCAAATCACAAGTTTGGTAACTATGCTGGCGAGCGGTTATGTCAATTATGGTAATTTTGATTTTGGACCTATTTTTTCCACTTTTGGTTATAATGAAGTTGAAGGTTTCAAAGCTCGACTTGGAGCGAGAACCTATTTTGGTCCAAATGACCCTTGGCGTGTGCAAGCTTTTACCGCTTATGGATTTAAAGATCAAAAGTTTAAATATGGTTTTGCTGGAAAATGGATGATTGACAAGAAAAACCGAATTATTATTTCTGGAGGAAACAGGCGTGATATCGAGCAACTAGGATCTCAATTGACAACAACTAATGATATTTTAGCTAGAAATTATGGTTCATCGGCCTTTTTTACTACAGGATCCAATGGAAAATTAACCAATATAGGCTTGACCAACGCCTACATTGCCATAGAGCCTGTAAAAAACCTAACATTTCAAACTGGAGTGTCTTATAAAACACTAGAATCAGCATCGCCTGTCTTTAGTTTAGATTATTATACCACTTTACCGACGATTGCAAACCCGGAGGGAGTTGTAAAAAGCACTACAACTCAATCTGAATTTAATATCCAAGCGGAGTATACGCCAAATAGAAGAACAATTGCTTATGGTGTTGAAAGAAGTATAGCCAACAGTCCTTATTCGACTTTTTTTGTTAATTACAGCCAAGGATATAAGGGAGTTATGAATAGCGATTTTAATTACAGAAAACTTGAAATTTACTATAAGCAGCCTATTATTATAGGGCCTTTGGGTCGTACCAATTTAATTTTTGAACTCGGAAAAACTTTTGGAACTGTTCCTCTTGGATTAATGAGTATTGTACCTGGAAATCAGACTTTTTTCACCATCGAGAACACTTTTAGTAATCTTAACTATTACGAATTTGTAACAGATACCTATGCAACTATGCAATGGTATCATGATTTTAATGGAAGGTTGTTTGCCAGAATTCCATTTTTACGAAAACTCAATTGGAGAGAGATTATAGGAGTAAAAGGCGTATACGGAACTGTTAGTGATGACAATAAGGCTATAAATGCTTCTGGCTTAACATATACAGCACCAGAGAATGTATACTGGGAATACAATGCAGGAATAGGGAATATTTTCAAAATATTGCGTGTAGATTTCTCTTGGCGAGGTGGTTATCTTGATGTGCCAAATGCGAATAAATTTGCAGTAAAAGCATCAATTGGGTTCTATTTTTAGGAGCTATTTCCAGCTTTCACTACAATTTCTTGTCAAAACACTTTATTTTCAATTGTCCAAAAGGAGCTTCCGTTGGTCGCTCTTTTGGTCAAGAAAATAATAGTATTTTATTCTGCAAAATTTCCGCTACATCTGGGCTAGGGTATCAGGGATTAATGAAAATTTGAACTAAAAAATCAAACCATGCAACAAGCAATTGATTATCTTTTTCAAAAAGAAACTATATTCAAGGATATTATAGATATCTATGGATTACCTACAATTCCCCGGAGACCTCAAGGATTCGAAACATTAGTATTGTTAATTTTAGAGCAACAAGTTTCCATAGATTCTGCCAAAGCTACTTTTTTAAAAATAAAAGCAGAACATACTACATTCAAACCCGAAGTATTGATTACCGTTTCTGATGAAGAATACAGAGCCTTTGGTGTAAGCAGGCAAAAAACTACTTATATAAAAGCATTGTCATCTGCTATTGTAAATGAAGAAATAGATTTGGATAGTTTACCACAAAAATCGGCTCAGCAAGTACGCGAAGAGCTTATCAAAATTAAGGGAATAGGCAATTGGACAATTGATATTTACTTGATGTTTTGTTTACAAGAACCCGATTTATTGCCTCTGGGCGATGTAGCTGTAGTCAATACTATAAAAGAATTACTAAATATTCATGATAAGGCCATTATGGAAACTCACACTATTAATTGGAGTCCATATCGATCTTATGCTACATTTTTGCTGTGGCATTATTATTTAAAAAAGCGTAAAAGAACCATAGTCTATTAAAAATTACAATTAACAGAAACTTTATAGTCATATATTGTCTTTTTTTATTGTAAAAAAGTATTGTTTGATTACTTTTGCAATCGTTAATAAATTAAGAAAAGATAAAAGAATAATGACTGCAGACAAATTAAAAACTTTTGATGTATTAATTGAAATACCAAGAGGAAGTAGAAATAAATACGAGTACGATTTTGAAATAAAAAGAATGCGTTTTGATAGAATGTTATTTTCTTCAATGATGTATCCTGCTGATTATGGATTCATTCCAGAAACTTTAGCATTAGATGGTGATCCATTAGATGTTTTGGTTTTGATAAACGAGCCAACTTTTCCTGGTTGTGTAATGGAAGTGAAACCTATTGGAGTTTTCCACATGGCTGATGACAAAGGACCAGATGAAAAAATTATCTGTGTACCAGTTTCAGATCCAATTTGGAATTCGTTAGAAAACTTATCTGATATTAATCCACACTTATTGAAAGAAATTGAACATTTCTTCCAAGTTTACAAAGATCTTGAAAACAAACAAGTAGATGTAGAAGGTTGGGGAGATTTGAGTGAAGCATTTGCTATTATCGAAGAATGTACGCAACGTTTTAATGATATTCCAAATAAACCAGAGGGATTATTTAGTATTAAATAATTTTTACCCTCATATTTTGTAAAAAAAGCAACACTCCGTTAAGAGTGTTGCTTTTTTCGTTAAATTGCTATCGATTACATTTTTTTTATTAACGAACCAAAATGAATATTTATGAATTCAATTATGATTTATGTGCCAATTGTTATGGCAATAATAGGGCTTATTTTTATGGCTATCAAAAGATCTTGGGTGTTAAAGCAGGATTCAGGAGATGGCAAAATGAAAGAGATATCAGATTATATTTATGAGGGTGCTTTAGCTTTCTTAAAGGCAGAATACCGATTGTTGGCTATCTTTGTTTTAATCGCAAGTGTTGTATTAGCAGGTATCACTTTTTTACCAGGTGTTAAAACAAATATATTAATAGTAGTTGCATTTGTATTCGGAGCATTTTTCTCAGCATTAGCAGGAAATATGGGAATGAAAATAGCGACAAAAACCAATGTTAGAACTACTCAGGCTGCTCGTACTAGTTTACCACAAGCTTTGAAGGTTTCTTTTGGTGGAGGAACTGTAATGGGATTAGGTGTAGCCGGTTTAGCTGTTTTAGGGTTAACCGGTTTTTTTATAATTTTCTTTAACCTGCTTTCTGACGGAGTATGGAAAGATACAGAAACAATGACAGTTGTCCTGGAAACGTTAGCAGGATTTTCTCTTGGAGCTGAATCAATTGCTTTGTTTGCTCGTGTAGGTGGAGGAATATACACGAAAGCTGCCGATGTAGGCGCTGATTTAGTTGGTAAAGTAGAAGCTGGAATTCCAGAAGATGATCCTCGTAACCCTGCCACGATTGCAGATAACGTAGGAGATAATGTTGGAGACGTTGCAGGAATGGGTGCCGATTTATTTGGTTCGTATGTAGCAACGGTGTTAGCTGCGATGGTACTTGGAAATTATGTTATAAAAGACATGGGAGGAAACATCCAAGATGCTTTTGGCGGAATTGGACCAATTTTATTACCGATGGCTATTGCTGGTTTTGGAATTTTGTTTTCTATAATTGGTACAATGCTAGTTAAAATTACAGACGAGAACGCCAAGGAAGCTCAAGTTCAAAAAGCGTTGAATATTGGAAACTGGGTTTCTATTGTTTTAACAGCAATCTCTTGTTACTTCTTGGTTAAATACATGCTTCCGGAAACAATGAGCATGACTTTCTTTGGTGAAGGTTCCAAAGAAATTTCATCTATGCATGTGTTTTATGCAACACTTATTGGTTTAGTTGTAGGTGGAGCTATTTCATCTGTAACCGAATATTATACAGGATTAGGAACAAAACCAGTAATGGCTATTGTTCAAAAATCAAGTACAGGAGCAGGAACAAACGTAATTGCAGGTTTGGCGACAGGAATGATTTCTACTTTTCCAACTGTATTATTGTTTGCAGCAGCTATTTGGTCTTCTTATGCTTTAGCTGGATTTTATGGGGTGGCGTTAGCTGCTTCGGCAATGATGGCAACTACAGCGATGCAATTAGCAATCGATGCTTTTGGTCCTATTTCTGATAATGCTGGTGGTATTGCAGAAATGAGTGAATTACCAAAAGAAGTACGTACAAGAACCGATATTTTGGATTCAGTTGGAAATACAACTGCAGCAACAGGAAAAGGTTTTGCTATTGCTTCAGCAGCTCTAACCTCTTTGGCTTTATTTGCAGCTTATGTGACTTTTACAGGCATTGATGGAATTAATATTTTTAAAGCTCCTGTTTTAGCGATGTTGTTCGTTGGAGGAATGATTCCTGTGGTTTTCTCTGCTTTGGCAATGAATTCTGTTGGGAAAGCAGCGATGGATATGGTGTACGAAGTACGTCGTCAATTCAAAGAAATTCCTGGAATTATGGAAGGTACTGGAAAACCTGAATATGCAAAATGTGTTGATATTTCGACTAAAGCAGCGTTACGTGAAATGATGTTACCTGGTATATTGACGATTGGTTTTCCAATTGCAATTGTACTTTTAGGAAAATTAGTTTACGGAGATAACAATCAATTAATCGCCGAAATGTTGGGAGGTTATATGGCTGGAGTTACTGTTTCTGGTGTACTTTGGGCAGTTTTTCAAAACAATGCTGGGGGTGCTTGGGATAATGCTAAAAAATCATTTGAGGCAGGTGTTATGATTAATGGAGAAATGACATACAAAGGTTCTGATGCACATAAAGCAGCAGTTACTGGTGATACTGTCGGAGACCCATTCAAAGATACTTCTGGTCCATCAATGAATATTTTAATCAAATTAACATGTTTGATAGGATTAGTTATGGCTCCAATTTTAGGAAGTGGCGGAAGTACTATTGATGGAAATGGTTCTTGTCATATGAAAGAAATAAAGATGGAAAAATGTATCATGCATAAAGATGATATGATGATGGGGAAATGTGATATGTCTAAATGTGAAAAAATGACCAAAGAGGAATGTGCAAAAATGTGCGACAGCCTTAAATGTACTCCTGAAGAAAAAGAAATGTGTCTGTCTCATTATGATAAAGATGGAAAATTTGTTGCACCAAAAGGAAAAGCTTGTTGTGCTAAAAAACCAATGAAAATGGCAATGGATAATGAGATTAGAATTGAAAAAACAAATATGAATGGCAAAGTGAGTGCTACTGTTACGACCACGGTAAATGGAACGACAATGGTTAAGCAATTTAAAGGAACAGATGCTGAAGTGGATGCTCAAATAGAAGCTTTGAAATAAAAGAATAGTTAATTTTACAAAAAAAGCCTCGAAATTTTCGAGGCTTTTTTTGTAAAATTTTAATTACTTATTTAATATATTTGTGCCTTAAATTAAATTTATGAGAAAATTTTACACTTTTTTATTTTTATTGATTTCATTTTTTAGCGAAGCTCAAATTGTAAATATCCCAGACCCTGTTTGTAAAAGGTATATTTTATATTTTGCTCGTGCTAAAGATTTAGCAGGTAATCCAGTTCAGACTATAGACACTAGTAACGATGGTGAAATTCAAGAAGACGAAGCCTTACAGATTAGCTCTTTAACATTGAATAAGATTAATGGGGAATCAATGATTACATCATTAGAGGGAATCTCAAAATTTATTAATCTTAAATATTTTAGTTGTGAGGGTAATCAAATTACTTCATTAGATTTGACGAATGCTCCAAATTTGGAAGAGTTGAATTGTATATCAAACAAATTAACAACTTTAAAAATAGCAGGTTTAACTAATCTAAAAGTGGTAGATTGTTATTATAATCAGATTACAGAATTAGATCTAAACGGACTGGTAAATTTAAAAAAGTTAAACTGTTATGGTAATGAAATACCTGAGTTCAATTTTACTTCTAGTAGAGATCTTGAGTTTTTAGATAGCGGTAATAATAAAATGATTTCTTTAGATTTGAGTAATTTAACAAAACTTGAAACTGTAAGGGTCAAAAGTTGTGTAAACCTTATTTCCATTAATCTATCAGGTTTAATAAACGCTTCAATAATTGAAATTAATGATAATGCTCTCCAATCTTTAAATTTAACTGGGCTGGTTAATCTTAAAGGTTTAAATTGTAGATATAATCAACTTAGTTCATTAGATATTACAGGTCTAAATAGTCTTGTAACATTAGATTGTGCTTATAACAAACTTTCTTCTCTAAAGGTAAAGAACAGTGTAAATTTATCAGGATTAGATTGTAGTTGGAATGAGCTTGTCTCATTAGATTTACTAGGTCTTGAAAGTCTTGGTAGTTTAGATTGTAGAGGCAATTTGCTTACAAGTTTAGATGTAAAGGGTTGTGCGAATCTTAACAATTTGGGTTGTGGCAACAATAATTTTACCACTTTAGATGTAAACGGAATGAGTAAACTTACTATTTTCTCTTGTGGATATAATAAGAATCTTGTTTCGCTATATATGAAGACAGGTTCTACACTTTCTACACGAAGTGATTACACGTATGATTATTTTGAATTCGGATCAAATCCTAACTTAAGATATATTTGCGCAGACGAGAGACAAATATATGAGACTAAAAGGCATATGACTTCTTATGGGTATAAAAATTGTGAAATAAATTCATATTGCACCTTTACTCCAGGCGGGGATTATAATACTATCAAAGGAATAGTGAAATTTGATAAAAATGCTGACGGATGTGATGTTACTGATACGGTTGTTCCGAATTTAAAATTATTAATTGTGGATAGTTTTGGAAATACTAAAAATTTAATTTCGGATGATTCAGGAAACTATTTTATTCCTTTATTAAATGGAACTTATAAAATAACTCCGGTTTTCGAAGATTCTAATTATTTTATAGCTACACCACCAGCAATCGATGTTGATTTTCAAACTTTAACTAATACAATAACTCAGGATTTTTGCATTACACAAAATGCTATACATACAGATTTAGAAGTCGTTTTGATGCCTATTGAAGTTGCAAGGCCTGGCTTTGATGTTAAATATAAAATAGTATTTAAAAATAAAGGGAATACGATAGAATCAGGTACTGTTAATCTTAAGTTTGATGATGCTGTTTTAGATTTTGTAGGATCAAATATAAATTTTTCAGATCAATCTGAAAACAACATTTCATGGGGTTTTAGTAATTTGAAGCCTCTTGAGAAAAGAGAAATTGTAGTCACATTAAATGTAAATGCACCAACTGAAATGCCTGCTGTAAACAATGGTGATTCTTTAAAGTTTGCTGCTTCAATATCATCTCAAGAAACTGATGAAATGCCTGCGGATAATTTATTTCAATTCAATCATATTGTTGTAGGTTCCTATGATCCAAATGATAAAACTTGTTTGGAAGGTGCTATAGTTACTTCAAGTCTTATTGGTGATTATGTTCATTATATGATCCGCTTTGAAAATACAGGAAATTTTGCTGCAAAGAACATTGTTGTGACTGACGTAATTGACATCTCTAAATTTGATATTACAACATTAGTTGCAACAAGTTCCAGTGATGCTTTTATCACTAAAATTTCTGATGGAAATAAAGTAGAATTTATTTTTGAAAATATTGAACTTCCGTTTGATGATGCAAATAATGATGGTTATGTGTCTTTCAAAATTAAAACTAAACCTACATTGGCGGTAGGAAGTTCTATTTCAAATGAAGCTAATATTTATTTTGATTATAATTTTCCAATATTGACTAATAAAGCAACTTCAGTTTTTAAAACTGTGGCGTTAGGTAATCAGGATTTTACATTTTCAAATTATTTTGTTTTGTATCCAAATCCTGTGAATACAATCTTAAATATCAATTCAACGAAGGCAATACAAATACAATCATTATCGGTTTATGACATTTTAGGGAGATTAATTATTACTGTTCCAAATGCGGATTCGGTTTCTAAAATGGATGTTTCTAAACTTAAAACAGGAACTTATTTTATAAAATTAAATTCAGATAAAGGCAGTTCCAGTATCAAATTTCTGAAGAGTTAGGTCAAATGAATTATGTTTTAGAGTAAAGTATTCTGTTGAAAATATTAGATATAAAAAAAGCCTCGAAATTTTCGAGGCCTTTTTTTATAATATTAAATAAGAACTAAAATAATCCATTTAGTTCTGCATCGATTCGGTTGATGATATTTCCTAAATCTTCAGGATTGTCAACAAAATTTATATTGTCTACATCTATAATCATTATTTTTCCTTTTTTATAGGTTTGAACCCAAGCTTCATAACGTTCGTTAAGTCTGCTTAAATAGTCAATAGAAATGGTATTTTCATATTCACGGCCACGTTTATGAATTTGCCCAACTAAATTTGGAATAGAGCTCCTTAAGTAAATTAACAAATCGGGTGCTTCGACAAGAGATTCCATCAATTCGAACAGAGAAGAATAATTTTCAAAATCACGATTTGTCATCAACCCCATAGCATAAAGGTTGGGAGCAAAAATATGAGCATCTTCATAAATGGTTCTATCTTGAATTATTTTTTTACCACTTTCGCGAATTTGCATTATTTGACGAAAACGACTATTCAAAAAATAGATTTGTAAATTAAAAGACCAACGTTCCATTTGATGGTAAAAATCATCAAGATACGGGTTGTCTACTACTTCTTCAAAATGAGGTTCCCATTTAAAATGTTTGGCTAGCAAACGGGTTAATGTTGTTTTTCCTGAACCTATGTTTCCAGCTATAGCTATGTGCATTACGATATTGCGATTTTATAATTCATAATTTCTAAGATTGTAAAAATAGATAAAATTTAGATTTAGCAAAGGTATTTATCTAACGATTTTGAAATATTAATTTTTGGTTTTAAACGATTTTAAAAATCAAATAGAGGAAACCATAAATTGCAAGAAGAGGATTGTTTATTTTTTAGAATGTAAATCTGAAATTTCACTCTTTTTGGAGTATTAGAGATTAAGTCTTTGTGGGTGAATAGTCTTCAAAGCCTTTTGTCAGGAAATAAATGCGATCCATCTTTAAATTACAGCAGTTTGTATATTCAATTTTTTGAAGACATATATTGATTTTATCTTTGAAATGTTAGGTTGGTAGATATATGAAAGATTAATGAAAGAGTATTTGTAAAAATAGATTGTCAAGGCGTTTTTTTAAATAATAAAGACAATCTATTTAGTTCTAATCTTTTAAAATTGTTGTTGCAACAGCCTTTGCTTTTTTCTTTAGAAAAGAAAAGATTTAGTGAAGAGAAGAACCCATGTAACCAAAATGCCTAATACTATTGCTTTTGGAAATTAGATCGAAAGTAGATAATAATTGCCGTTACAAAAGCCTAATAAAAAACAATAAATAATCTCTTATGAAAAAAATAGTTTTCATTTTTACGATCATTGTAGCTACGATTCAATTGCATGCTCAAGAATTTCAAGGCATGGCAGTTTATGAATCCAAAACGAGTACTTCGGATTTTAAAAATAGAATGCCACCTAATAGAGATATTACTCCCGAAATGCAAAAAAATATGGAAGAAAGGATGAAAAAAATGTTTGAAAAAACATTTATACTGAATTTCGATAAATCGGCATCTATTTATAAAGAAGAGGAAAAACTTGAATCACCAGGACAAGATGGTGGTGGGGGAATGCGTATGATGAATTCTATGATGGGGAGCGGAGGAATTTTTTATAAGAATGTAAAAAATAAAGCGTACACAGTTGATAAAGAATTTATGGGGAAAGAATTTTTAATTAAAGATTCACTTCCTAATTTAAAATGGAAATTGGAAGGCGAAACAAAAGTTATTGGGGGGTATAATTGTTTCAAAGCAACCGCTGTTCGAGTAGTGAGTAAAACTGATTTTAGAAATTTTAGACCTAAAGATGACAAGAAAGATGATGAGAAGAAATCAGATGATATGAAGTTAGACGATAAAGACAAGAAGACTTCTTTTATGTCAAATATAGAAATACCAAAAGAAGTTATTGTCACGGCTTGGTATACTCCAGAGATCCCAGTTAATCAAGGTCCTGAAAATTATTGGGGGCTTCCTGGTTTGATTTTAGAAATAAATGATGGAAGAACAACTATTTTATGTTCTAAAGTAGTGTTGAATATTAAACAAAAAGTAGAAATCAAGGAATCTACAAAAGGTAAAGTAGTAAGCCAAAATGATTACGATGCAATTGTGATAAAGAAAATGGAAGAGTTGGCAGAAATGAGAGAGAGAAATAGAGGAAATGGTGGCGGAATGCCACCGATGAGATAAGAAGACATTCATTAATATATTAATTTTAGAAAGTATTCTAAATGAAAAAAAAATTAGCCTGCCTCATTTTATTATTTCTTACAACTGTTTCATTCTGTCAAAATATTAGATTGGATGGAGTTGTTTTGGGAGCTAGTAAAAATCCTTTGGAAATGGCCAATGTGATGGCTGTAAATACTGAAACCAAAGCTATGGATTCTTACGGTATCACTAATGACAAAGGAAAGTTTGTTTTGAATTTAAAACCGAATTCAAGCTATTCTATAAAGCTAAGTTACCTTGGAATGAAGAATAAGGAAATTACTCTAACTACTTTTAGTCAAAATATGACTCAAAGCATTGAAATGGATTCTGGCGGAATTGAGCTAGAAGGTGTCGAAATTGTTCGGGAAATGCCTGTTTCTATCAAGGGAGATACGATTGTTTATAATGCAGACTCTTTTAAATCGGGAACAGAGCGGAAGTTGGAAGATGTTTTGAAAAAATTACCAGGTGTTGAGGTAAATGCAGATGGAGAAATTGAAGTTGAAGGTAAAAAAGTTTCCAAATTAATGGTAGAGGGTAAAGATTTTTTCGATGGAGATACTAAACTTGGAGTAAAAAACATTCCTGCAGATGCTATTGATAAAGTCCAAGTGCTTAGAAATTTTAATGAAGTAGGTGCTTTAAAAGGGGTAGAGAATAACGAAGAAAATGTCGCTATGAATATCAAGCTCAAATCAGGAAAGAAAAACTTTTGGTTTGGAGATGTTAATATAGGTGCTGGTGCAGATGAAAGGTATGTTGTAAATCCTAAATTGTTTTATTATAATCCTAAATACAGTGTAAATTTTATTTCCAATTTTAATAATATAGGAGAGTTGCCTTTGACGATTCAGGATTATTTTAAGTTTACTGGTGGTTTCAAAAGTATGATGAAAAAAGGAGGAAGTAGTTTTGATGTTTCCTCAAATGATTTGGGAATTTCACTGCTGAAAAATAATAGAGCAAAAGAAATTACAACTCGATTTGGAGCAACAAATTTTGCCTATAATGTTACTAAATCTTGGAGTTTGAGTGGTTTTGCTATTTTATCTGAATCTAAGACGGAATTGGAAACAAAATCACAAACGAATATTCTGGATCCTAATTCAACGGATGTCTTTTCAACAGAAAATAGAGAAGAAAATGCCAATCAAAAAAGTCATTTGGGGCTGTTTAAACTAAGTTCAAGTTATAAGCCAAGTACAAAGTTTCAGTTTGATTATGATTTCCTGGCTAAGTTGTCTAAACAAGATGAAGTAAATAAAATTGTAAGTCAATCTATAGATAGTGAAGGGGAGACAATTCAGAATATTGATACTCACAAAATTCAAAACCCTACTTCTTATAATCAAAATTTAAGTTTGTATTATACTCAAAGTGATAAAAATGTTTTTGCTTTCGAAATGCAGAATTTATATCAAGAAGAAGATCCTTTTTATAATGCTATTTCACAGTATCAACCTTTTGTTTTGCCAGGATATGTAACTGGACAAAGCACTAACGACATTAATCAGAACCGATTTGTAAAAACAAATAAAGTGGATGCTAAATTGGATTATTACTATATGGTAACCCCAAAAAGCAATCTTGATTTTACTTTTGGGAATACCTATTCCTATCAAATTTTTAACTCAAGTATGTTTCAAATACTGGATAATGGCAATACAAATGAGTTAGTTGATCCTGCAGATAATAATAAAGTGAATTATAGTTTTAATGATACTTTCGTGGGATTGCATTATAAAATTTTGACTGGAAAATTCACGATTACTCCAGGGGTAAGCTTTCATTATTATAATATGACCAACTCACAATTGGGTGTAAGTTATACCAATAGTTTTACAAGATTGTTGCCTGATTTTTATGCGTTGTATCAAATAAAAAAAGCAGAGACTTTGACTTATAATCTGAGTTTTACAAATGATTTTACAGATATAAATAAATTGGCCGAAGGATATGTTTTGAATAATTACAATAGTTTGTTTAGTGGAAACAAGGTGCTATCCAATGCTACTTCTCAAGTACATTCTTTGCGATATTTCAAATACAATATGTTTAATTTTGAGAATATTTTCGCCAATATTACCTATTCAAGAGTAATGGATGCTGTAAAATCGAATGTAATTTTTGATGGAATCAATCAAACGGCGACTCCATATAATTCAAATGATTTGGATCAAAGTGTTTCAGGAAATGGAAGTTATGGACGTTCTTTTCTAAAAGATTACAAAGCATCTGCTAGTTTGAGCTTAAACTGGTCCAAATATCATAATATTCAAAACAGCGTATTGGCGGTTTCCGAAAGTTTTACTCAAAGCTATATGATAAAAGCATCTACAAATTATAAGGACTTACCAAATCTTGAAATAGGATATAATACGGTAATCAATGATTTCGGAAGTGATACTTTTTATACAGATAAACCTTTTGCAAAATTAGATTACTACTTTTTGAAAAATTTTTCATTTGTAACCGAATATGAATATTATCATTATTCCAACCAAGATAAGACTGTTAATAATGAATATGATTTTTTAAATGCAAGTTTGATTTATCAAAAGAAAGATAGCAAATGGGAATACAAAATTTCAGGGACAAATATTTTAAATACAACTTCCTTAAACGACGATAGTTTTTCTCAGTTCTCTACTAAGGTTTCAAGATATACTGTACAACCCCGATATATTGTTTTTTCTTTAAAATACAATATATAATGAATAGAAGCCAATGCCACTTTTTTGAGTAAATATGTATATTTCGTTGGTGATTAATTGTTTTTTTTTAATTCAAAAAAGGACTTCTATTCAAAAAAAAAAAACCATTCGATTATCGAATGGTTTTTTGTGTACTATATTTTGAGGTATTTACAATCCAAAAGCAGTTTTTACCTGATCTACAAAATCTAATTTCTCCCAAGTAAATAAATCAACAGTAACGGTTTTTGTTAATCCGCCAGGAGCAGAAAAAGTTTTGGTTATAGTTTCTGGAGTACGTCCCATGTGTCCGTAAGCTGCAGTTTCACTATAAATAGGATTTCTTAATTTCAAACGTTGTTCAATGAAGTATGGACGCATATCAAAAATAGCTTCTACTTTTTTAGCAATTTCACCATTAGTCAAATTCACTTTTGATGTTCCATAAGTGTCAATAAAAATACCCATTGGTTTTGCAACTCCAATTGCATACGAAACTTGTACCAAAATCTCATCAGCTACACCTGCAGCAACAAGATTTTTTGCAATATGACGTGTAGCATAAGCAGCGCTTCTGTCTACTTTACTTGGATCTTTTCCAGAGAAAGCACCACCACCGTGAGCTCCTTTTCCACCGTAAGTATCAACGATGATTTTTCTTCCAGTCAAACCAGTATCTCCGTGAGGACCTCCAATTACGAATTTTCCTGTTGGGTTAATATGGTATTGAATTTTATCATTGAATAAATGTGCGTGAGCAGGATTTTTTGCAATGATTCTTGGAATCAATATGTCTATAATGTCTTTTTTGATTTTAGCAAGCATAGTAGCTTCTTCGTCAAAATCATCGTGTTGTGTAGAAATTACAATAGCATCAATACGAGTTGGTTTGTTGTCATCGCTATATTCTAAAGTAACTTGAGATTTTGCATCAGGACGTAAATAAGTGATTTCGTTATTTTCACGTCTTAAAATGGCTAGTTCTTGCAATAATTTATGAGACAAATCTAATGCTAAAGGCATATAGTTTTCAGTTTCATTAGTTGCATAACCAAACATCATTCCTTGATCTCCAGCTCCTTGTTCTTCTTTACTTGCTCTGTCAACCCCTTGGTTAATATCTGCAGATTGTTCGTGAATTGCTGAAAGTATACCGCAAGAGTTCGCTTCAAACATGTATTCACTTTTTGTATAACCAATTTTGCGAATTACTTCACGAGCAATTTGTTGAACATCTAAGTAAGTATTTGACTTTACTTCACCTGCCAATATCACTTGACCAGTAGTTACCAACGTCTCACAAGCTACTTTTGAGTCAGCATCAAATGCCAAAAAGTTATCAATTAATGCATCCGAAATTTGATCTGCAACTTTGTCTGGGTGTCCCTCACTTACAGATTCTGACGTAAATAAATAAGCCATAATAAATATAAATTTTTAAAATTAATCGAGGAAAAACAATTGCGGGAAATACTAAAGGAGAGTTTCTGCTTTAGCATTTTTTATACTGAAGAATTTTCAGCATTCATAATGAAGTCGTTTCATTATGAAGAGGTTGCAATCAGTTCAAATTTTTCCTCTTGTATTCGGGTGCAAAGGTATGAAACCATTTTGAATTCCAAATTATTCTTTTACTTTTTTTAATTAATTAAGTGGAATTTAACATACTATATTAATTCTATAGAATATTTCAAATAAATTGATTTTCATTTAGTTGTTTCAAAAATGGTTTACAATTTGGCTTCAACAAACAGAAACAAAGTGAAATTAATCTCAAAAAATATGCCTTAAATGATGCCGGAAACTTCCATAGAGAGACTATTGTAGATTTTTTAAATATATAATATTGAACTTCTGCTAAACTGAAGAGTTTTTTTTGCTCAAAAAGAAATGTATAATCGGTAGCAGATAGTATATCAGAAATAATACTAATTAGTTTTCTTATCAGAGAGTAGTTGCGCAATATGGATTAAATGAAAATTTTTATTTTTTTTTAAGTATAATGTGTCTAAAGCTTAGTATTTACTGGGGTTTTTTAATAAATATAATTATTTCTCTAAAAAATTATTTCTTCTTAAATGTTAAATAATATTTTTTTTTTTGGTGGTTTGAAAACAGTTACTATATTTGTTCTATAAAATTAGTAGAATTAAAGATTAATTCAAACAAACTTTATAATTATGAAAACAATAGTAGATAAAATGAGGATGTGTTGTATGATGCGAAATTGCATTCCTAGTTGCTGTTGCCAAAAGTGAAAGATGAGTCTTTGTTATAGTTAAAACTATAAACCCTTTTGGCCAGTAAGCCAAAAGGGTTTTTTATTCCACACTTTTAAAAATTATAATTATGAAAATACTAGATAAAAATTCGAAAGCAATGCAGTCTTTATTAAAAAGAGATTATCGAAAAAGCATTAAATCGATACAAGATACCAAAACAGAAACAACTCGGCTAAATGAAGAGTTGCATTTAACAGGTCAAGAATCATTACTATTTAAAATGTATGATTTAGAAGAAGAAGATCTTTTTGTTTAAAAAAATAAAGCATTACTAATTCAATATACTATTTAACAATATTAAAAAATAAGAAAACATGAGCACACAAAACTTTGCAACAAACGCATTACACGCAGGACACGACGTAACTAAAAATGGTGGATCTAGAGCAGTTCCAATTTATCAAACTACTTCGTATGTTTTTAATAATTCAGATCATGCAGCCAATTTATTTGGTCTTGCAGAAGAAGGATATATTTATACGCGATTAAATAATCCAACAAATGACATTCTAGAAAAGCGATTAGCTGTTTTAGAAGGCGGTATTGGTGCTGTGGTTACAGCCTCTGGGGCATCAGCAATTTCGACAGCTTTGTTAGTGCTGTTGAAAGCTGGTGATCACATTGTAGCATCCAGCAGTTTATATGGCGGAACCTACAATTTATTCAAAGTAACATTGCCAAGATTAGGAATTACAACCACATTTGTGGATGCTACAGACCCAGAAAATTTTACACGTGCAGCTAAACAAAATACAAGAGCATTCTTTGTAGAAAGTCTAGGAAATCCAAAATTGGATGTACTGAATTTAAAAGCTATTTCGCAAGAAGCAAAAGCTTATAAGGTTCCTTTTATAGTCGATAATACGGTTGCTTCACCTTATTTATTGAATCCAATTGAGCATGGAGCTGATATTGTTATTCATTCTTTAACCAAATATATTTCAGGAAATGGAACTTCTTTAGGAGGTGTAATCATTGATGCAGGAAAATTTGATTGGTCAAATGGTAAATTTCCAGAATTTACCGAGCCATCTGCTGGATATCATGGTTTGGTATATCATGAAGCTTTAGGTAACGCTGCTTTTATTGCTAAAGCACGTATTGAAGGGCTACGAGATCATGGAGCTGCTTTGAGTCCTTTTAATGCTTTCCAGATTATACAAGGATTGGAAACGTTAGAAGTGCGTATCAGAAGACATAGTGAAAATGCTTTAGCATTGGCACAATGGCTCGAGGTTCAGAATCAAGTAGCTTGGGTAAACTATCCAGGTTTAAAATCGAGCAAGTATTATGTTTTGGTACAAAAATATTTACCAAAAGGACAAAGCGGCGTGGTAACTTTTGGTTTAAAAGCAGGTTTTGAAGCTGCCAAAAAAGTAGCCGATAATACGAAGCTATTTTCAATACTAGCCAATATTGGGGATACCAAATCCCTAATCATTCACCCAGCAAGTACAACTCACCAACAATTGTCAGATGAAGAACAAATCTCAACAGGAGTTACCAAGGATTTAATTAGACTATCAGTAGGTCTTGAAGATATAGAGGATTTAAAAGCAGATTTAAAAGCTGTTTTTGAAACCATTAAAGCACCACAATTAGCTTGATATTGTGTTTTTTTTGTTAGTAAAACTGCCTTAGCTACTTTGGATTGTTAGTCTAAGGTAGTTTTTACAAAAATGAAATTCAGGTTAAGTATTAATTTTTAAAAATATTCGAAAATGGAAAATTTAGAAAAAATAGATCTTTTTAATTTTGATTTAGAAATAGGGAAACAAAAGGCGTATCTGCCTTTGTTTTATCACATTTTTGGGAGACCATTAGGTAGTGCTCCCGTTGTAGTAGTGAATCATTCTTTGACAGGAAATTCTAAAGTTACTGGAGAAAAAGGATGGTGGAGTGGTATTGTTGGAGAAAACAAAGCAATAGATACGGATTATTTTACTGTAATTGCTTTCAATATTCCAGGAAATGGATACGATGATAATATTGATAATTTGATTGATAATTATCGCGATTTTAGTGTTCGAGATATTGCCAGAATCTTCTGGGAAGGCTTATTCTTCTTAAATGTGAAAAATGTGTATGCCGTTATTGGAGGCAGTCTCGGTGGAGCAATAGCTTGGGAAATGGCAGCATTACAGCCCGATAAAATAGATAATCTTATTCCGATTGCAACAGATTGGAAAGCTACTGATTGGGTTATTGCAAATGTTTTAATTCAGGATCAAATTCTAAATCACTCGGATGATCCAATAGTTGATGCCCGTTTGCATGCTACATTATTATATAGAACTCCCGAGTATGTGAACCAAAGGTTTAGAAGAAGCAAATTAGATGAATTATCAGCTCTTAAAATTGAGAATTGGCTGCTAGATCATGGTTTTAAATTGAAAAACAGATATCGATTGGCCGCCTATAAACTGATGAATCATTTGCTCAAAACAATTGATATTACTAGAAATAGGCCTGATTTTTTAGCAGTAGCAAATACCATTGAGAGTAATATTCATCTTGTAACAGTTGATACAGATTATTTATTTATTGCCGAGGAAACTCGTAAAACGTATCGAGAATTGACTAATAAAAAGCTAAATGTCTTTTATCATCAAATTCAATCTATTCATGGGCATGATGCTTATTTGATTGAGTTCAATCAGTTATCGGATATTTTAAAGCCAATTTTTAACTATAGTAAATACCAACTCTATGCCAGCGCTTAGAATAAATATAATCCTTTTTGGAATTGGAAGCGTGGGAAGCGCATTGATAAATCAAGTTATTGAGAGTCAGCAGTTTTTTCAAGAAAAAAGAAATATTGATTTGCGTTTCCCTGTTATCACCAATTCTACTTTGGCCTTTTTTGAAAAAGATGGAGTCAGAAATAGTTGGGAGGCCAATTTTAATCAATTAGCGTTTCCTTTCACTATAGCTGATATTATTGAGTTTGTCAAAAATAAAGAGCTTGAAAACATAATAGTAGTAGACGCTACCGAAAGTTCCGAATTAGTAAAACATTATATTCCTTTAATTCAAAGTGAATTTGATATTGTTGCTGCCAATCAAAGTGCAAACGTACTGCATATTGATTTTTATAAAGAGATACGAAGAAATCTAAAGAGGTTTGATAAGAGTTTTTTATATGAAACTAATATTGGAGCAGGAATTCCGGTTTTGCAAATCATCAGCGATTTGTATTATTCAGGGGAAAAAATAACTAAAATCAGAGGTGTTTTCTCAGATTCATTGAGCTATATTTTTAATAAGTTTTCATCAGAAAATGTGCCTTTTTCGACAGTACTAAATGATGCGGATAAAAAAGGTTTATTAAAAGCGGATTTTAAAGAAGAGCTTTTGGGGATTGGGGTAGCAAAGAAGTTATTGGTTTTGGCTAGAGAATTGGGTGAAGAAATAGAATTTTTAGATGTAAAAATTACTTCACTTTTATCACATCGTTTGGAGGAGTCAAATCTCAAATCTAAATTTTTATCCAATGCGACTGTATTGGATAAAGATTTAGAAGTTGCTAAAATTACTCAATCAGAAAATAAAGTGTTGCGATACATTGGTGAGATTTCGATTCCCGAAAATAGATTTGAAGTCAAGTTGGTTTCAGAGCCTGTTTCATCAGCAATTGGTCAATTGAAAGGAACTGAAACAGTCTATGAAATTTACACTCAATCTCGGGGAAATAATCCTATTGTAGTTCATGGTGACAGTTCAGGAAAAAAGGTAGAGACTATTGCTAGAGGGATTCTAGTAGATATTCTAAAAGTAAGCGAAAAAATAAAAATTAAAGAAACAATTTGGCTTTAAAGCAAATAAAAAATACCAAATGAAATTAAATTATATAGCCCTTGCAATTCCATTTTTTGCAATATTCATGCTTTTGGAATACTATATTAGTGTAAGAAAAAATAAAAAACTTCATCATTTTAATGAAAGTATTGCAAATCTTAACGTTGGAATTGCAGAGAGAATTGCTGATCTTTTGACTACAGGTACTTTTTTCTTCGTTTTTTCTTGGCTTAATGCAAATTTCGCGGTTTTTTCAATAAAATCAACTGCAACAACTTGGGTTCTTTTATTTTTAGCCACAGATTTGCTTTGGTATTGGTATCACAGATTTGGGCATACTATTAATCTTTTTTGGGCATCACATATTGTACATCATCAAAGTGATGATTTTAATTATACAGCTGCAGCAAGAATAACGGTTTTTCAGGCAGTTGCCAGAGGGGTGTTTTGGTGTGTTTTGCCAATTATTGGTTTCAATGCACAAATGATTACTGTTTTATTACTAATTCATGGGACTTATCCTTTTTTTACGCACACACAATTGGTTGGAAAATTAGGTTGGTTGGAATATATTATAGTTACGCCATCACACCATAGGGTACATCACAGTAGTAATCCAGAGTATTTGGATAAAAATTATGGTGACATGTTAATTATCTGGGATAAAATTTTTGGGACCTTTATTGAAGAGACAACAGAACCTAAATTTGGGTTAACAAAGTCATTAGGAAGTTATAGTTTTTTATGGCAACATTTTCATTATGTTTTGGAATTGACAGTAGCCTTTAGAATGGCTAAAACTGCGAAACAGAAACTAAAAGTAATTTTTGGAGGTCCAAATGATATTGATGCAAGGATACGATTACTCCTTGAAAGAAAGTTTTCTAAAAAAATAGTTGAAGCGGATGTAAAATATTCTAAGAAATTAACGAATTCAATTATTGCTAAAACAATGGTAACAATGACTGTACTATTCTTAACGATTCTTTTTTCAAAATATATAACAGCTTTCAATGTTTTTCTAATAACGGTCTTTATTATTTTGAGCGTAATAGCTACTGGGGCAATGTTGGATCAAAAAAAATGGATTTTTCATTTAGATTTTTTAAGGAGTATTATTATTGGTTATTTGAGTTTTTCTTTTTTTCCAAACCCACTTTTGCTCTTTGTTATCACATTGTTAGGTGCAATAGGCATTTTTTTTTACCAAACGATACACTCAAAGTACCAAGATTTTCTGTTTTCGACTTAATTTTTAGCTGTTTAATAGCTTAAAAATGAGAAAGTTTTGTTAAAAAATGAAAGAATTTATCAGTATATTTTTGCTTAAATGTCTTAGGTGGTTGATTTTTAAGTAGTTCGAATTTTAATTAAATATTTAGTAATCATTAAATTTACGTTTAGTGTTTGGAAAATTGAAAAAAAGTTTAGATATTTGTTAAACAAAATAAGAAAAGGAAATATGAAATTTAATTTATGTAATATGTCTAAACAAGCCATTCAGGTGAAAACCTGCAGGGGAAGGTATATATAACATTATTTTGAATTAAATAATATATAAAAAAACCTTCCAATCTTATTGGGAGGTTTTTTTTTAGTCAATTTTAAAGTCATTATCACCAAGGTTACAATAATAATTAAGATTAAGTAAAACAATAATTAAATATGCAACAACTCGACACTGTTAAGATTACAATTTGCAAAGCGAAGAAGATGAAGAAGATGATGCGTGTCAATGCCATGATGGTTGCCCGTATTTGTTGATTCCAAAAGAATAAGTGTATAGTACAACTTAAAACCCTTTTGGATATATGTCTAAAAGGGTTTTTTGTTTTTATGGTCTTACTAAATTTAAAAGTTAAAAAAAGAAAATAATGAGTTCTAAAAAAATAAAATCAAGTGTATTGCACGCAGCAAGTTTATCAACTTTTTTTTGTTGTACTAAACGAGAAAGCGTCCGGCGAGCTGTTTTTTTAGGAAACAGGTATATGAAGCCAAAAAATTAAACAGAATAAAACAATAAAATAATAAGTCACAAGAAAACTAACTATAAATATATATCATGAAAATTCTAACATATATCAAAAGCAAACTAGAGTTGTTCAAAAGGATAACTATAAGGACTATAAAAATAGAGCCATTCAATCCTAAAAACGAATTGAATCACCCAAGATTTGATGTGGATGAAAACTTCGATTTAAAAGAGAAAAGAGGTAATAGTTCTTTATTGTTTCATATGTACTCTAAAGAGAACGAAACTCTTTTCATTTGAAACATAAAACAGGGACTTCGGGAAATGTTCAGGTTAAAATTATTTGCCAAGAATTCCACGGATTAAAACGCGTCATGTTCTTTTAGAATTAAGAGAAATGCGTGAGAATAAGTGAATTTTTTGGCAAATTTTTTTTAAATCAGAAACGATTGTTTCTAAGAAGAGTTGAATAATTATTTGGTCGTTTCATAAAATTGTAGTTAATTTGCACCTTTAAGTTCAGAAACGTATTGAAATGTTATAAAGAAAGGCAGAGGGATTAGACCCAATGAAGCCTTAGCAACCCTTCGATTTATCGAAGAAGGTGCTGCATTCTACCACGCCAAACGTGGAAAGATAACACAAAGAAAATCATCTGATTTTTTTCTGCTTTCTTTATAATATTTCCGGTACAAATCAAAAAAATAAAGATTTGAAATTGGAAAATAAACCAACCACAATTATAATACAAAATTTTACTACCGAGAGTGGTGCTATTTATGCTTCAATCAATTTGAGTTATCAAATTTTTGGCTGTGCACTACATACCGCACCTATTGTTTTGGTGAATCACGCATTAACTGGGAATTCTCAAGTGGTAGGCTCAAAAGGATGGTGGAATGTTCTCATCGGTGAAAACAGAACAATAGATACGACTAAATATACCATACTGGCTTTTAATATTCCAGGAAATGGTTTTGATGATACTATTATCGAAAACTATCTTGATTTTACGGCTAGAGATGTAGCCAGACTTTTTATTGAAGGAATAAAAATACTTCAAATAGAACAGTTATATGTAATTATTGGTGGTTCTGTAGGTGGAGGAATAGCTTGGGAAATTTCAGCATTGGCTCCTAAAATCACAAAGCATTTAATCCCGATAGCTACCGATTGGAAATCGACGGATTGGCTAATTGCCAATTGTTTTCTACAAGAACAAATTTTAAATAATTCGGCTAAGCCAATTGAGGATGCCCGAATACATGCTATGTTGTGTTACCGAACACCAGAATCTTTTAAAGCGAAGTTTGATAGAACGATAAATGAAGAATTAGCAATTTTTAATATTGAAAGTTGGCTGAATCACCATGGTAAGAAATTGCAAAAACGATTTCAGCTTTCAGCATATAAATTGATGAATCAATTACTAAAAACAATTGATATTGCCAGAAACAGAGAGTCTTTTATTGCTGTTGCCTCACAAATAGAAGCAGATATTCATATTATCGGAATCAATTCAGATTTGTTTTTTACGGTAAATGAGAATAAAGAAACTTACGAATTATTGAAAGAACACAAAGCAAATGTTACTTTTCAAGAGATTGATTCGATTCATGGACACGATGCTTTCTTGATAGAATACAAACAACTGGACAGTTTTCTTAAAGAGATTTTTGTTTAAAATAGAATTTACACAGATAAAATAATAGTCAAAAAGGAATGTTTTGACTTAAAAAAATAAGATAATGAAGATATTGAAATTTGGAGGAAAGTCTTTGTCAAACGGAGACGGAATCAATAAAGTGGTCGCAATTATTGAGAGTAAAGTAGGAGCAGGAGAGCAAATTGCAATAGTAGTTTCTGCACGAGGAAATGCTACAGATGAATTGGAAAATATTTTAGCTTTGGCTTCTAAAAACGCAGAATACAAATCACTTTTTGAAGATTTTAAGCTTTATCAACAAGATGTTTATGTTGATGTAGATTTGTCTGTAGAGTTTAATAAGTTGGAGAAACTTTTTGAAGGTGTGAGTTTGATTGGGGATTACAGCGTAAAAATTAAAGATGAGGTACTTTCAAAAGGAGAGTTGATCTCGGCTAAACTGCTTACTGCGATTTTAATTAAAAAAGGCATAAATGCTCGTTTTACAGACACAAGAGAATTGATTAAAACCGATTCGAATTATGGTGATGCACAACCGGTAGAACAGCTTTCGAAGAAAAATGTTATCGCTTATTTTAAAGAACACAATGGAACAACAGTGAATGTTGTAACTGGTTTTATAGGTTCGAACAGTAAAAATGAAGCTACGACTCTTGGTAGAAATGGTAGTAATTATACGGCTTCGTTGTTGGCAAATTATCTGGATGCAAAAGAATTACAAAACTATACACATGTTGATGGTATTTATACTGCCAATCCTGATTTGGTTTTGGATGCGAAAAAAATAGACCAATTGTCGTTTAATGAAGCGAATGAGTTGGCTAATTTTGGAGCAACAATTTTGCATGCAAAGACTATTATTCCTTTGCTAGAAAAGAACATTCCGCTTCGTATATTGAATACTTTCAATCACGAAAACCAAGGGACGTTAATTACTTCTGGTTCGAATAAGGAAGGAATCAAAACACTTTCGGTTCTGGAAAATGTGGCTCTGGTAAACTTGGAAGGAAGAGGATTACTTGGAAAAACAGGTGTTGATGCACGTATTTTTAGAGTGATGGGTGATAATGATATTAGTGTGAGCATTATTTCGCAAGGTTCGTCTGAACGTGGAATTGGACTTGTTGTGAATGCTGATCAAGCTACAAAAGCAATGATTGAATTAGAAAAAGAATTTGAAAATGATTTTTATTCTAAAGACGTTAATAAAATTTCGGTAACCGATAATGTTTCGGTGATTTCGATTATTGGACAGGATTTGAGTACGTTTCATAAGCCTTATACGGCTTTGATTAAAAATAAAATTGTACCAATTCTTTTTAACAATACGGTTACGGGTAAAAACGTGAGTTTGGTTGTTAAAAAAGAAGAGCTGAATAAAGCTTTGAATGTAATTCACGGAGAGATTTTTGGAGTTTCAAAGAAAATCAATATTGCTATTTTTGGTCACGGATTGGTTGGAGGAACTTTGATTAATCAGATTTTAGAATCGCAAGACGCTATCGAGAAACGCAAAGGAATTAAGCTGAATGTTTTTGCCATTGCAAATTCTAAAAGCGTTCTTTTGAATAAAAATGGTGTTTCTCCAAATTGGAGAAATGAAATTCAGACGAATGGAAATTCGTATACAATTGAGGATGTTATTAAATACGCCAATGACAATCACTTGGAGAATTTGATTGCAATTGATAATTCAGCAAGTAAGGATTTTGTTGAAAATTACATCAAGTTGGCGGAGAATAGTTTTGACTTGATTTCGTCGAATAAAGTGGCGAATACATTGAGTTATTCGTTTTACAAGGAGTTAAGACAAGTGTTGGAAGACAATCAAAAAACGTATTTATATGAAACCAATGTTGGTGCAGGTTTACCTTTGATAGATACGATAAAATTATTGCATCTTTCTGGGGAGAATATCACGAAGATAAAAGGAGTTTTCTCAGGAACATTGAGTTATTTGTTTAATAATTTCTCTGCTAAAGATGCTCCGTTTAGCGAAATATTGAAAGAAGCTATCGATAACGGTTACACTGAACCAGATCCAAGAGAAGATCTTTGTGGAAATGACGTAGGTAGAAAATTATTGATTTTGGCAAGAGAATTAGACTTGCAAAATGAATTTGAAGAAATCAGTATTCAAAACTTAATTCCGGAACATTTACGTGAAGGAGAAGTTTCGGATTTCTTGAATAAATTGAAAGAGTTTGATCCAATTTATAATAAAATAAAAGCCGAACAAGAACCAAATCATGTATTGAGATATATTGGCGAATTATCAGGAGATTTACAAAACGATAAAGGAAATCTTGAAGTGAAATTGGTTTCTGTACCAAAAGATACAGCGCTAGGCGGATTGAAAGGTTCTGATTCATTCTTCGAAATTTATACAGAATCGTATGGAGATAGACCAATTGTAATTCAAGGAGCTGGAGCAGGTTCTGCTGTAACGGCAAGAGGAGTTTTTGGAGATATTTTGAGATTGTCAGATAAAGGATAAATATTTTTATAATTTTAGAATAAAGATAACCGTCGAACTCGCTTTTAAAAATAGGGTTATAAACTTTTAAAAAAATAACTATGGTAGAAGTTTTTAGTGGTTCTTATTTTGAGGCAATGAATGTTAGAAATTTATTGGAAGTAAATGAAATTTCAGTTTTTACTCAAAATGAATTTATGTCAAATATTGAACCTTGGGTAGTTGCTTCGGGAGGTTTAAATGCTGTAAAACTCCAAGTTGATCAATTGGATTTAGATGCGGCAAGAGTAATAATAGAGGATTATTTAAAAGGAATTAATGATCTAGTAGATATTGAAGATAAATGAAATAATTAGCTGGATTTGTATCTAAAAATCCTTGCCATCAGTTTACAGGAAGAGATGTTTTGAGATTGTAAGATAAAGTGATAGAATAAAAAAACAAATAAATTAAATTTTAGATTATAAAAGCCCCAACCTATTAAACCTATAAAAAAATAATGAAAAAAATCTTTTTCCTTTTGTGTTTAGTTTCTTTTACTATGCAGGCAAAGTATTATGAAGCAGTATTAACTTTTGAAAACGGAACTGTAAAAAAAGGATTTGCAGAGATGGTAGAAATTCAAGATTCTAAAGTTAAGTTCAGACTTACTGAGAAAGGAGATACAGAGAAAATATTGAGTGAAGACCTTAAGAAAATTGAATACACTGATAAAGATGGAAATAAATATGAGGCGGATAGATTGTTTATCCATACCGACAAAGGTGAAAAAGGTATAAAAAAAGGGACTAAAAAATATTGGTTGTACGTGGTTTATTCTAATGGAATTAAATTAGTAACAGATGCACTGCAATCTACTTTTAGATATAATCCGAGTAATGGAACGACTACAGGAGCTGCAGGTGCTACTCTTTTTTATTTAGGAAAAGAGAAAGAGGATGGTGTTTTTTTTGTTTTTATGTTGTCTTCTATGAATTCTATAAATATAGGAATGGATAAATCGGTTAGAAAGCATTGTGAACTTTTGTTTAAAGATTGTCCTTCTTTTTTGGAAGCGGTAAATAAAGAAAATTTTAAAAAGACAACTTTAATGAATCGCTTAATTGAGCTTTATGAAACGAATAATTGTAATAAAAAAGTAGAAATTAAGCCAGTGGCAAAACCAGGGATTAAGTCTAAGAAAAGCAAAAAGAATTAATAGTCGGAAACAGATAAGGATTTTAGATCCAAGCGATAGCGAACAGGCGAAATAATTTTGATTTCAGATTGAGTTGAGGATAATTAAAAAGCAATTGGTATGATATTTATTACCCAGTTTATATATGTAATTGAAGGTCAGGAAGCAGTTTTTAATGAGTTTGAATCTCTTGCAATTCCGATTATTGCAAAATACAATGGACAGCTTTTAATGCGAATTAGACCAGAAGAAAGTAATTTTATAGAATGCACAATAGAAAAACCGTATGAAATTCATTTGGTTTCATTTGCAACCGATGAAGATTTTGAAAATTTTAAACAGGATGAGGAGCGAAAACTTTTTTTACATTTAAAAGAGAAATCAATTCAATCTATTTTGTTTTTAAAAGGAATAAAACTGTAAATAATTAATTTAAATAGGGACTTACCTTCGGTCTTAGCTTCTTTTCTTTTGGGAAGGTTGGGAAGGGAATAACAATGAAAATAACATTAGACAGAGTAAACGAAAACTTCCACTTCGAATTAAAAAATGAGCGTGGACATATTGTAAATGTTGATGCCAGACCTGAATTTGGAGGGAATGATAATGGACCAAGTCCAATGGAATTAGTATTGATGGGTGTTGCAGGTTGTAGCGGAATCGATATGATTTCAATTCTGAAAAAGCAACGTCAGGAAATCACTTCTTTCAAAGCTGAGGTTGAGGGAGAACGCGTGCAAGTAGGAGAAGCAAAACCATTCAAAGATATTCATGTGGTTTTTTCTTTAGAAGGAAATATCAAAGAAGACAAAGCAGCCAAAGCGGCGCAATTATCTTTTGATAAATATTGTTCAGTTTCTAAAACAGTAGAGCCAACAGCAACTATTCATTATAAAGTGATTTTGAACGGAGTAGAATTGGCAAAAATTTAATTAAAGAATAAAATTATCATGAGCGAACAAGAATTCGGGTTTGAAACCCAAGCGATACGTACGCATTTAGAAAAATCTCAATTTCAGGAACATTCAACTCCTTTGTATTTGTCATCCAGTTTTGTGTTTGATGATGCTGAGGATATGAGAGCATCTTTTACCGAAGAGAAAGTACGAAATATATATTCTCGTTTCAGTAACCCAAATACAACCGAATTTGTAGACAAGGTTTGTGTAATGGAAGGAGCTGAGGCTGGTTATGCTTTTGCAACAGGAATGGCTGCGATTTATTCTACTTTTGCCGCATTGTTGGATTCAGGCGATCATATAGTGTCTGCAGGAAGTGTTTTTGGTTCGACCCACGCGTTGTTTATGACTTATTTCCCAAAGTGGAAAATTGAAACTTCGTATTTTGATATCAATAAGCCAGAAACTATTGAAAGTTTCATTAAGCCAAACACTAAAATTTTATATGTAGAAACACCAACAAATCCTGGTGTTGATGTAATTGATTTGGAACTGTTAGGACAAATTGCTAAAAAACACAATTTGATTTTTATTGTAGATAATTGTTTTGCAACACCATACATTCAGCAGCCTATTAAGTATGGTGCGAATATAGTTGTTCATTCCGCTACTAAATTAATGGATGGTCAAGGAAGAGTTTTAGGTGGAATTGCAGTTGGTGATGCCGATTTGATTCGTAAAATTTATTTATTCTCAAGAAATACTGGTCCAGCAATGTCACCATTTAATGCTTGGGTATTGTCTAAAAGTTTAGAGACTTTGTCAGTTCGTGTGGATAGACATTGTGAAAATGCTTTGAAAGTGGCTGAGTTTTTAGAAAGTCACCCGAATGTAAATAGTGTGAAATATCCATTCTTGAAATCGCATCCAAAGTATGAAGTAGCTAAAAAACAGATGCTTTTGGGAGGTAATATAATTGCTTTTGAAATCAAAGGAGGAATTGAAGCTGGTAGAAAATTTTTAGACAAAATCAAATTATGTTCGCTATCAGCTAATATTGGAGATGTTAAAACGATTGTGACACATCCTGCATCAACAACACATAGTAAATTATCTGTTGAAGAAAAATTAGCAGTTGGAATTACCGAAGGTTTAGTTCGTGTTTCTGTGGGTTTAGAAACTGTTAAAGATGTTATTGCTGATTTGGAGCAGGCACTTTCTTAAGTGAAATATTTTTAAAGTAAAAGGGCTGTTTGTTTAAAATAGCCCTTTTCTTTTTATAAATTTTGTGATTGAAAAATGAATCTTAGATTTAAATTATGGTAAAACCAAGATTACTTATCTTATCAGATTTGTTTGGAGGCGAAAGTCCACAATGGATAAAATACTATACAAAAGTTTTAGAATCTAAATTTGATATTCAGTATTATGATGTTCTAAAATTAGGAGAAATCGATACCTCTAATTGTAATGAAAAGAGCATTCATAATCAATTCCTAAATACAGGAATTGATAAAGCAGTTCAAAATTTATTGAATCTGGAAAGAGAGAAAGTTGCCGTTTTAGGATTTAGTATTGGCGGAACAATTGCCTGGAAAGCTTCTTTAAAAGGCTTAAATGTGTCTCAGTTAATTGCAGTTTCATCAACAAGATTACGCTTTGAAACCGAAATTCCAAATTGTGAAATCAAGCTGTATTTTGGAGAAAAAGATTTAAATATGCCAGACTTGCAATGGTTTTTGGATTTAAAAATTTTAAATCAAATTATTGAAAAGCAAGATCATCAATTGTATTTCGAAGAAAAGAATGCAATTGCAATTTGTGATGCTATTTTACAAATTTTAGATTGATTTTCTTTCTTTTGTCATTGTTCGATCAAAAATGTATATTTTTGTTTCAGATAAAATAAGTAATGATTTTTAAGAAATCGAATCTTAAATTAAATATCATAAATCGTATATAAAATCATGCTTTCAAAGAAAACAAAATACGGAATTAAAGCTTTGACATTTTTGGCTAGACGCGAGAACAACGAGCCAGTTGCTATTGCTGATATTGCCCAAAGCGAAAATATTTCGGTTAAGTTTTTGGAAAGTATTTTGTTATTACTTAGAAACTCTGGTTTCCTTGGAGCTAAAAAGGGAAAAGGCGGTGGTTATTACTTAATCAAAGACCCAAAAGATATCAGTATGGCCAAAGTGTACCGCATTCTGGAAGGTCCGATTGCATTACTTCCGTGTGCGAGTCATAATTTTTATGAAAAATGTGATGATTGCAATGATGAAACTACTTGTGCAGCCCGCCGATTAATGACTCAGGTCAGAGATAATACACTTAAAATTCTTGAAAGTAATACACTGGCAGATATAGCTTTCTAAGTCTTTGCTTTAAATCAAAATAATACAGTAAAAGATAATTTCGTTGTTTTTTTTAATGAAACAGTTTTTTATAATTAAATTAACGAACTGTTTTATAGTTAGTTGTAAGTTTGTGTGTCAGTTTTGTTTTATTGGCTTTGTTTCAGATACCTTTTTTAACTAGCTGAGGATTAATTGTTTTTTATAGTAAAAAATCCAAATTTTTATTTTGTTATTTAGAAATAAGTAGTATTTTTGCAAAGTAATCTAGTAACCCGATAGGGTAATAGATTTTAAAATAAAATAGAAATAATGGATTCAGCAATAGTAAATACTTTATTAGAAAAAACAGCCAATTTCTCGATTGAGGAAACTTTGGCTTTTTTAGCTACTGAATATCCAAGTAAAGTGGTTTTTTCTACTTCATTTGGGCAAGAAGATCAGGTAATCACAGCGTTAATTGCTAAAGATGATTTGCCAATTACCATTTTCACATTGGATACAGGGAGATTATTTCAAGAGACTTATGATGTTTTTCACAGGACCTTGAAAAAATATAAAAAACAGATTGAGGTTTATTTTCCAGAAGCAGCATCGGTTGAAAACTTATTAAAGGAAAAAGGACCAAATAGCTTTTACGAATCGGTTGAGAATAGAAAAGAATGTTGTTTTATTCGTAAAGTAGTTCCATTGAGAAAAGCTTTAGCAGGAAATTCAGTTTGGATTACAGGTTTAAGAGCAGAGCAATCGGAGAATAGAAATGACTTAGCTTTTTTTGAATATGATGCTAATTTTGATATTATAAAATTCAATCCATTGTTGAAATGGAGTTTAGAAGAAGTTCAAAAATATATTGATGATAATAATGTGCCTCAAAATGCTTTGCATAAAAAAGGATTTGTAAGCATTGGTTGCGCGCCTTGTACGAGAGCGATTGCCGAAGGAGAGGATATCAGAGCAGGAAGATGGTCTTGGGAATCTAGTCATAAAGAATGTGGTTTACACCAAAAATAAAAGTTTAATCGTTTAAGGGTTTATTCGTTTAGTCGAATCAACAAATAAACAAATTACCAAATAAACAGAAAGATGATAAGTTCAGTATTAAAAACAAATGCTTTAGAAAGCGAAGCAATTTACATATTCAGAGAAGTAATTTCTCAATTTGACAAACCAGTTTTGCTTTTCTCTGGTGGGAAAGATTCTATTACATTGGTACGTTTGGCGCAAAAAGCTTTTTTCCCAGCTAAAATTCCTTTTCCATTGTTGCACGTAGATACTGGACATAACTTTCCTGAAACTATTGCTTTTAGAGATAAATTGGTAGAAGAATTAGGATTAGAATTAATTGTTCGTAATGTACAAGATGCTATTGATTCAGGTAAAGTTGTTGAAGAATCTGGAAAATATTCAAGTAGAAACAGCTTGCAGACAACTACACTTTTGGATGCTATCGAAGAATTTAAATTTGATGCTTGTATTGGTGGAGCGCGTCGTGATGAAGAAAAAGCAAGAGCTAAAGAACGTATTTTTTCTGTTCGTGATGATTTCGGTCAATGGGATGAAAAAAACCAACGTCCTGAATTATTTGATTTATTAAACGGAAAAATTGAAAATGGTCAAAACGTTCGTGTTTTCCCAATTTCAAACTGGACTGAATTAGATGTTTGGAGTTATATCGAACAAGAGCAAATCGAAATTCCATCAATTTACTTTTCACACAAACGTAAAGTATTCTTGAGAGACGGTATGATTTGGTCACATTCTCCTTTTGTTTACCAAGAAGAAGATGAGGTAATCGAAGAAAGAATTGTTCGTTTTAGAACTGTTGGAGATATGAGTTGTACCGCTGCGGTTGATTCTTATGCAGCAACAATCGCTGAAGTTGTTGGAGAGATTCGTACTTCTACCATTTCTGAAAGAGGTGCTAGAATTGATGACAAACGTTCGGAAGCGGCGATGGAGAAAAGAAAGCAACAAGGATACTTTTAGTAGTTGATGGTTGATGGTTTTTGGTTGATAGTTTTGTTTCTGCCAATAATCATCTTTGAAAATCAATTAACTATATCTAATAAATAATTGTTGTTAGGTGATGAAATAAATGGGGAATTCCAACAACCATCAACTAACAACCATCAACTAAAATAAAAGAATGGAAGTTTTAAAAATAGCAACAGCAGGAAGTGTAGATGACGGAAAAAGTACATTAATCGGAAGATTATTATACGATACTCAATCCTTAACTACAGATAAATTAGAAGCGATTGAAAAAAGTAGTAAGCAAAAAGGATATGATTATCTTGATTTTTCTTTGGCTACTGACGGATTGGTTGCAGAAAGAGAGCAAGGAATTACTATTGATGTGGCACATATTTATTTTTCGACTGCGAAAAAAAGTTACATCATCGCTGATACTCCAGGTCACGTAGAATATACACGTAACATGGTTACAGGTGCTTCGACTTCACAAGTTTCAATTATTTTGATTGATGCTCGTAAAGGAGTTATTGAGCAAACGTACCGTCACTTTTTTATCAATAATTTGTTGAGAGTAAAAGATGTGATTGTTGCGGTAAATAAAATGGATTTAGTTGATTACTCGGAAGAAGTTTACAACAAAATTGTAGCTGACTTTCAAGCATTAAATGCAAAAAGTGCTTACAAAGAACAAAACGTAAGTTACATTCCTTTGAGTGCTTTAACAGGAGATAATGTTGTGGAAACTTTAGGAAAAATGCCTTGGTACACAGGACAAACTATCCTTCAACATTTAGAAGCTTTAGAATCTAAAGATGTTTACGATAACGGAAAAGCACGTTTCCCAGTTCAAACGGTTATTCGTCCAAAAACGGAAGAGTACCACGATTTCAGAGGATATGCAGGTAAATTATATGGTAATAATATCAAAGTTGGAGATGCTGTAACGGTTCTTCCTTCTTTGACAGAATCTGTAGTAACAAACATTCACTTTTTTGATCAAAAATTTGATGAAGCTAAAGCAGGTTCTTCAATTACTATCGAGTTAGAAAATGATATCAATGTGACTAGAGGGGATATGATTGTAAAATCAAGCGAACTTCCAAAAGTAGAAAAAGACATTACAACAACTGTTTGTTGGATGGACAGCAAAAAATTAGTAGCTGGAGCTAAATATTATGTACAGCATAATACGAATAGAGTTTTGGCAAAAATTGATAGTGTGAAAAATGTAATCGCTACGGATTATTCTGGTTCAAAAGAAGCTTCTCAGTTATCAATTAATGAAATTGGAGAAGTGACTATTAAATTGAGTAAAGCAATTTATTTTGATGCGTATAATGACAACAAATCAAATGGTGCTTTTATCTTAATTGATGCTACAACCAACACTACAGCAGGAGTTGGGTTTATTAAGTAAACTTGCTGTAAGCTTTAAGCTTTAGGCAGTAAGCAAATACAGAAAGTTCAAAAAGCTTAAAGCATATAGCCTAAAGCTTAAAGCAAAAATAACAAAGTCAAAAAGCTTAAAGCGTATAGCCTAAAGCCTAAAGCCAAGAAAAAAAATGGAAAGTTTTAGAACAGAAATAGAAAATCCGATAGTTCAAAAAGAGATTATCGATTTAGAAAAAAAGATACACTTATTCCGTGGAGGAAAAATTGATGACGAACGTTTTCGTAGTCTTCGTTTGGCTCGTGGAATCTACGGTCAACGTCAGGAAGGCGTACAAATGATCCGTATCAAATTGCCTTACGGGAAAGTGACGAGCGAACAATTAGTAAATATTACGAATGTTTCTGAAAAATATTCTACAGGACGTTTGCACATTACAACTCGTCAGGATATTCAAATTCACTACGTAAGTTTGGATAGAACTCCAGAACTTTGGGCAGATTTGGCTAAAGATGATATCACTTTGCGTGAAGCTTGTGGAAACACCGTTCGTAATATTACAGGAAGTGAATTAGCGGGTGTAGATGTAAACGAACCGTTTGATGTTTCGCCTTACGCACACGGATTGTTTCAATATTTGTTAAGAAACCCTATTTGTCAAGAAATGGGACGTAAATTCAAAATTTCGTTCTCTTCTTCTGATGAAGATACTGCTTTGAGTTATTTACACGATTTAGGATTTATTCCAAAAATTGTTGATGGTCAAAAAGGATTTAAAGTAGTTTTTGGTGGAGGTTTAGGTTCACAGCCAGCTCATGCCGAATTGCTTTCAGAATTTATTCCAGTAAACGAAATTATCCCAACGGCGGAAGGTATCATTCGTATTTTTGATAGATACGGTGAACGTGCAAAAAGAATGAAAGCGCGTATGAAATTCTTAATCAAAGAAATGGGAAGAGATACTTTCTTGGATTTGGTTGCGAAAGAGAAAAAAGCAATCGCTTTTGAAACATACGAAATAGATACAACTGCTTTTGAAGGTGCTATTCCAGCTCCATTATTAGAAGTACCTCAAGTTACAATTGAAGATGCAGAAGCTTATGAAGCTTGGAAAAAATCAAATGTAATTGCTCAAAAACAAGACGGTTATTTTGCTATTGGAGTAAAAGTTTTATTAGGAGATTTTTATATTGATAAAGCGAGATTATTAGCAGATTTAATCAAAAATTACGGAGCTAATGAATTGCGTTTTTCATTGCGTCAAAACATAGTAATTCGTCATATAAAGGAGGAAAATTTACCTTTCTTCTATCAAGAATTAGCCAAATTAGAAATGGTTTCTTTAGGTTATAATACTATTGGTGATATCACGGCTTGCCCAGGAACTGATACTTGTAACTTAGGAATTGCGAGCAGTACTGGTATTGCAGACGAATTAGAAAGAGTAATCAAAGCAGAATATCCACAATACAGCGACAACCGTGAAATTGAAATCAAAATCAGTGGTTGTATGAATGCTTGTGGGCAACACAATATGTCAGCAATTGGTTTCCAAGGAATGTCAATCAACTCAGGAAAATTAGTAGCGCCAGCGTTGCAAGTTTTATTAGGTGGTGGACGTTTAGGAAACGGTGAAGGTCGTTTTTCTGATAAAGTTATTAAAGTGCCTAGTCGTAGAGGACCAGATGCATTGCGTACGATCTTAAATGATTTTGATGCCAATGGAAACGGACAAAAATTCCTTGATTATTATGATGCTAAAGGAGAGAAATATTTCTATGAAATTTTAAAACCTTTCGCTGATGTAACTAATCTTACCGAAGCTGATTTCGTAGATTGGGGTAATGCTGATAACTACGTAAAAGCAGTTGGAGTAGGAGAATGTGCTGGTGTTGTTATTGATTTAGTAGCTACTTTATTATTAGAAGCTAAAGACAAATTGACTTTTGCACAAGAATCTTTCGACGAAGGAAAATGGTCTGATGCTATTTACCACGCTTACGCTGGATTTGTAAATGGTGCTAAGGCATTATTACTTTCTGAAAACGAAAAAACAAATAATCACGCAGGAATTGTTGATTTATTTGACACTGTTTTTATTGGAACAAACAAAATTGAATTAGCTTCTTCTTTCAGAGAATTAGTGTACCAAATCAATGCAGTTGAGCCTTCAGAAGCTTTCGCAAAAAAATACATTCAAGAAGGAATTGCTTTTTTTGAAGTTATCGAAAAATATAGAGCCAAAGATTTAGCTGATGCCTAATCCCATTCAACCCAAAGTAACTTTAGTAGGAGCTGGTCCAGGTGACCCAGACTTGCTTACGGTAAAGGCTGTAAAAGCACTTGCTAAAGCGAATGTGGTTTTGTATGATGCTTTGGCAAACGATGAAATATTAGATTATGCTCCGCAAGAAGCTATTAAAATTTTTGTTGGAAAAAGAATAGGAAATCATGCATATACGCAAGACCAAATCAATCAATTGATTGTTGATAATGCGCTTACGTATGGACATGTTGTGAGATTAAAAGGTGGTGACCCATTCATTTTTGGACGCGGAAGCGAAGAAATTGAGTTCGCAGAAAGTTTTGGAATTCCTACATTTGTAATCCCAGGCATTTCATCGTCGATTGCAGTTCCTGCTTATCAAGGGATTTCATTGACCAAAAGAGGAACTTCTGAAAGTTTTTGGGTAATCACAGGAACAACTTCTGATAGAAGTTTATCAAATGATATTGCTCTTGCTTCAAAATCTTCAGCTACAGTTGTGATTTTGATGGGGATGAATAAATTATCACAAATTGTTACACTATTCCAAAACGAATCCAAAGGAGAAACGCCCGTTGCTATTATTCAGAACGGAACAACCTCTGATGAAAAAATAGGAGTTGGAACAATTGATACGATTCAGGAAGTAGTTGTAGCAAACAAATTAAGTTCGCCGGCAATTATCGTTATTGGAGAAGTAGTAAAAGAAAGCAACAAATTAAAAGGTTTTTTCGAAGAGTTTGTTACATCAGAAATAAAATTATAATGGAAAGAAACGAGTTATATCCTGTATTTTTAAAACTACACAACATCAATGTATTGATTGTTGGTGGAGGAAATGTTGGGTTAGAGAAGTTGTCTTTTATGTTGAAATCGAGTCCAAATGCCAATGTTGAGATTGTGGCAAAACACTTTCACTTAGATATTAAAGTTTTAGCGGAAAATCATCCTTCGATTAAATTGACTAAATCGAAGTTCAAGAAAAAAATGCTCAAAAAGCGCCACATGGTTATTGCTTGCACCGATGATTTAGAGATCAACAAGCGAGTTTATGATTTGGCACGAGAGCGTTATTTGATTTGCAATATTGCCGATACACCTGATTTATGTGATTATTATTTGGGTGGAATTGTAACCAAAGGGAATGTGAAAATAGCGATTTCAACCAATGGAAAATCGCCAACAACAGCCAAAAGGTTGCGAGAGTTTTTCGAAGAAGTAATTCCTGAGGATATCAATAAAATGGTTGAAAACCTAAATGAATACAGAAAAACGTTAAAAGGCAATTTTGAAGAGAAAGTTCAAAGGATGAATGAAATTACAGATTCATTAAAAAATAAAGAGTAAAAAATTTCTCAAAGAAATGAATGACAAAAATCATTGAGATTAAAATAAATTATTCGTTTCTTTGTAATTATTAAGAATGATTATAAATAAAATATAAAATGGTTAAAACAGACATACTTATAATTGGAGCAGGACCAACAGGTTTATTTACAGTTTTCGAAGCAGGTTTATTAAAACTAAAATGTCATATTCTTGATGCATTACCACAACCAGGAGGGCAATTATCAGAGTTGTATCCTAAGAAACCTATTTATGATATTCCTGGATTTCCAGAAGTATTAGCAGGAGATTTGGTTGATGGATTAATGGAACAAATCAAACAATTCGAACCAGGATTTACACTTGGCGAACGTGCAGAAACTATCGAAAAACAAGAAGACGGAAGTTTTATTGTAACTTCAAATAAAGGAAAGAGATTCCATGCGCCAGTTATTGCTATCGCAGGAGGTTTAGGAAGTTTCGAACCAAGAAAACCATTAATCGAGGATATCGAGTTTTACGAAGATAAAGGAGTGAAATATTTCATCAAAAATCCAGAAAAATTTAGAGACAAAAGAGTTGTGATTTCTGGAGGTGGAGATTCAGCTTTAGACTGGAGTATCTTCTTGTCGAATGTGGCTTCAGAAGTAACTTTAATTCACAGAAGAAATGAATTTAGAGGTGCTTTAGATTCAGTTGAAAAAGTTCAAGAATTGAAAAATTCTGGAAAAATCAAAATGATTACGCCAGGAGAAGTAATTGGATTGAATGGTGCTGAGCATTTAGAATCTGTTGATGTAGATATCGACGGAGCGCACAGAAACATTCCAACAGATTATTTTATTCCACTTTTCGGATTGACTCCAAAATTAGGCCCTATTGGGGACTGGGGATTAGAAATTGAAAAAAATGCAATCAAAGTAAATAATGCTTTAGATTACCAAACAAATATACCAGGGATTTTCGCTATTGGAGACGTTAACACGTACCCAGGAAAACTAAAATTGATTCTTTGTGGATTCCACGAAGCGACTATGATGTGTCAGGCGGCTTACCAAATTATCAATCCAGGTAAAAAATACGTAATGAAATACACAACTGTTTCGGGTGTTGACGGATTCGACGGAACTCGTAAAGAAGCTCCAAAGGCAGTAGTGAAAGCGATAGTTTAGAAAAAATTTCTAAGATTCTAAGGTTCTGAGTTGCTAAGTTTTTTAGTAATTCAGAACCTTTTTTTATTACTAGTTTTCTCTTAGAAGCCTAGCAACTCAGTAACTTAGAAACTTTTAAAAATACTTGCAATTCGCAGGGCTATTTCATAACTTTGCGCCGTTCCTAATTTTATTGAAAGTTATCACGAAAGGCGGAGGGAAAGACCCGATGAAACCTTAGCAACCCTTTACCTTTTTAAAGAAGGTGCTACATTCTACCACGCATAGCGCGGATAGATAACACAAGATACATCACAGTATTTTTCAAAATCTCTCCTGACAACATTTCAAAAATTATTCAAAGCGAAAGAGGATTGCTTTTTTTGCAGTCAACGTTCCCGCTGTACACTATATCTTTTATGCTGAACCCCAGCATAAAAGGATGTCGTTTCCATCGGGGCTAAAGAGCCAAGAATAGGAATTTTTGTAAAAATAATAATCAAAAGCTTTTGCGCTCTAGCGTATTAGCACTTTAAAATAAGTTATGTCAACAATTCAAGAAGCAATCAAAGAAAGAATCCTTGTACTCGATGGAGCTATGGGAACCATGTTGCAACGCTACAATTTTTCGGAAGAAGATTTTAGAGGAGAACGTTTCAAGGATTTTCCACATTCATTAAAAGGGAACAACGATTTATTGTCGCTTACCCAACCTCAAGCCATCGCTGCTGTTCACGCCGCTTATTACGAAGCAGGTGCCGATATAGTTGAAACCAATACGTTCTCAGGAACTACTATCGGTATGGCTGATTATCACATGGAAGATTTAGTCTATGAGTTGAACTACGAGTCGGCAAAAATTGCCCGCAAAGTAGCTGACGAATTCACTGCTAAAAATCCAGCTAAACCTCGTTTTGTGGCAGGTTCAATCGGACCAACAAACCGTACAGCGAGTATGTCACCAGACGTAAACGACCCAGGATACAGAGCCGTAACTTTTGATGATTTGCGTATTGCTTACAAACAACAAGTAGAAGCTTTGTTGGATGGAGGAAGTGATTTATTGTTGGTAGAAACAATCTTCGATACACTAAATGCCAAAGCCGCACTTTTTGCAATCGAAGAAGTTAAAGACGAAAGAAATATTGATGTGCCAATTATGGTTTCAGGAACGATTACCGATGCTTCAGGAAGAACACTTTCTGGACAAACGGTAGAAGCGTTTTTGATTTCAGTTTCGCATATTCCGTTATTGAGTGTAGGTTTCAATTGTGCTTTAGGAGCCGATTTATTGAAACCTTATTTACAGACTTTGTCTCATAATACTTCATTCAATATTTCAGCACATCCGAATGCGGGATTGCCAAATGCTTTTGGAGAATACGATGAAACGCCACAAGAAATGCAAGTTTTGATTCGTGAATATTTAGAAGATAATTTAGTAAATATCATAGGCGGTTGTTGCGGAACAACTCCAGACCATATTCGCTTAATTGCTGAAGCTGCGAGTGAGTATAAACCGAGAGTTTCGGTGGCGGTGATGTAATATACTTTGGGATTTTAAACAATTTTTACTCATGCAAATTAAAGTTTTATGAAAATCTTATTTAAGTTTTGGTTTGTAGTTTTGTTTGGATGTATATGTTATTCCCAGCAGAATAAAGACAAGAAATTAGAGGGAGAATTATTAAAAGTAAAGAATCAGGCATTTTGTGATTGTTATAATGAAGTTTTGTCTGGGAAAGAATCAATAAGATATAAAGACGGTAGTAGTTATATCCAAATTATAGATTTGAAAGGAGAGTATATTTTTGGAAATAAAAAATATACAGAGATGATTAAAAAGTGGGCAAAAAAAGAATACAATTCATATGATCCAAGTCAAAATTTATATTTAATGAAGTGCTTGGATTTTTATAATAGTCCAGTCTTAATTAAATTTATTGACTCTGTAAGACAAAAAGAAATTACAATTAAGTAATATTCAACAGAACAAAAGGTATTCTTTTTCTGCAAAGTTTATAAAATCTAGTTTGTCAGGAATGACAAAAATGAGGAATTAGATTGGATTGAAATACTGGATTTGATGGCACGCCATATTAATAGTGAGGCTCGCCTCTTTATTTTGTAGGTATCTCCTATTTTTTGGATAGGATATCCTTTATTTTAGAAGGTAGGACCTTCAAAATTGGTAGGTTCTCCTAACCATTTCATAGGTATCACCTTTGATTTTGATAGGTAGACCTATAGTTTAGGTAGGTTCTCCTATGATTTAGATAGGTTCTCCTATGATTTAGATAGGTACTCCTATAGTTTATGTAGGTTCTCCTACGGTTTAAGTAGGCGCTCCTATAGTTTAGATAGGTGTACCTATGGTTTAGGTAGGTGCTCCTATGATTTAGATAGGTATACTTATAGTTTTGATAGGTATGCTTTTGTTTTAGGAAGTGACAGTTTGCGTGAGGGATAGCAGTGGAAAGCCCACAGACCAATGGAGTGATAACGGAATTGGTCGAGGACTTGTAGCGAATAGCCCGACCCGACTTTTTTTTGGAGGGTCACGCCCAAAAGATTTAAAAACAGCTTTGTAAAGAGCAAATAATATAAAATAACTCAGAACCTAAGCAACATAGGAACTCAGTAACTTAAGAAAAAAATGGCAGAAGTAGAAGCAAGAAGAAATTTAGTTTTATCAGGATTAGAACCGTTAATTATTACTCCAGAAAGCGTTTTTGTAAACGTTGGGGAACGTACCAATGTAACAGGATCTAGAAAATTTCTTCGATTAATTAAAGAAGAGAAATACGATGAAGCGCTTAGTATTGCGAAGGAGCAAGTAGAAGGTGGGGCGCAAATCATCGATATTAATATGGATGAGGGAATGCTTGATGGCGAATATGCGATGGTGAAATTCCTGAACTTAATTGCTGCCGAACCAGATATCGCTCGTGTGCCAATTATGATTGACAGCTCGAAATGGCATATTATTGAAGCGGGATTGAAAGTCGTTCAAGGGAAATCGGTAGTAAACTCGATTTCGTTGAAAGAGGGTGAAGAAGCTTTTATTCACCACGCTCAATTGATTAAACGTTACGGTGCTGCGGCAATTGTAATGGCTTTTGACGAAGTTGGTCAGGCGGATAATTACGATCGTAGAGTAGAAATTTGCCAGCGTTCGTATGATGTTTTGGTGAACAAAGTTGGGTTTCCACCGCAGGATATTATTTTCGATTTGAACATTTTTCCAGTCGCAACAGGAATGGAAGAACATCGTTTGAACGCTTTGGATTTCTTTAGAGGAACTAAATGGGTTCGTGATAATTTACCACACGCACATATTAGTGGAGGAGTGAGTAATGTGTCGTTTTCGTTTAGAGGAAATGATACGGTGAGAGAAGCGATGCACTCGGTTTTCTTATACCACGCGATTAAGAATGGAATGACAATGGGAATTGTAAACCCAGAAATGTTGACGATTTATGATGAAATTCCGAAAGATTTATTAGAACACGTCGAAGACGTAATTTTAGATAGAAGAGATGATGCGACTGAGCGTTTGTTGGACTTTGCTGAGAATGTAAAAGGTGATGTAAAGAGCAACGAAAAAGCGGTGCAAGAATGGCGTTCGGGAACGGTGCAGGAAAGAATTACACATTCGCTTGTAAAAGGAGTGGACCAATTTATAGAAGAAGATGTTGAGGAAGCTCGTTTGGCGGCAACAAAACCAATCGAAGTAATCGAAATCAACTTAATGACGGGGATGAATGTGGTTGGAGATTTGTTCGGAAGCGGAAAAATGTTTTTGCCACAGGTGGTAAAATCGGCTCGTGTGATGAAAAAAGCCGTGGCTTATTTGCTGCCTTTTATTGAAGCTTCTAAGCAAGCGGGAGATAAACAAGGAAACGGAAAAATATTGATGGCAACCGTAAAAGGAGATGTTCACGATATTGGAAAAAATATTGTTTCGGTTGTATTGGCGTGTAATAATTATGAGATTGTAGATTTGGGTGTTATGGTGGCTCCCGAAAAAATTATTGCAGCTGCAATCGAACACGAAGTTGATATTATCGGATTGAGTGGTTTGATTACACCTTCATTAGATGAAATGGTTTATCTCGCTAAGGAATTGGATAAACGAGGAATGAAAATTCCAGTAATGATTGGTGGAGCAACAACTTCGCGTGCACACACTGCCGTGAAAATTGCACCACAATACAGAGAAACTGTTATCCACGTAAATGATGCTTCGAGAGCCGTAACGGTAGCTGGAAGTTTATTGAATAAGGATAAAAAAATATACGCAAGCGACATTAGAGCCGAATATGATGCGTTTAGAGAAACGTTTTTGAATCGTTCGAGAGATAAAAATTTCTTATCGATTGAAGATGCTCGTAAAAACAAATTGCAATTGGATTGGAATGAATTCACTCCAGTGAAACCAAAGGTAATTGGCGAGCAAACAATTGAAGTTGATTTGGATGTTTTGGTTCCATACATTGACTGGACGCCGTTTTTTCAAACTTGGGAATTACACGGGAAATATCCAGCTATTTTGACTGATGAGGTTGTGGGTAAAGAAGCAACTTCGCTTTTTGGAGATGCACAAGCGATGTTGAAAGTGATTTTGGATGAAAAGAAATTACAAGCCAAAGGAATCTACGGAATTTTTCCTGCCAACCAAATCAATGATGATGATATTGAATTGACAGACGAAAATGGAAAACCTTTGCAGACATTTTTGACTTTGCGTCAGCAATCGCAAAAAACTAAAGGAGCTCCAAATATCGCTTTGGCAGATTTTATTGCGCCAAAAGATAATGGTGTAGTAGATTATATGGGAGCTTTTTGTGTAACAACTGGTTTTGGTGTTGATGAATGGGCAGCTGAATTCGAAAAAGATTTAGACGATTACAATTCGATTATGGTAAAAGCTTTGGCAGACCGTTTTGCAGAAGCTTTCGCTGAATATTTGCATGAAAAAATCCGTAAAGAAATTTGGGGTTATGATACAGAAGAATCTTTATCAAACGCAGAATTAATCAAAGAAGATTATAAAGGAATTCGTCCAGCGCCAGGTTATCCAGCTTGTCCAGACCATTTAGAAAAACCAACGATTTGGAAATTACTAAATGTTGAAAAAGAAATAGGAGTAACCTTGACGGAGAGCATGGCAATGTGGCCTGCTTCATCAGTTTCGGGTTATTATTTTGGGAATCCAAAAAGTAGGTATTTCGGACTCGGAAAAATAAAAGAAGATCAAGTCATTGATTACGCCAAACGTAGAAGTGTTTCTACTGATGTCGCAATGAAATGGTTAAATCCAAATATAGCAGATTAATTTAGTCTGAAAGTCAAAAGTCGAAAGTCATAAAATGTGTGACTTTCTACCTTCGACTTTCAAATATTAAAAATAAATAGTCATAAAGTCAAAAGTTATAAAGTCTCAAAGTGTGACTTTCGACTTTCGACTTTCGACTTTCAAACTTTAAGACATATTAATGAAAGTAACAGAACATATAGAAGCAGCTAAAGAGAAAACATTATTCTCTTTTGAAATTATTCCGCCACAAAAAGGAAAAAGCATTCAGGAATTATACGATAATATTGATCCATTAATGGAGTTCAACCCACCATTTATTGACGTGACTACTTCGCGTGAGGAGTATATTTATATTGATAAAGGAAATGGATTGTTGGATAAAAAGCTAACAAGAATGCGTCCTGGGACATTGGGTATTTGTGCTTCGATTAAGCATAAATACAATGTAGATACAGTACCACACTTGCTTTGCGGTGGTTTTACCAAAGAGGAAACTGAGTACATGTTGGTAGATTGTCATTACCTTGGAATCAATAATGTGATGGCACTTCGTGGTGATGCTATGAAAGACGAACAATCTTTTGTTCCAAAACTAGGGGGTAATAATTTCGCTGTAGATTTGGTTGCTCAAATAAATCAATTAAATTGTGGGAAGTATTTGCATGATGTAATGGATGCAGATAATAAAGCTGATTTTTGTATTGGAGTTGCGGGTTATCCCGAGAAACATTTAGAATCACCTTCTTTATTATCAGATTTAAAAAGACTAAAAGAAAAGGTAGATGCAGGTGCTGATTATGTGGTAACTCAGATGTTTTTTGATAATGCCAAATATTTTGAATTTGTAAAAAAAGCAAGAGAAATGGGAATTACCATTCCTATTATTCCAGGAATTAAACCAATTGCAGTACAAAAGCATTTGCAAATTTTACCTCAAATTTTCCGTATCGATTTACCAGAAGATTTAATAAGTGCTGTAGATAAATGCAAAAATAATGCTGATATTCGTCAAGTAGGTATCGAATGGGCTATCCAACAATCATTAGAATTGAAAGCAGCAGGAGTTCCCGTTTTACATTATTATTCAATGGGAAAATCAGAAAATATTAGACAAATAGCTAGTCAGGTTTTTTAAAAAGACAGACTGTTTTATTCCCCAAAAACCAGCTTTTTATAGGCTGGTTTTTTTATGAAAGTATATTGTTATTTTGGGAGGTAGGGATTAAAATGTTTATATTTGATTTCAATATCATAGTTTAGCCCAATGAAATCTATTTATTATACTTTTTTAGTTGCAGCAATTACGATTACTTCGTGTAAAAATAATGAAGAGAAGGTATCAAAAGCTGATCCTAGAACAATTATACCTTTTACACAGCAAGGAGCTACAACGTTGCAAGCGCAAACTACTCAACAACCCGCGCCAGAAAAACATAATTTATTTCACGAAAATAATGTTGTAGGCACACCATCAGTGGCAGCAGGTGTAAATCCCGCACACGGACAACCCAGTCATAGATGTGATATTCCAGTTGGAGCACCTCTGAATTCTCCAGTTAATGGAGCAAATACAACACAGCAAACCAATCAGGTTCAGATGCAGCCACAAGTGCAAACTGTAACGCAATCTGTAGCAGCAAAGACAGTAACTCCAAAAGGGATGAATCCTCCACATGGACAGCCAAATCATCGTTGTGATATTCCAGTTGGAGCACCATTAAATTCAAAACCTACAGCTACTACGGCTACAACTTCTACTGTATCTTCCGGTCAAATAAGCGAAAAAATTACGGTACCACCTGCAGTTCCAGCATTATTATCCCCAAGTTCTGCAAACACTGAAACTCCAGAAGGAATGAATCCACCACACGGACAGGCAGGACATCGCTGTGATGTTGCTGTTGGAGCACCTTTGCCAAAAAGTTAGTTTTTAGGAATATGATTTAGTAGAAAAATAATTACATTTACAAATCATCTTTTATTTTTTAGAATTAAAAGACAATATTTTAAGAAGCCATTAATTTGGCTTTTTTTGTTGGACAATAATATATGTAAATTAAAATATCTTCTATTAATGAAAACGCTAACAGCAAAACAAATTTTCTATTCACTGATTTCTTTTTGGATATTTTCAAATTCTTATTGTCAAGACTCAAATAAGTTAATTGAGAAAAAAATAGATAAAATTATAAAAGGAATGAGTATTGATCAAAAAATTGGTCAAACTTGTCTAAAAGGAACTTCAAGCCGAAGCAAAGGATTGTCCGAAGAGCTTAAAAATGAAGTTAGAAAGGGGTTGGTAGGTTCTGTTTTAAATCTTACTGAACCTAGTCTTGTCCTTGAATTACAGAAAATTGCTGTTGAAGAAAGTCCAAATCATATTCCATTATTGTTTGGAAGAGATGTCATTCACGGATATAAAACAATTTTTCCAATTCCTTTAGGATTAGCTGCTTCTTGGGACATGGAATTAGTTGAAAAAACATCTAAAATTGCTGCAAATGAATCTTATTCAAGATGTATTAATTGGACATTTGCTCCAATGGTAGATATTGCAAGAGATGCCCGTTGGGGAAGAATAGCAGAATCTCCAGGTGAAGATCCTCTATTGGCATCCAGATTAGGAGTGGCTTATGTAAAAGGATTTCAAGGTGTGGATCCTTCCGTTCCTGGTCAGATTTTAGCATGTGTAAAACACTTTGCAGCGTATGGAGCTGCAGAAGGCGGAAGAGATTACAACACAGTAAGCATGTCTGAGTCATTACTTCGAAATGTATACCTAAAGCCTTTCGAAGCAGCAGCAAAATCGGGAGCTGCAAGTTTTATGACTTCTTTTAATGATCTTAATGGAGTTCCTGCTTCTGGAAATACTTTTTTGCTGAAAAATATTCTAAGAGATGAATGGAAATATGATGGATTTGTGGTTAGTGACTGGAATTCTGTTACAGAAATGATTCCACACGGATATGCATCAGATGAAAAAGATGCTGCATTTAAATCTGCTTCAGCAGGACTTGATATGGAAATGACCAGTTTGTCTTATGCCATTCATTTAAAAAACCTCATTGCAGAGAATAAAATTTCTGAAAAACAATTGAATGAAATGGTTCGTAATATTCTTCGAATAAAATTTAGATCTGGAGTTTTTGAAAATCCGTACTTTAAAAACCGAGAAAAGTTTTCATTGTTAAATGCTGATGCCCTCAAAACAGCGAAAGATGCTGCTAGTAAAAGCTGTGTTTTATTAAAAAATGAAAATCAAATTCTTCCATTAAAATCAAATCAAAAAATAGCTGTAATAGGTCCATTGGCTGATGCTTCAAGAGAACAACTAGGAACTTGGATTTTTGACGGCAAAAAAGAAGATTCTCAAACTCCTTTGAAAGCCCTACAAAGTAGTTTTGGTGGCAATAATGTATTTTATGCTCCTGGACTTTCACACAGTCGATCACAATCTGAGGAAGGGTTTGCGGCTGCAATAAAGGAAGCTGAGAAATCAGATGTAATTTTATTCTTTGCAGGAGAAGAAGCCATTCTTTCTGGCGAAGCGCATTCACGAGCCAATATTAATTTGCCAGGTTTACAGGAAAAATTAATAGCGGAATTACAAAAAACAGGCAAGCCAATTATATTAATTGTAATGGCAGGAAGACCAATAGCTTTGGGTGCTGTTTTGCCAAAAGTAAATGCCTTGATTATGGCTTGGCATCCAGGAACGATGGCTGGTCCAGCAATTTCTGATGTGCTTCAGGGAATAGTAAATCCTTCGGGGAAATTGCCTGTGACTTGGCCAAAAGAAGTAGGCCAGATTCCTATTTATTATAATCATCCTAATACGGGAAGACCAGCGGATCCAAAAACTTTTGTAGCGATTCAGGACATTCCTGTTGAAGCATGGCAAAGTTCTTTGGGAAATAATTCTCACTATCTTGATGCGGGTTATGAGCCTCAGTTTCCTTTTGGATATGGATTGAGTTATACGAGTTTCTTATACGATAATTTAAAAATCGAAAAAAATAAACTTAAAAATAGTGAGAAGCTAACAGTTTCGGCAACTATTACAAACACAGGAAACATCACAGGAATTGAAACTGTACAACTGTATGTTCGCGATATTACTGGAAGTATTGTAAGACCAGTTAGAGAACTTAAAGATTTTTTACAAATCGAATTAAAACCAAAAGAATCGAAAACGGTACAATTCTCAATTCCTGTTTCGGAATTAGCTTTTTATAATGATAAAATGGAATTAAAAGTAGAGCTGGGTGACTTCAAATTTTGGATTGCCTCTAATGCTGAAAATGGTTTAGAAGGGGATTTTAAGGTTGAATAAAAAGTTATTTAAAATAATATTTTTCATAAATGATTATTTAATAGATAAGGAGTTAATTTTCATCGATTAATAATACTGACTGGTATAAGATTTTTGAAAATCAGTTTGTTATAGGGTAGTTTTACTTAAATAAAACAACTCTATTTTGAATATTAAATACCTTATTACACTACTGATTAGTTTTTTTTTATTTCCACAATTGCATGCCCAGTTATGTACAGGCAGTTTGGGTGATCCTGTTGTTAAATTAGATTTTGGTTCAGGAACATCGACACATGGTACAGCTTTAGGAACTGGAATTACGAGTTATAGTTGGACAACGGCTGATTTTCCGAGTGATGGTTCTTATACAGTTGAAAAAACCACAAATACAGCTGGAACTTGGTGGACAACTACAGATCATACTGGGGGCGGATATATGATGGTAGTGAATGCAAGTTTCTCTACCTCCGATTATTTTTATAAAAATACGGTTTCAGGTTTGTGTGCTGGTACAACCTATGAATTTGCCGCTTGGATTATGAATCTTTTAAGGAGTCAAGACAATAGCCCACCCAATATTACTTTTACAATTGAAGATACTAGCGGAACTATTTTAGGAACTTACAACACGGGTAATATCGGTTTGTCAAGCAGTGCCCTATGGAAGCAATATGGATTCTTTTTTACTACTCCGTCAGGGGTTTCAACGGTTGTAATTCGAATGCGAAATAATAAAGCGGGAGCAGCGCCAGGGAATGACATCGCTCTTGATGATATTACCTTTCGAGCTTGTGGACCAACAGTTACTTCAGAAATTGTAAATGAGTCAGTAACTAATCTGGAAGTATGTGAAAATGAATCCAAATCAATTACACTTAGCGGAACTGTTTCATCTTCGGCTTATACAACGGTAGGCTATCAATGGCAGAATAGTAAAGATGGGGGATTAACTTGGACAGATATTTCAGGAGAAAACAAAGCAGTTTATACTTTTGTCTCAGGTGCTTTGGGAACTTATAAATACCGATTGGCTACAGCTGATAGTTCAAATATTAGTTCGAGTAATTGTCGTGTTTTTTCTAATGAAATTACTATCAATGTAAAATCAGGACCTATATCACCAACAGTAGAAACAACACAACCCAATTGTGATGTACCTTCTGGAACCATTACAGTAACTACACCTACCGGACTTTTATATAGTGTAGATGGAGTTAATTATCAATCATCTATGGTTTTTTCGGGCTTGGCTGGTGGCGATTACAAAGTAACTTCCAAAAGTGCGAGTTGTGTTTCAGCTCCTGTTGATGCTCATATTAATTTGACTGCGTTTTCAACTGCAACACCAACTTTTGATATTATCCAACCCGTAATTTGTAATAATCCATATGGAACGATTACTGTTACCAGTCTAGATGCCGAATATAGTTTTGATAATGGTTTAACTTGGCAAACAAGTAACACTAAAACTGGATTTACTCCTGGAGATTATTGGATTAAAACCCGTAACAGTACTTTATGTGAAACCACTCAGATTACTGCAACAATTAGTATTCCGCCAGGATATCCGCCAACACCAACGGTAACAACTATACAACCAGATTGTAGTATGTCGACTGGAACTATAACAATTTCAGATAGTGCTGCTTCTTATAGTTTTGATGGAGGTCAAAATTGGACAACAAGTAACACTAAAACAAATCTGGTTCCAGATATTTATCAAGTTTTGATAAAAAATGTAATTGGCTGTGTTTCGCTAGTCGCAAATGCAACCGAAATCAAAGCTTTTGTTAATACTGAACCGCTTCCTGTTGCAAATATACCACAGCTTTTTTGTGTTCAGCAAAACTCGGCTATTAACGATATTGCGATAATTGGTACAAATGTAAAATGGTACGATGCCGCTTCCAATGGAAACTTACTGCCAACTACTACGTTATTACAATCTAAAACCTATTATGCGTCTCAAACTTTAACGACATGTGAAAGTTTGCGAACTCCAATAGTTATAAATATTCAAGATACTCAAGCTCCAACTGGTGATTCTGTACAAAATTTTTGTACTACTCAAAAAGCAACCCTTGCGAGTTTGGCAGTTACAGGAACGTCTATTATTTGGTATGATAATGCAATAGGCGGAACTGTTTTGCCAAGTGCAACACCTCTTATAAATGGAGTAACCTACTATGCAGTTCAAACGGTAAATGGATGTGAAAGTGTGAATAGATTGGCTGTTTTGGTAACAATTGTTACTCCAAGTCTAGTTGTAAATGATATTAAAGATTTTATTTGTGATAATGCAAGCGACGGTTCAGAATTAGTAGATTTAACGAGTTATAATTCAAAAATTGTTACTTGTGGTTCTTGTAGTTTTACCTATTTTACATCATTGTCGGGTGTAGAAAATAAAACGGCAACGGATCAAATTTCCACACCAACTAGTTATAATTTGGTATTAGGGTCTTCAATAATTTATGTCAGAATTGATTCGAATGATAAATGTTATCAAACAGGACAATTGACTTTGATACTTGTGAGCGAACCTGTTCTTTCTATTCCAAACAGTATTTCTCTTTGCGAAAATAAGGATGTTACTATAAGTGCAGACTCTGGTTTTGATAGTTATTTATGGTCTACTTTAGAAACTACACCTTTAATAACCGTTTCAAATGTTGGAGATTACTCAGTGACAGTAACACAAAATCATGGAAATTCTGTTTGTTCAACAACCAAGAATTTTTCAATAGTATTGTCAAATGTGGCTGTGATTTCGACCGAAACCCAAGATTGGATGGATACAGAAAATGTAATTGAAGTACATGTTTCTAGTTCAAGTATCGGAAATTACGAATATTCATTAGACGGAATTTCGTATCAAGACAGTAATACTTTTTCAGGATTATTAAGTGGAGATTATACGGTTTATGTTCGTGATAAAAATGGCTGTGGAATTGCTATTGACGAAGTTTATCTTTTGAATTATCCAAAGTTTTTTACTCCCAATGGAGATGGATATAATGATACATGGGCAGTTCGTTTTTCAGAATTAGAACCTAAGCTTATGGTTAAAATATTTGACCGATATGGGAAATTCATTAAAGAACTAAATGCTACTTCAGTTTGGGATGGTACTTATAATGGACATGAATTGCCTTCGACTGATTATTGGTTTGTGGTTACGCGAGCCAATGGCAAAATATATAAAGGACACTTTGCAATGAAAAGATAATTTTATATTGTAAGTTAAGTTGGGGTAATTTTGTATATTCGGTATCCGAATTTTTTAATAAAATATGAAATGAATCCAACACTTCAACAAGATTTACGAGACATTAATAATATCCTTGAGCAGGTAAAACAACATGGAATTGATTTTTTGAATACTATTGATTCTCTTCCAACTTCAACTCGAAACACTATAGATACAACTGGGATTTTAAATGATTCTGGATTAGGGGCATTGCCCACTTTGGAAATGTTTAATCAGCGTTTGGCACCTTTAATGGTTTCTCAAGGCGGACCTAGATATTGGGGTTTTGTGACTGGTGGAGCTACACCAGCTTCGATTGTTGGAGATTGGCTTACTACTATTTACGACCCAAATGCACAAGCGACAAATGCCCAAGGCGGCGTTTCAGCTTTGATAGAAATTGAAACCATAAACCTATTGTTGCAATTATTGGCTTTGCCAAAATCATTTTTAGGAGGATTTGTAACTGGTGCAACTCTATCAAATTTTACTTGTTTGGCGGTTGCTCGACAATGGTTAGGAAAACAATTGGGTTTAGATTTTGCGAAAAATGGAATTAAAGCTCCTATTCATATCTTGACTGCTACGCCACATTCTTCCTCAATAAAATGTTTGGCGATGTTAGGAATTGGAAGTCAAAATTTTACTAAAATAAAAACAATCGAAGGCAATCGAGAAGCCATTGATATAGATGATTTAGAACAGAATATATCAAAATTAAACGGTCAACCTTTTATTTTAATATCAAGTGCAGGAACTGTGAATACAGCCGATTTTGATGATTTTAATGCGATTGCAAAACTCAAAGAAAAATACAATTTTTGGTGGCATATTGATGCTGCTTTTGGTGGTTTTGCAGTTTGTTCGCCAAAGTACCACCATTTGCTAAATGGTTGGGAAAAAGCAGACAGTATTACTATTGATTGTCATAAATGGCTTAATGTTCCTTACGAAAGTGCTTTTTATTTGATAAAAGATGAACATAAAAAATGTCAGGTTGAAACATTTCAAAATTCGAATGCACCGTATTTGGGAGATCCATTAGAAAATTTTAGCTACTTGAATTTTTTACCTGAGAATTCCCGACGACTAAAAGCTTTACCTGTTTGGTTTTCGCTTTTGGCATATGGAAAACAAGGTTTTCAGGATATTGTAGAAAATAGTGTTGCAAGAGCCTTGCAGTTCGATGAGTTTATTGCCCAAAGTGAAAATTTTGAATTGTTGGCTCCAACTCGTCTAAACAATGTTTGCTTTACTTTGGCAGGAGAACATAATCAGGAAAAAGCAATTTTATTTTTGACGAAACTTAATGATAAAGGCAAAGTGTTTATGACTCCTACTATTTATCAAAACAAAAAAGGAATCCGAGCTTCGTTTGTAAATTGGAGAACAACTGAATTGGATGTACAAATTGCAATTGATTCTTTAAAGGAAACAATTTTGGAGTTAGGAATACAATAATTTCAAATCACTTAACTTTTAAACTAAAATTAGCAATATGAAGAAAATATGGAGTTTTGCACTGACGTTATTTTTGTTTAATCTGGCATTTTCCCAAACAAAATCTAATGGATTAAATGTGCTGGAGAAAGAAAATATAGCAGTAGTTGCTAAATATTATGAATGTCTTTTTAAAACCAGAGACTTCAAAACAATGGTAACACTTATCGCTGACAAAGCTGTTTATAATCAGGCCGAAGGTTTAGCGTATGGAGGTGTGTATATAGGTTTTGGCGAGTGGATTACAATGTTTACAAAAGCAGGAACCTACTATGATTTAGTCATAGAAAAAGAACCGACTTATTTTACTAATGATTCAAAAGATGAGGTTATTATACTGTTCACAATCAAATGCAAATCTAAAAAATCAGGTGAAATAATAAGCATGCCTATTTCGGAGCATTTCGAATTACAATCGGGAAAAATTACTGCAATTAGACCTTTTTACTTTGACACAAAAGCTTTTGCCAACTTTTTAAATTAAGAAAAAGAATAGCAAATATTTTAATATGATAAATTCTCCAATCATAATGGGTATTACATCTGGCGCTACATTTTTGTTGGGCTTTTTACTTCTTGCTCATTCACGAAAAGTAAATGTAATGGCTAATATATTCCTTGGATTATTTGTTATTACACTCGGATTAGCTATTGTTGAAATACCGTTATTTTATCAAAAGATATCTTTAACTCATCCTAATCTTTTCGAGATGATAGGTTTGATACGATTCCTAACGGCTCCATTTCTTTATATCAGCATTTTATATTTTACATCATTCTCTAAAAAATTTGAAAAGAAAAATTTATGGCATTTTTTACCCTTTCTAATTTTTTTAATTTTCAGATTTCCTTTTTTTATAACTGGAAAAAATTTTGAGTTTAGTTATGAAGTAGGCAGGGTCGTGTTTTTTGTTTTTCAAATAGTATTACCATTGCAAACTATAATCTATTGGTGTTTATCATTTAGAAGATTGCAAAATCATTTAAAAAACGTACATAAGTTTTCATCATCAATTAAAAAAATTGATCTTTCTTGGTTAAAATATTTTCTATTGGTTCTGTTATTTATTGTAACGGGATGGCTTAATCTTATCTTTTTAAGTTTAAACAGTTTAATTGAATTTACACCTTTCATATATCTGTTAAGTGTTTTTTTTCTGGCCTATTTTTCTTTGCAGCAAAAAGAAATTTTTGATTTCAGCAAAACCGAATTAAATGATTTATCAGCTATTAAAGAATATAAAAAAGAAAACCCAAAAAGAGTTTCTGAAACTCGGATGCTTGAATTGAATGATAAATTGCAAATACTTATAAATTCCGAAAAACTGTATTTGGATAATGATTTGAGTTTGCCAAAATTGGCCAAAAAAATGTATGCAAACTGCAATGAAACTTCTTTTGTTATTAATGAATTGTATGGCGATAATTTTTATAATTTTATAAATAAGTATCGCATTGAGGAAGCTAAAAATTTGTTATTATCTGAAAAATACAATCAATTAAATATTTTGGGAATTGCTTATGAATCTGGATTTAATTCCAAAACTACTTTTAATACGACTTTTAAAAAGCTCACTGGTTTCTCTCCAACTGAATTTGTAAAATCAAATACGAGTATTGTAGAAAAAGAATTTTAATTACGTTCGAATGCATACATCGGAACGCTTAGTGTTTGAATACTATTCATATTTGTCGAATATTAATTCAAAACACAAATAAGATGTTAGAACAATCAAATTCAGAGATTTCAAATTCAATTGGAAAAAAAGTCTGTACCTGTTTAATTTTTGGACTTGAGCTTTCCGCTTTATTACTTACACTTGGTAATGGAGGAAATATTCCTTGGTTGCCTCCAATATTAGTTTTTTCTTTGGTTGGTATTTCGTTATTAATTTCCTTGTTGTTTCCGTTTTTATGGCAGTATTTGGAGCGAAAACAAAAAATCGATTCGGTAAAAGCCTATGGTTCCTTTTATAGTTCGATTCGTTATTGTATTGCTTTTAATATAGTTAGTTTTGGTTGGAAAAAGTTTTACGGACTTCAGTTTATTGTGCCAACAGCCATTTCGAATATGTCAATGAACCAACAAACAGGCGAATGGTTAACTTGGTTTTATTTTGGACATTCACCTGCTTTCGGAATTATAATAGCACTCATGCAAATTATAGGAGGTTATTTGTTATTGTACCGCAGAACATTACTAATCGGAGCTATAATTTTGTTTTCTTTGCTTCTCAATTTGACTTTGATTAATATTTTTTATCAGATGAATGCAGGTGCTTTGACGCAATCTGTTCTGCTGACAATTGGAGTTTTATTTTTAATACTATTAGATTATAAAAAACTGGTTGATTTCTTTCTAAAAACCAAATCTAATTTACCATCATTAAATGTTAATAATTTTTTTCTGAAAAGTGTCGTACGTCTTTCAGTTATAGTCTTGTCGTTACTGTATACAATATATTTAAAGTCATTAATGAAGTAATAAAAAAGCTCGTTTAAAAATGTTTTTAAACGAGCTTTTTTATTTGAAATCTAAAAAATAATTACTTAGTTATTTCTCTAAAAACCGCTTCCAAATTTTTATTCTTTTGGTTCAGTTGTAAAGTTTTCAAACCATTATCATAAGCAAAATCAAAAACGGTAGAACGCATATCTTTGTCGGAAACAAAAGTCAGTTCCCAAGAAAATCCTTGAGTATTTGTGAACGATTTCAAATGTGGAATTTCAGCAACAAGATCTTCTTGTACTTTTTTATCAAATTCTACTTCGATTACTTGTTCTTTATCAGCAGAGATTAAGTTGTCTAATTTTTTATCGGCGACGATTTGTCCTTTGTCAATAATAATCACACGATCACAAATCGCTTCTACTTCCTGCATAATGTGTGTAGATAGAAAAACCGTTTTGTCTTTTCCAACATTTTTAATCACATTTCTGATTTCGACTAACTGATTTGGATCTAGACCTGTAGTTGGTTCGTCCAAAATTAAAACATCAGGATTGTGCAATAAAGCGTTGGCAAGCCCAACCCGTTGACGATATCCTTTAGACAATTGACTTATTTTTTTATGACTTTCGCTTTGCAAACCCGTAAGCTGAATTACCTCTTCAATTCTAGATTTAGCCACCTTATAGACATCGGCATTAAAAGCTAAATATTCTCTAACATACAGATCTAAATACAACGGATTGTGTTCTGGTAAATACCCAATAGAAAGCTGAACTGATTTTTCCTGACTGTTTACATCAAATTCATTTACGAGTGCAACACCACTATCAGCATTTAGATACGTGGTTAAAATTTTCATCAAAGTCGATTTTCCAGCACCATTTGGGCCTAGAAAACCAACAATTTCTCCTTTTTTGACAGAAAAAGAAATATTGTCTAATGCTTTTTGAGCACCATAACTTTTCGAAACGTTTTTTACTTCTATTGACATACCATATTATTTGTTGCAAAAGTAATTAGAAAATAGATAGTTCCCCGTTTAACTTCTAAAATTTATATTTTAATTGACAATAAAAGTGATTAGATTAAACTAAATAAAATTCTGTGGTAATTATTTGTAGTGGCATAGTTCTTGTTAAAGGATTATTAATTTTTAACAAAATAAAATAAATTATGAAAAGAATTTTCGTTGTTCTTGCTTTAGCTATAGTAAGCTTTGCAAATGCCCAAAAGGGAACTGTTTTATTAATGGGGACTGTGAGTTATTCATCTCAAAAACAAAAATCTGGTAATCCAGAAACTAGATTTACTCAATCCGAATTTAGTTTTTATCCAAAAGTTGGGTATCAGTTTGCTAATAACTGGACAATAGGAGGTGAGGCTGGAATTTCGTCTGGAAGAAATGAATATACAAATCAAGAAAGTAAAAGAAATAATTGTTCTTTTGGAGCTTTTGTTCGTTATTCAAAGTCCTTGAGCGATTTGTTTTTAATTTATGCAGATCTAGGGACAGGTTATCGCACATATAAAGACACAAGTTCAAATGACTTTAGTGATCCAACGAATTATACTTATAAAACAAATGGTTTTTATGCAACAATTATGCCCGTTCTAGCAATAAATATAAAAAATGGATTTGCTTTAAATTTTGGTTTTGGAGGTTTGAATTATTCAACAACAAATAGGACCAATAGTAATGGATATAAAGAAACAGGTTTTAACTTTAATTTTGGTCAATCGTTTACTGTAGGAATTTCAAAGATTTTTTAATTTCTATTTTCTCTAATTTTAAGGAAGCATTCATAACCTCATGAATGCTTTTTGTTTTTAAAAGAATTGTATTTAGATTCCTATATTTACAATAAACTAAGTAGATATGAAAAATCAATCAGGCAGTTTCTTGAAAAATTACAGTAGTATTTTATTACTCCTCGGAGGAATATTTGTTGGAAGTATTTTAGGTTTGGTTTTTGGAGATGGAGTAGAAGTGATAAAACCTTTAGGAGATATATTCCTGAATCTACTTTTTACAGCGATAATTCCACTAGTGTTTTTTACGATCGCCTCTTCAATTGCCAATTTGCAAAAAACAGAAAAACTCGGAAAACTTTTCATGATAGTTATAGGTGTCTTTTTATCAACCGTAATTATTTCGGCTATAGTAATGATTATTGGTGTTTTGATTTTTCCAATTCATCAAGACATTGTGCTTTCCAAAACGGTTATAGAGAAAATACAGGAAGCTAGCACAGGATCTCAAATTACACAATTACTTACAGTAAATGATTTCTACGAGATTTTGTCTCGAAAAAATATGCTGGCACTCATCCTATTTTCCTTTTTAATAGGTTTTTCTACCTTACGTGCAGGTGAAAAAGGAAAAGATTTTGCTAAGTTTCTTGATTCGGGTAACGAAGTAATGAAACAATTGCTGCATCTTATTATGAAAACCGCTCCAATTGGTCTTGGCGCTTATTTTGCTTATCAAGTAGGGATTTTTGGGCCACAATTATTTGGAGCGTATGCTAAACCATTGGCGCTTTATTATGCCGTTTGTTCCTTTTACTTTATTGTGTTTTTTAGTTTGTATGCTTTTTTCGCAGGAGGAAGTATTGGACTAAAAGTATTCTGGAAAAATAACATCACTCCTGCATTGACAGCTGTTGGGACTTGCAGCAGTATTGCAACCATTCCTGCAAATCTCGAAGGAGCAGAGCAAATGAATATTCCAAGTCACATTAGGAATCTGGTAATTCCGCTTGGGGCACCCTTGCACAAAGACGGTTCTAGCATGTCGTCGATAGTGAAAATCGCAGTTCTTTTTGCCTTGTTTGGAAAGGATTTTACCGATCCTTATACTTTATTGGTTGCCATCGGAATTACAATAATTGTCTCAGTTGTCGAAGGAGGGATCCCAAACGGCGGTTATATAGGAGAGATTTTAGCCATCACAGTTTATGGATTCCCAATGGAACAAGCTTTGCCAGCTGCAATGATTATAGGAACCTTGGTTGATCCAATCGCTACATTATTGAATGCGAATGGTGACTTGGTTTGTACCATGGTAGTTACCAGAATCTCCGAAGGAAAGAAGTGGATTTCCTCAAAAAACTAAATGATTATTTGTTTTTTCAGTTTGAAAAAGTTCGTTTGGGCGTGCCCCAATTGAGAAAAGGGGCTTACTTATAGTGCCGCTTAATCAGCCCCTTTTCTCAATTGGGTCGGGCTATCCGCACTGCTTTGGCAGTTTGCTTCTATCCCTCACGCGGCCATAACAACTTTAGAGTATTATAGAAAAAGTCATTTTTCATCTATATTTTAGGGTAAAAGCTTTAAAAGCATGCTCTTTTTAAGATAATAGACATTCAGTAATGGTATTTTTATTTTGAAATCAATAATTTTAACTACTCAAAAAGCTTCTTTTTTATGAAATAGTAATTTTAAAAGTAGTTTAACAAAGAAATCTTTTTTTGTTATACAAAATATTATTTTTATTTTGGGCGAGTCAAAATAAGTTATACATTTGCATCAAATAATTGAAACACAAACAATACAATGTCTAGTAACCGTTTTTATTTTAGCAACTCTTTTTATTTCTTCTTTAGGAAGTAAGGGATTGTGCTATGGTTATTTGAAAATACAAGAAACAAATAAAACTAATATACAATCCTGATGAAAATCAGGATTTTTTTTTGACCCAATGAGAACGAAAATTGCAATACAAGGAATTAAAGGATCTTTCCACCATCAAGTGGCTCAAGATTATTTTTATCAAAATATAGAAGTTGATGAATGTATGTCTTTTGAGGAGTTGGTAACTAGTTTGCTTTCTGGAAAAACGGATCAGGCGGTAATGGCAATAGAGAATTCAATCGCTGGTCCAATAATTCCAAATTACGCATTAATTGATAAAAATAATTTGCATATCATCGGGGAACATTATTTAAGTATTCATCAAAATTTAATGGCTCTAAAAGGTCAAAAAATGGAAGATATTCAGGAAGTTCATTCTCATCCAATGGCGTTGTTGCAATGTATGGAGTTTTTAAAAAAATATCCAAACATAAAATTGGTTGAAGATAAAGATACTGCTGAAACCGCTAGAAGAATACAAGAAAAACAGCTAAAAGGAATTGCAGCTATCGCTAGTAAAACAGCTTCTGAAATGTATGACTTGGAAATTCTGGCTCCAGAAATCCAAACGATAAAAAACAATATGACTCGTTTTGTAATTATTAATAGAGAGAATCATTTTGTGCCGGAAAGCGAAATAAACAGGGCTTCAATAAAATTTGAATTGGATCACAAACGAGGAAGTTTGGCTGCGGTTTTGAATGTAATGAGCGATTGCAAATTGAATTTGACTAAAATTCAGTCGTTGCCAAAAATTGAAACGCCTTGGAAATATTCATTTTTCGTGGATGTGACTTTTGAGAAATATGAAGATTTCGCCAAAGCAAAATCATTATTGGAAATTATGGCGGAGTATTTTAAAATATTGGGAGAATATAAAAATACCAAACCGTAATTAGTCTAAAAGTTTAAAGTCCAAAGTTATAAAGTCCAAAGCCGATAGCCGATAGCCGACAGCTCAAAAATAAAAATTATGATTACAACAGCAAAGCGTCTTGATATAATTGAAGAATATTACTTCTCATCCAAGCTGAGAGAAGTGAGACAATTAGCCTCAGAAGGAAAACCAATTATCAATATGGGAATTGGAAGTCCAGATTTAAAACCATCGCAAGCGGTAATGGATGCTGTGGTTGCAGCAATGCAAGACGAAAATGCGCATCAGTATCAAAGTTATCAGGGATTGCCGGAACTTAGAAAAGGAATGGCCGATTTTTATCAAAATAATTACGGAGTTGCTTTAGATCCTGCTGTTGAAATTTTACCATTGATTGGTTCGAAAGAAGGAATTATGCATATTTCTATGGCCTTCCTGAATGAAGGAGACCATGTTTTGATTCCGAATCCAGGTTATCCTACGTATACTTCTGTGACGAATCTTGTTGGAGCTTTACCGGTTTATTATGATTTGAAAGAAGCTAATAATTGGGAACCTGATTTTGAAGCTTTGGAAAAATTAGATTTATCGAAAGTGAAAATCATGTGGTTGGGATATCCGCACATGCCAACAGGAGCAAGAGGCAGTTTGGAATTGTTTGCAAAATTAATAGCATTTGCTAAAAAACACAATATATTATTAATCAATGACAATCCGTATAGTTTTGTTTTGAATGATAAGCCAATGAGTTTATTGCAGGTTGAAGGAGCAAAAGATGTTGCATTAGAATTGAATTCTTTGAGTAAAACTTTTAACATGGCAGGCTGGAGAGTCGGAATGGTGTTAGGAAGTGCAACACTTATAGATTCAGTGCTTAAAGTAAAAAGCAACATGGACAGCGGTATGTTTTATGGAATTCAGAAAGGAGCTGTTGAAGCTTTGAAAAGTGACAAATCCTGGTTTGATTCTATGAACGCTGTTTACAAAAAGCGTCGTGTGCTTACAGAACAATTGGCAGAAAAACTAGGCTGTAAAGTATATGCTGAAGGAGTTGGATTATTTGTTTGGGCAAAATTACCTGAGGGAATCACATCTGCAGAAGATTTTATAGATAAGATATTATATGAGAAATCTATTTTTATCACACCAGGAACTATTTTTGGAAGCAATGGAGAAGGATATATTCGATTTGCTCTGTGTGTGAAAGAAGAAAAAATTGAGGAGGCTATTAGTAGATTTTAGATTGCTGATTAACGATTTTTGATTTTTGCTACAGTTTGTCATTCCGACGGAGGAGGAATCTCCGCAACGTGATTAACCAACGAAGATTCCTCCTTCGTCGGAATGACAAAAAATGAACATAAAAATATAGAACGGAAAGTTCTTGAAAAAACGGGAAGTCCTAGCCCTGATAGAAGTGGAAATCCTTTTATCCTGATTTTTAAGGATAAAAGATTGGAACGGATAGCAGGATTAGCTTCAAATAAATTAAAAAAATGAATGTACACGTAATAGGGATAGGATTGATTGGGGGTTCGATGGTGCTAGACATCAAAGGACTATATCCTGAAGCGACTATTCACGGTATCGATACGAATGAAAAACACGTTCAAGAAGCAATTGCTTTGGGAGTGATTGATAAAGAAGCCAGTTTTGAAGATTTAGAAACTGCCGATTTTGTGATTGTTTCGGTTCCTGTTGATGTAGCAATGAAGGTTTTACCTAAAGTTTTGGATGCTATTGGAGAAAAAACTATTGTTTTTGATGTGGGTTCTACTAAAACACCAATCTGTGAAGTAGTGGCGAATCATCCGAAAAGAAGAAATTTTGTTGCAGCGCATCCTATTGCAGGAACTGAATTTTCGGGACCATCTGCTGCGATAAAAGGATTGTTTCAAGGGAAAACGAATATTATTTGTGAGGTCGAGAAAACGACTTTCAAGTTGCAGGAAAAAGCATTAGAGTTGTTCAAAGAAATGGGAATGAGAATTCGCTATATGGATCCAAAATCGCATGATAAACATATTGCTTACGTGTCGCATTTGTCACACATTAGTTCGTTTATGCTTGGGAAAACGGTGATAAATAAGGAAAAAGACGAGCAGGATATTTTTGACATGGCAGGTTCTGGATTTGAAAGTACCGTTCGTTTGGCTAAGAGTTCGCCAGCAATGTGGACGCCGATTTTTAAACAAAACAAAAAACAGGTTGTAAAAACCTTAGAAGAATATATAGCCAATTTATCAAATTTTAAAGAGCTTTTGGTAAATGATGATTATGAGGCTATTTATAATGAAATGCAAAGTGTAAATAAAATAAGAGAAATATTAAACGGAATGAATGCTAAGAAATAGCACATTACGTAGGAGAAAAAAAACTAAATTAAATTAAAAGAATAAAATTAGAAAAGATGGAAAACAAGAAAGAAATGAGAGATTGGTTGAACGAATTCAAATTGTCTCATCCATTCGTAATTGCAGGACCTTGTAGTGCTGAAACTGAAGAGCAAGTATTGAAAATTGCTCATGAATTGAAAGATTCAGATGTAAGTGTTTTTAGAGCTGGTATCTGGAAACCAAGAACTCGTCCAGGAGGATTTGAAGGTGTTGGAGAAATTGGATTAAAATGGTTGAAAAAAGCTAAAGCAGAAACTGGTTTGCTTATGGGAACTGAGGTAGCTACTGCTGCTCACTGTAAATTAGCTTTAGAAAATGATATTGATGTTTTATGGGTTGGTGCTCGTACAACTGCAAATCCTTTTGCAGTTCAAGAGATTGCTGATACATTGGCAGGAACTGATAAAATTGTTTTGATTAAAAACCCAGTAAATCCAGATATGGCTTTATGGTTAGGTGGTGTTGAGCGTTTATATGCTGCTGGAATCAAAAAATTAGGAGTTATCCACAGAGGTTTTTCTACTTACGAAAAAACGAAATACAGAAATATTCCAGAATGGCAGATTGCTATTGAATTGCAAAATAAATTCCCTGATTTGCCATTGATTATTGATCCATCTCACATTACTGGAAACCGTGATATGATTCTTGAAGTAACTCAAGAAGCTTTGGATTTGAATTATGATGGTATGATTATAGAAACTCATACTGATCCAGATAACGCTTGGTCTGATGCTGCACAGCAAGTAACTCCAGATGCTTTGAAACAAATTTTCAAAGATTTGAAAGTAAGAAAAGTGAGCGGAGATTCAGATTTTGATCAAAAAATGACAAAATTGAGAGCTAATATCGACGTTCTAGATGCTAATTTATTAGACCTTTTAGGAAAACGTATGAAAGTTGCTGACGAAATTGGTCAAGTGAAAAAAGATAATAACGTAGCAGTTTTACAAAACAATCGTTGGAATGAAATCCAAGCGAAAATGGTTGCTGAAGGTGGTAAAAAAGGATTGACTGAAGAATTTATCACTAAATTATTCAAAGAAATTCACCAAGAAAGTATTGGTCACCAAGAAAAAGTATTGAACTCTTAATTTTTTTAAAAATAAGTTTTAATATTGTTAAATAGAATAAACCTTCTGTGTCATGCAGAAGGTTTTTTTATTAATTGTAATATTGCAAAAACGATTAAATTAATTTTGAGAATCTATGAAAAAACTAATTTTGAGTATAGTAGTAATTTGTGTTACAACTTTATGTTTTGGTCAAACAGACACGATTTATTCTAATGGTGAAAAGATTGCATGTAGTGTCAAAGAAATTACACCTGATGCAGTAAAATATTCATATCCTGCAGAAGATTTAATTAACACTGCACATAAGAACACGATTCAGAAAATTGTGTTTAAAAATGGAAGAGTACAAATTTTTGCAGAATCAACTTCTTTTAAGAAAGTTATGGATGTGAATGATTTTGAAAATATTAAGATAACACAAGTAGAAGCAGATGTGAAAGGGTTATTTAAATTAGGAGATGTAAGCTCAAATGCTAAAGGAACTAGTCAACTTTCTAGTCAAGATAAAGTTAAGGAAAGAGCTTATAAGAATTTTAAAATAAAGGCTGCAATGCAATCTGCTAATATAATTTATTTGACAAAACAACGTAGTGATGGAAATAAATATGCAACCCAATATTCAAAGGCCTTACCAGCTGAGACAAGCTTGTTGGGGGTGTTATATGTAGATCAATTACCTGATTATGATTTGTTTAAAAAAAGTATTTCTGATAAAAAAACGTTTGTAGCTGTTCAAAAAATTGAATTATATAGCGGTTCATCAGATATGTCATTGTCGGATGTTCAAATACCATTTAAAATTATTGGAATGACCAATGAGAATGGGTTAATTATACTTGAAGCAGAATTAAAGAAAACGAAAACCACTAAATTCAGAGTCGTTTCATTTTCAGATAAGAGCTATAATGTCTTCTATGAAGATAAAAGCACTGCTTATAATCTTAAAATTGAATTGTAATTCTTAATTCGTGTTTTTAAAATAGAACATTAGTTAATTTTAAAAAACTCTCAAAAGGTAAATGCTTTTCGGGAGTTTTTTATGGTATAGACAAAAACTTTAAACTTTTAAACTTTAAACTTGAAACAAAATTTTACCTTTGCAGCATGACAGGACTCGTTTACAAATCTACAGGAAGTTGGTACACCGTAAAATCCGAACAAGGCGATTTTATCGAATGCCGTATGAAAGGGAAATTCCGGATCAAAGGAATTAAAAGCACCAATCCAATTGCTGTGGGTGATATTGTCGATTATGAACAAGATGAGACTTCAGATGTTGTAACAGGAACTATTCATAATATTCACGAAAGAAAGAATTATATTGTTCGAAAATCGGTTAATCTATCTCATCAAATGCATATTATTGCTTCGAATATAGATCGCGTTTTTCTTTTGGTTACCATTAATAATCCACCAACAACTTTTAATTTCATCGATCGTTTTTTGGTTACTGCTGAAGCTTATGGAATTGAGACGATACTTGTTTTTAATAAGATAGATACTTTTGATGATGCCACTTTAGACGAACAATTGTATATGCAACATGTTTATCAGCAAATCGGATACCAATGTTTGCGAGTTTCCGCTACTACAAATAAAGGAGTGGATGAATTAAAACAATTGATGGTTGAAAAAGTGACAATGTTTTCAGGACATTCAGGAGTAGGAAAATCTACTTTAGTAAATGCAATGGAACCTGCATTACATTTAAAAACAAAGACTATTTCTGAAGCCAGCAAGCAAGGACAACACACGACGACTTTTGCCGAAATGTATGATTTGAGTTTTAATGCTCGAATAATTGATACGCCAGGAATTAAAGGTTTTGGAATTGTTGATATGGAGAAAGAGGAAATCAGCGGGTATTTTCCAGAGTTTTTCAAGTTGAAAGATCAATGTAAGTTCAATAATTGTTTGCATAAAGAAGAACCACATTGCGCCATAAAAGCAGCTTTAGAAAAAGACGAAATCGCTTGGTCTCGTTACAATAGTTATCTTAAAATTTTAGAAGGAGACGATGAACATTATCGCGTTGATTCGTATGATGAAGATAGAAAAGCTAGTGATGAAACGAGGAAGTAGTTGTGAATTGTGAATGGTTAATTTTAAATTATATTGAAAACAGTTATTCAAAGAGTTTCCTCAGCTTCGGTAACCATCGATTCTAAAGTCGTAGCCGAAATCCAAAAAGGGCTTCTTGTTTTAGTAGGTATTGAGGATGCCGATACTCAAGAAGATATTGATTGGCTTTGTCAAAAAATCAGTAATCTTCGCATTTTTGGAGATGAAAATGAGGTTATGAATTTATCTGTTAAAGATATTAATGGTGATGTAATTGTAGTGAGTCAG